>NZ_JBIWKI010000006.1:0-297888 GCF_044765565.1 Streptomyces sp. NPDC102437 | reverse complement strand
GGGGGGGGGGGGGGGGGGGGGGGGGGGGGGGGGGGGCGGGGGGGGGGGGGGGGGGGGGGGGGGGCGGGGGGGCCCCCCCCCCCCCCCCCCCACCCCCCTCGGCGCCGGAGACGACTACGGTCGCAGCTCGTCCGGCAACTCCGCCGCGTGCACCACCGTCAGCCCCGACACCGCTCGCGTCAGCGCCACGTACAGGCGGCGCAGGCCCGTCCGTTCGTCCGGCTCGCCGTCGACCACCGCGGCCGGCTCGTCCAGTACCACGTAGTCGTACTCCAGGCCCTTCGCCAGCGACGCCGGGACCAGGGTCAGCCGGGACTCGGCGGTCGTCTCCTCGCCGGGGGAGAGGTACGCGTGGCCCGCCGCGCTCAGGGCCTCGGCCAGCGCGGGGATCCGGGCGTCGGCCGCGATCAGGCCGATCGAACCCTCCCGCTTCAGGGACTCCTCGCACTTCGCCAGCACCGCCGCGTCCAGCTCCGCCGGACCGGCCACCTCCCGTACCTCCAGCGAACCCGGCGACTCACGCACCGACTCCACCGCCGCGAGGCCCGGCGAGATCACCGGCAGCAGCCGCGAGGCGTACGCGATCACCTCGCGCGGCACACGGAAGCCCGCCGTCAGCTCCTCCACCACCGCGTCCGACTTGCCGAGATGGTGCAGCGCCTGAGCCCAGCTCTCCGTCGACCACGGCGTCGTGCCCTGCGCCAGGTCGCCGAGGACCGTCGCCGAACCGGTCGTGCAGCGGCGGCCCACCGCCCGGTACTGCATGGGCGACAGGTCCTGCGCCTCGTCGAGCACCACATGGCCGAGCGAGTGCGTACGCGCCACCAGGTCGTTCGCCTCGTCGATCAGCACCGCGTCCGCCGCCGACCACTTCGCCGACTTCACGCTGCGGGCCGCCCTTCTACCGGATCCAGGCAGCGTCCACAGGATCGCCTTCTGCTCGTCCTCGCTGAGCAACCCCTGGGCGTGGGCGGCCAGGAACTCGGCGTCGGACAGCAGCCGGAGCACCAGCTTCGCCGGGTCGACGGCCGGCCAGATCGCCTTCACGGCCGCCTTCACGGCGGGGTTGCGGGCCACCGCGTTCTGCACCCGGTCGTCGGGGGCCTCGCCCGCCTCCTCCATCCGGACCAGGACGGCGTGCGCGATGCGCTGCGGAAGCGCTTCGTGGGCGGAGCCGTACCGCATGTCGCGGGCCAGCAGCTCGTCGACCATCTCCGCGACCTCGTACGCGGGCACCCGCCAGCGCCGCGAACCGCGCACCACCACGACCGGCTCCACCGGGGGCGTCACATGCGAACGGATCGCCCGCCGCAGCACCTCGGCCATCCGGGCGTCGCCCTTGACGACGGCGGCGGCCGCCGTGTCCGTGCCGCGCACCTCGATGCCGGCCGTCACCAGATCGTCGACGGTCGCCTGCTGCACCGCCAGCTCGCCGAGGGCCGGCAGCACCTGCTCGATGTACTGGAGGAAGGACCGGTTCGGCCCGATGACCAGCGTGCCGGTACGGGCCAGCCGCTCGCGGTGCGCGTACAGCAGATACGCCACCCGGTGCAGGCCCACGGCCGTCTTGCCGGTGCCGGGACCACCCTGCACGCACACCGTTCCGCCGAGCTCGCTGCGGACGATCTCGTCCTGCTCCGGCTGGATCGTCGCGACGATGTCCCGCATCGGACCGACGCGCGGCCGCTCGATCTCCGCCTGGAGGAGCTTGCTCGTCTGCTCGGCCTCGGCGGGATCGGTGAGGTGCTCGTCCTCGTACGCGGTCAGCTCACCGCCGGTGTAGCCGAACCGGCGGCGCTGCCCCACGTCCTGAGGGTCCTTCTTGGACGCCCGGTAGAACGGCTGCGAGACGGGCGCGCGCCAGTCGATGACCATCGGGTCGCCGTCGGCATCGTGGACATGACGGCGCCCGATGTAGAACTGCTCGCCCTCCGCACCCTCGGCCTGATCTGCACCGACCCGGTGCAGATAGTCCAGGCGCCCGAAGAAGAGCGGGGTGTGGGCGAGATCGGCGAGCGACTTGATGCGCTCGTCGATCTGGGCCTGAAGTACTGCCGCGTTGACCCAGTTCGCGGTGACATCGCGGATGTCCAGGGCCTGGGCGTCCTCGCGCATGGCGCGCAGCGCGCCGCGGGACGCGGTGAGATGGGCGCGTTCGCGAGCCAGCGGATCGTTGGTGGTGTCGCTCTCGTGTTCGTGCGCGGGCACGGTGTTGCCTCCGGCTGTTCAACGCAGGACGGCGGACCGCATCCGGCCCCGGACGGTGCTCGGGGGCGATGCGGTCCGCTCGGGGATCGATCACGGGTACGCGCAGCGGGTGCGCGTACGGCTGTCGGCCGGTTTCCGTCCGGTCGGCGGCGCTCCCCCGGCTGCCGGCGGGCCCTCGCGGGCCGCTGCCGGTACCACGGTGCGGGAGGCGGGCAGACCGGCGATTGTATAGACCGAGGCCGCCGAGGGCGAACGAATTACCGCCGGGAACATCGATCCCGCCCGCCGGATCCATCCCGTAGGGGACGGCATGCGACCGCAGACCTACCGGACCACCGCCGGTTTCCGCCCGTGGGTCCACCCGCGCCCCCGCCGGATTCAGCCCGCGGGCCGATGCCCGTACCGGCCGGGCGCAGGACCATGGAAGACATGAGCACAGTCCTTCTGAGCCCCCGCAGGACCGGCCCCGCGCACGGCGCGACCGCGGCCACCGGTCACCACCGCACCCACCGTGTCGGCGACGCGGTCCGTGCCGTCAAGGTCTTCGCCCGCGCCGCGTTCGGCGTGGTCGTGCTCGGCGAGTACCCGGAGGAGGCGGGCGTCCGCCGCCACGAGCACTGAGTACCCGGAACATCCCCGGTGTGAGTATCCGACCGGAGGTGGTCCGGCCCTGCCCCGGGATTGGGTAGCGGTATGGAGAACCCCGCCCCGACGAAGCCCACACCGCCCGAGGACCCCATCCGCCTCGACGGCTGGATCGCCCCCGCCATCGCCACCGTGGCCGCGGTGATCCTCTCCTACGCGGCACTGATGGCCGTCCTCTTCGCCTTCATGGGCCCCGGCGACTGCGACGTGCACGACGGCTGCTCCTGGGGCGCCGACGCCACCCGCACCGTCATGGGGGCCGCCATCAGGTCGATTCCGTACGTGACGCCTCTGGGCCTGCTCGTCACGTGGGTGCTGCCGTGGCGCTCGCGCTGGACCGCGGCCCGTCGTCGGGCCACGGCCTTCGCGCTCCTGCCGCACGCGGTGATCGCGGCGTCCCTGCTGCCCCTGCTGGTCTTCAGCAGCTGACCGCCGCCCTCGACCGCTGTCTCAGTTCTCGGTGTTCTCCGTCAGCAGCTCGTCCGCGTCCACGATCCGGTACGCATACCCCTGCTCGGCCAGGAACCGCTGGCGGTGCGCCGCGAAGTCCTGGTCGATCGTGTCGCGCGCGACCACCGAGTAGAACCGCGCCTCGTGCCCGTCCGCCTTCGGCCGCAGCACCCGGCCCAGGCGCTGCGCCTCCTCCTGGCGCGAGCCGAACGTCCCCGAGACCTGGATGGCGACGGTCGCCTCCGGCAGGTCGATGGAGAAGTTCGCGACCTTCGAGACGACCAGGACGTTGAGCTCGCCCTCCCGGAACGCGTCGAAGAGCCTCTCGCGCTGGGCGTTGCTCGTCTCGCCCTTGATCACCGGGGCGTTCAGGTGCTCACCCAGTTCGTCGAGCTGGTCGATGTACTGCCCGATGACCAGGGTCTGCTCGCCGCGGTGCTTGCGCACCAGCGCCTCCGTCACCTTCCGCTTCGTCGCGGTCGTCGCACAGAACCGGTACTTCTCCTCTGCCTCGGCGGTCGCGTACGCGAGGCGCTCCGAGTCCGTCAGATTGACCCGCACCTCGACGCAGTCGGCCGGCGCGATGTAGCCCTGCGCCTCGATCTCCTTCCACGGGGCGTCGAACCGCTTGGGTCCGATGAGCGAGAAGACGTCCGATTCGCGGCCGTCCTCACGCACCAGCGTCGCCGTGAGGCCGAGCCGCCGCCTGGCCTGGAGATCGGCGGTGAACTTGAAGACGGGTGCGGGCAGCAGGTGCACCTCGTCGTAGATCACCAGCCCCCAGTCGCGGGAGTCGAACAGCTCCAGGTGCGGGTAGACGCCCTTGCGACGCGTCGTCAGCACCTGGTACGTGGCGATGGTGACCGGCCGGATCTCCTTGCGGGTACCGCTGTACTCGCCGATCTCGTCCTCGGTCAGCGAGGTCCGCTTCACCAGCTCGTGCTTCCACTGCCGGGCCGAGACGGTGTTCGTCACCAGGATCAGCGTGGTCGCCTTGGCCTGGGCCATCGCACCGGCCCCGACCAGCGTCTTGCCCGCACCGCAGGGCAGCACGACGACACCCGAGCCGCCGTGCCAGAACCCTTCGACGGCCTGCTTCTGGTACGGCCGCAACGCCCAGCCGTCCTCGGCGAGATCGATGGGGTGCGCCTCGCCGTCCACGTAACCGGCCAGGTCCTCGGCCGGCCAGCCCAGCTTCAGCAGCGTCTGCTTGATCTGCCCGCGCTCGGACGGGTGCACCGCCACCGTGTCCGGGTCGATCCGCGCCCCGACCAGCGGCTGCACCTTCTTCGAGCGGAGGATCTCCTCCAGCACGGGCCGGTCGGTGGAGGTCAGCACCAGGCCGTGGACCGGGTGCTTGGACAGGGTGAGGCGGCCGTACCGGGCCATCGTCTCGGCGATGTCGACGAGCAGCGCGTGCGGAACGGGATAGCGCGAGTACTGCACGAGCGCGTCGACGACCTGCTCGGCGTCGTGCCCGGCGGCCCGCGCGTTCCACAGCCCGAGCGGGGTCAGCCGGTAGGTGTGGATGTGCTCGGGCGCTCGCTCCAGCTCGGCGAAGGGCGCGATGGCACGACGGCAGGCGTCGGCCCGGTCGTGGTCGACTTCGAGGAGCAGCGTCTTGTCGCTCTGGACGATGAGGGGTCCGGTCACGCGCGTCGGCCCTTTCTGCGGGGTACGGCCACGGATGCGGCCAAACGTCCAGTGTGCCGCATGCGGGCGCGGTCGTGCCGGGTGTGGGCGTACACGCCGGTGCCCTCACCCGCCGGTCAGTCCCTCCGGCGGTGGCCGCGTCCTTCGGGGAATTGGCCGAGGTGTACGGCGCGATGGGCGGTCACCGCCAGCTGCCGGGCGTCCTCGGTGAAGCTGTCGATACGGATCGTGCGTCCGTCGGTCAGCGTGAAATTGCAGGTGAAGCCCATGCCGCGGGCCTCGGCCAGCGGCCGGCCGTCCTCGCCCCGCGCGCCGACGGACGCGATGTCCTGCCACGGGATCAGGGTGGCGGTGCCCGCCACGCGGTGGGTCAGTCCACGCTCGTGGACGTCGAAGCTCTGCTCACGGGTACGGACGCCCTGGACCAGCCGCCAGATCCCCAGGCCCAGCCCCACCAGCCCGACGCCGAGCAGCAGGCCGGCCAGCTGCGGAGCGCCGTCGGTGGTGCCGATCGACGCGATGGTCACCGGTATCCCGAAGGCCATGCCCGCCGCTCCGACGAAGAGCAGGACTCCGGCCTGCCGCAGCCTTCTGCCCCCGTCGGTACGGTGCTCACGGACGAATCCCCCCAGCTGCCTGGCCGCATCGGTGCGCCGCATGACATCCCCCTCCAGCGTCGTGGACACACCAGAGTCTGCCCTTCGAAGAGCGGGCACGCCTCCGATTCGCGCGCACTGCCGCGACGGGGACGGGGACGGGGACAGGGACGCGCCGCAACCTCACGCCGTCTGGTCGTCCGCCAGTTCCGCGACGCCGGTGATGCGGTGCAGCGGGTACGTGCGGACCTCGTCCGCCGTGTGGTCGTAGGCCGTGACGAAGCCGCCCTCGACCCGGACCGGGGCGATCACGCGCTGGCTGGCGGCCCCGTCCGCGTTCACGTAGCCGATCCAGAGCGCCGAACCGGTCATCGCGGCGGCCTGGACGGTGGCGAGGGTCTCGGCGGAGGTCGTACGGGGCAGGGCGCCGGGTGTGGCCGCGGGAGCGCCGGGGGACTCCGGGGCGTCCTTGCGGACCACGGTGGCGGCCGTGTCCCCGGCCCGGATCGCCCGGACCGCCGCACCGAGCAGGGTGGCGTCGGGCACCGGAGGGCCCTCGGGGACGGGGACGGGTGCGGTGCGGGGCGGGGTGCGGCGGGCGCCCGCGCGGGTGATCAGGACATCGCCCTCGGCGGACTCGGCGGCCGGGGCGTACCCCATGTCGCGCAGCCCCTCCAGCAGGGACGCCGGGTCGACCTGGGCGGCCAGCGCGGTCGGTGCGAGGCGGCGCAGCCGCAGGGTGGCCGAGCGCTTGTCGGCCAGGATCTCGTTCAGCACGGCCTCGTCGTCGCAGCGCACGTACGAGGAGGCGGCGCCGATCCGGAGGTGGCCGTGGCGGCGGGCGACGTCGTCGATGAGGTAGCTGAGCGGCTGCGGGACGGGTGTGCGGCTGTGGGCGGCGAGGAAGGCGTGCAGGTCGGCCGCGGACTGCCCGGCGTCCAGGGCGCGGCGCACGGAGCCGGGGGTGAAGCGGTAGACCGTCGCGCCGCCCTTCGACTCGATGTCCGCGAGGGCGGAGAGCGTGGCGGCCAGGGGGCGTTCCAGCGGGCCGGGGGCGACGGCCGTCAGGTCGGCCTGGAGCAGCACGTGGTCCAGCGGCTCGGGGATGAGCGGCGCGAGCAGCGCGGCGGCCTCGGCCGGTCCGGCGTCGAGCAGGGCGCGGGTGTGCGCGGCGAGCGCGCCGCGGCCGGTGATGCCGAGGAGCTCGGACTCGTTGAGCGTCCACAGGGCGATCCGGGACCGCAGATCCGTGGTGTCCCCGGCCGAGGCGGCGGCGCCGCGCAAGGGGCGTTCCCAGCGCAGCCGGGCGAGGACGGTCTCCGGGTCGGGGGCGGTGCCGGGTTCCAGGGCGGCGAGGAGGGCGAGGACCCGGTGGCGTACCTCCGGGGCGGCGGAGCGGTCGAGTTCGGGGCCCAGCGCGGACAGGGCCCGGCCCTTGGCGTCCTGGCCGCCGACCAGGCCCGGCGTGCGGGTGGCGGCGAGCCAGGCGGTGGCGAGGCGCGTCCAGCGTTCCTGGGCGGGCAGGTCGGCCCAGTCGTCGTACGCGGGCGTCGGCGCGTACCGCTCGTCGGCCTCCCCGTCGGAGGCCAGCAGCCCGGCCGCGTAGGCGAGTTCGACCCAGAACGCGGCGACCGGCTCGGGGACCTCCAGTACGGTGGCGGCCTTCTTCAGCTCGCGGACGCTGAGTCCGCCGGCCCGCAGTATCGGGGGCCCGCCGCCGTTCCAGCTCTTCAGGAGCTCCTCGACGGTGTTCACGGCCAGCAGCGCCTGACCGGCCGCGGCGCTGTCCACAGCCTGTGGATCGCGGTTGGCGACCGCCTCCACGGCCGGCGGCCGCGGCTCCGGCACGCGGTGGGCACGTCCCGCCCGCAGATGCAGGGCGGCCTCGCGGGGCAGCACCACGGTACGGGTCGACACCGGCAGCAGCAGCCCGTGGTCGCGCAGCCACTTCACGGGCGGAGTGGGGTTCGGGGTCACCTCCCCGTACGGCGGCCCCCACACCAGCCGGTCCAGCACGGACAGGGCCTCGGCCGGGGCGGAGTCCAGCAGCTCGCCCATCCTGGCCCGGTCGGTGAAGAGCGCGGACAGGGCGGTCACGGCGGAGACCGGGTCGTGCGTGGCGGGCAGCCCGGCCGAGGCCAGGATCTCCTGGAGGCGCCCCGGGGACATGCCGGAGGTCGCCTCGGCGACGGTCGGCCCGAGACCGGTGGGGGAGGCGTGCTGCGGGGACGGCGCGAGGATCTCGCGCGCCGTGCGCACCAGCCGCAGCCGCTCGTCCTCCCCCCAGACGAGGGCCTGTTCGCGCAGCGTGGCCAGGGCGCCGGGCAGCGCGTCGGCGATCGCCGACCCCGCGTCGTCGCGGTGCTCGCCGTCGTCCCGGCCGTCGCCGGTGAGCAGGCCGAGCAGCGTCCCGTACGGGGCGGGGTCGGCGGCCACCGCGAGCGCCTCGGCGGTCTGCAGGGTGAACTTGTCGAGATGCTCCAGCGCGCGTACGACGGAGGCGCGGGTGCCGGCCCTCGTCGCGAGCTGGGTGATGTCGCCGGGCACCGGGTTGAGGAGATCGGGGCGGGCGCTCAGCAGCCCGGCCAACGACTCGTCGTCCCGGGCCCGGAGCGCTTCGGCGAGCGTCCGCGGTGGTGTGGTCATCCCCATCCGTCCCACGGTAGTCGCTCCGGACAGGCCTGAGAGGCTCTCAGGGCGCTACCGTCGGTGCAGGGCGGTAGAGGGGAACGATCGCGTGGGGATCGAGAGCGACCAGCTGGTCTACGACTATCTGAGCCGGGTCGGGGACCTGGCACAGCAGCAACAACTGTCCTCGGCCGCCCGGATGAGGCTGGTCTCGACGCTCCGGGGCGAGATCGACCGGCAGCGCGGAAAGCAGTCCGGGGACAGTCCGGCGGCGGTCCGCCGCATCATCGGGAGGCTCGGCGAACCGGACGAACTGGTGGCCGCCGCGGCCGCGTCGGGCGACGGGACGGTGGAGCTCGCGGGGCGGCCGGAGCCCGCGGCGGACGAAGGACGCAGCATTCCCCGTCCGCGCAAGGGGATGCTCCGGAAGGACGGCAAAGACAGTTCCGGCAAGGGCGCGTCGCGGCCCGAGGAGCCCGGACCCGGTGCGCCGGAAGAGCCCCCCGCGCCGGCCGGCCGGGTGCCGTCGCCGCCGCACATGGCCGGTACGGACGAACTGGGGCCGTCCGGGAGCGAGGCCGACTGGTGGCGGGTCGAACCGGGGCCGTTCGGTGCCGGGGTCGATGTGCCCGGGTTCGTCGGCGGCGTCGAGATCCCGGACATGATGAAGCCGCCGCCGCCCCGGGGCGCGGTGCCGCGCCCGCGCGCGGCGGAGGACGAGGAACGGGACGAGCAGGACGCGGCAGACGCGGAGGAAGAGGGAGCAGCGGGGGAAACGGAGGAGGAGGCGCCGCGCCGCCGCCGGCTTCTGCGCCTCGGCCGCCGTGCGCCGCGCGAGCGCGGGGCGGGCGGCCACGGCTTCTCCCACCCGCTGCTGCTGCTCGCCGCCGTGCTGCTGGTGGCGGGCGCCGTGACGGGGTCCTGGCTGGCCCTGGCGGGCGGCTGGCTCCTCGCGTACAGCTCGCGCACGCTGTCCCGTGCGGAGGCGAAGTGGGCCGCGATGGGGCTGCCGGGCGTGGTCGCGGCGGGCGCGCTGGTCTGGCTGTGGGGCAGGACCGACGGCCGGTGGGGCGAGCCCGTCGGGGCCGGGCAGATGAGCGACGCGATCGGCGAGATGTGGCCGTGGGTGGTGCGGGGGGCGGCCGTCGCCTCCGCGCTCTACCTGGTGTGGCGGTCGCGCAGGCCACGGCCGTGACGCCCGGGCGCCACCGCTCGAATTGAAGGAACGTCAGCCGGTCATCTTCGCCTGGAACTCGTCGAGGATCTGGCTCGCGGCGGTGTAGCCGATGCCCGCGATCCACAGGCGGTCGTCGACCTTGAAGACCTTGCCGTCCTTGGACGCCTTCAGCCCCTTCCACAGGCCGCTGTTCATCGTCTTCGTCGTCCCCGCCTTCGCGGGGTCGCCGTACGTCGACGTGAAGACGACGTCCGCGTCAGCGAGGTCGATCCTCTCGGGCGACACGTCGTACGAGAAGCCGTCCTTGGCCTTGTCGGCGATCGCGGGGCGGCCCATGCCCAGGTCGGCGAGGACCGAGCCGATGTAGTTCTGCTTGCCGTAGATGCGGATGTCGGCACCCTCGACGAAGCGGACGAAGTTGACCTCGGTGGCGGCTGCCTTCTCCTTGCCGCCGACCGCCTCGGTCACCTTCGCGATGTGGGCCTCGTAGTCGGCGACGGCCTTCTTCGCCTCGGCCCGCTTGCCGAGCGCCTCCGCGTGCAGCTGGAAGTTCTCCTTCCAGGCCGTGCCGGTGGACTCCGTCATCACGGTCGGGGCGATCGCCTTCAGCTGCTCGTAACGGTCGCCGTCACGGACCTTGGAGGTGAGGATCAGGTCCGGCTTCAGCGAGGCGACGGTCTCCAGGTCGGGGTTGGCGATCTCGCCCACCTCCTTGATGCCCTCGGTCCGGTCCGCCGGCAGGTACGAGGGGAAGCCGTCCTCCGACGCCGAGTGCGTCGCGCCGACCGGCTGCACGCCGAGGGTCAGCGCGGAGTCCAGCTCACCGGTGTCCAGCACCACGACGCGCTTGGGGTCCACCGGGACCTCGACATCGCCCATGGCCGTCTTGACGGTGTGGGTCTTCGCGGCGGCGGAACCGCCGTCCTCGGAGCCGGAGCCGGAGCCGGACGAACCGCAGGCGGCGAGCGTGAGCGCGCCGGCCAGCGAGAGGGCGCCGAGAGCGAGATGGCGACGGCGGACGGGACGGCGGACGGAGAGGGCCATGGGGTGCCTTTCTTAGGAGTCAGGAGCCGGCAGTCGGAAGCGGGGATGTGCGCGGGCTCACGAACCCGTATCGGCCTGCCACGGCGCACCCGGCACCACGAGAGGCGAACCCGTCACCGGGCACGGGACGATCACCGCCTCCAGTCCGAAGACCTCGCGTACGAGACCGGCCGTGACGATGTCCTTCGGGTCGCCCTCGGCGACGATCCGGCCCGCCTTCATGGCGACCAGGTGGTCCGCGTACCGGGCGGCCTGGTTGAGGTCGTGGAGCACGGTGACGACGGTCCGGCCGCGGGTGCCGTCCGCCGCCGGGGCGGTGAGCCGGCGCACCAGGTCCAGGACCTCCACCTGATGGGCGATGTCGAGGTACGTGGTCGGCTCGTCGAGCAGCAGCAGATCGGTCTCCTGGGCGAGGGCCATCGCGATCCAGACCCGCTGGCGCTGACCGCCGGACAGCTCGTCCACGGACCGGTCGCCGAGCGCGGTGACATCCGTACGCTCCATCGCGTCGGTCACCGCCCGCTCGTCCTCGTCCGACCACTGCTGCCACCAGTGCTGGTGCGGCTGGCGCCCGCGGGCGACGAGGTCGCTGACGGTGATCGCCTCCGGGGCCACCGGGGTCTGCGGCAGCAGCCCGATCGACTGGGCGATCTTCCGCGTGGGGATCTTCGACAGCTCGGTGCCGTCGAGGAGCACGGCCCCGCCGCGCGGCTTCAGGAGCCGGCCGAGTGCGCGCAGGGTGGTCGACTTGCCGCAGGCGTTCGGGCCGACGATGACCGTGACCCGGCCGTCCGGGACGTCGAGGTCCAGTGCCTCGACGACGGTGCGGTCCTCGTACGCGAGCGTCAACTCCCGCGCGCCGAGCCGGCCGGCCGTCGCCGCGGCGGAGCCGGTCGATGCCGTCCCGGCCACCGTGGTGCCGGACATCGGGGTCGAACTCATGCTGTGCCTCCACTACGGCCGCGACCGCCACGCTGACCGCGGATGATCAGCCAGATCAGATACGGGGCGCCGACCGCCGCCGTCAGTACGCCCACCGGCAGCTCGGTTGGCGAGAAGAGCCTGCGCGCCAGCAGGTCCGCGAACACCACGATCACCGCGCCGAGCAGCGCCGAGCAGAGCAGCGGAATCTGCGCGGTGCGGGTCATCCGGCGGGCGATCTGCGGGGCGAGCAGCGCCACGAAGTCGACCGGCCCGGCCGTGCCGGTCGCCACGGACGCCAGGATCACGCCGAGCGCCACCAGACCCAGCCGTACCCGCCCCAGCCGCACCCCGAGCGCGGTCGCGGTGTCGTCGTCCATCGAGACGGAGCGCTGGGCGCGGGCGGCCCACAGCACGGCGGGCAGCAGGATCAGCAGCGTCCAGCCGATCGGCGCTGCCTCGGCCCAGCCGCGCCCGTTGAGCGAGCCGGTCATCCAGATCTGGGCCTGCTGGGCGACCAGGTAGTCGCCCTTCGTCAGGAACAGCGTGGTGACCGAGCGCAGCGCGATGGCGATGCCGATGCCGATGAGGACGAAGCGGGTGGCGTGCAGCCCGCCGCGCCAGGCGAAGACGTACACCAGCGCAGCCGCGGCCACCCCACCGATGACGGAGAGGTACGGCAGCACGGTGTACGAGGTGATGCCGAAGGTCATCGCGCCGACCGTGAGCGCGCTCGCGCCCTGGCTGATACCGATGATGTCGGGGCTGGCGAGGGGGTTGCGGGCGACGGTCTGGATCAGCGCACCGGCGATCCCGAAGGCCAGGCCGACCAGCAGCCCCACGGTCATCCGCGGCAGCCGCAGCGTGCCGACGACCAGCTCGTCCGGGGACGGCTGCCCCAGCACCACCTTCACGACCTCGCCGGGCGCGACGAAGCTCTCGCCGACGCAGAGGTACGCGACACAGACGGCGGCCAGCAGCACGACGAGCGCGGCGGAGACCAGGCCCGCCCGCCGGTGCAGCAGGAACCGCCCCCGCGCCCCGATCCGTACGACCTGGTACCCGGCGGGCCGCACCCGGACCTCCGCCCGGACCTTCGTACCGGCACTCATGCGGGCACCGCCTTCCGGCGTACGAGGGCGACCAGGAACGGCACCCCGATCAGCGCCGTCATGACACCCGCCGGGACCTCGCTCGGCGGGAAGAGGACGCGGCCGATCACATCCGACACCAGCAGCATCACGGGCCCGATCAGCGCGGCCATCGGCAGCACCCAGCGGTGGTCGGAGCCGACGACCGCGCGGGCGATGTGCGGTACGGCCAGCCCGATGAACGCGATCGGCCCGGCCGCCGCGACACCGGCACCGGTCAGCACCGTGGCCCCGAGCCCGCCGACGACCCGGACCGCCGCGACGTTCTGCCCGAGTCCCTTCGCGACGTCCTCGCCGAGCGCCAGCGCGTCGAGCCCCCGCGCGACGGAAAGCACGAGCAGGATCCCCATCAGCAGGAACGGCCAGATCTGCTGCGCCACCTCGGCCTCGCGCCCGGCGATCGAGCCGACCTGCCAGAAGCGGAACTCGTCCAGCGCGGACGCCTTGGTCGTCAGCACCGCCGAGACCACCGACACCAGCAGGGCGTTGATGGCGGCGCCGCCCAGCGCGAGCTTCACGGGCGTGGCACCGCCGCGCCCGCTCGACGCGATCGCGTACACGGCGACGGAGGCGATCGCGGCCCCCGCGAAGCCGAACCACACGTACCCCGTCAGGCTGTGGACCCCGGCGTACGCGATGGCCAGCACCACACCCACCGAGGCGCCCTGGCTGATGCCGAGGATGCCGGGGTCGGCGATGGGGTTACGGGTGATGCCCTGGAGCACCGTGCCCGCGATGGCCAGCGCGGCGCCGACCATCAGCCCGATCAGGGTGCGCGGCACGCGCATGTTCCGGATGACTTCGGCGTTGTCGGAGTGCCCGCCGTGCAGCAGGACGTCGAACACTTCGGCCGGGGGTATGGAGCGGGCCCCCACGGCCAGACTGAGAAGTACCGCCACGAGCAGCGCGGCGACGGCCGCCGCCGTCGCGAGTGCGCGTCTGGAGCGGCGAGGTGCGGCGGCTGACATCGGACCCAATCAAGTGGTGACGAGCGAGTGGCGAAGAACAAGTGGCGCGAACGGTGCAAAGGTAAGGCTTGGCTAAGTCTAAGCACCGCCCTTCCGGGCCCGAACGCCGCACCGGCGCCGGAGTGACGGCTGCCCCGCGGACAATGGATGTCATGCCTTCGCACCCCCTGACGGTCGGCTTCGACCTGGACATGACGCTTCTCGACACCCGGCCCGGCATCAAGGCCGCCTACCTGGCACTTTCCGCCGAAACAGGGACGCCGATCGACGCCGATCTGGTGGTGAGCAGGCTCGGCCCGCCGGTCGACGAGGAGCTGCGGAACTGGTTCCCCGCCGACAAGGTGGCGGCGACCGCCGACCGATACCGCGAGATCTACCCCACATACGCCATCACCCCCAGCCCCGCGCTCCCGGGCGCCCGGGAGTCGCTCGCGGCGATCCGCGAACGGGGCGGCCGGACGATAGTCGTCACCGCCAAGCACCAGCCGAGCGCGGAACTCCACATGACCCACCTGGGCATCGACCCCGACGCGATCATCGGCGGCCTGTGGGCCGAGGCGAAGGGCCACGCCCTGCGCGAGCACGGCGCCGACATCTACGTCGGCGACCACACCGGCGACGTACGCGGCGCCCGCACCGCCGGCGCCCTCTCGGTCGCGGTCACCACCGGCCCGTGCGACGCGGCGGAACTCCGGGCGGCGGGTGCGGACGTCGTCCTGTCGTCCCTGGCGGAGTTCCCGGCGTGGCTGGAGACGTACGCGGCGGGCTGATGCACGGGGCGGGCGCGCGGGCGCGCCGGGCGCAGGGCCGCTGGGTGCGGGGTGCCCTCTACGCCTTCGCCGCGCATTCCACCCAGAGCAGCTTCCCGCCCTGCCCCGGCAGCCCGCCACGCATGGGGTACGCGCCCCAGCACTCCGCGTACATCGTGACGAGGTGCAATCCCCGCCCCCGCTCGGCCAGTTCCTCCGGCGCCTGGGCGCCCCACCGGAACGGGGCGGGGATGTGCGGATCGGTGTCCCACACGCTCATCCGTACCCGGCTGCGCCTGGCATCGCGCGCGGAAGGTCTTCGCTGAGGTGATTCGCGGAGCCCCCTCCTGATTCGCCGATCGACGGAGGGGGCTCTTCTTGTCCGTCGGAGGCAGCAGCGCTGCTCAGCCGATCGCGGACGAGCCAGTATCGAACGCGGATGTATCGGACAGGCTGGTTGGCGAGCCTGTGTCAGGCGCGCCAGCGCCGAACGAGCCGGTTTGATCGGATTGACCGGACAAGCCACTGGTGTCGGCCTGTGAGGTGCCGGCAAGCATCGGCTGCTGCGGGCTCCCGCTCCCGGTATCCGCCGGCTGCGTCCCGGTGTCCGCGCCCGGCGCCGCTCCCATGGAGCAGGCAATAGATCCAGGCGTGCAAGAGCCGGGACCCGAGGGAACCGACACCTCCGGGCCAGGCGTCGTGGTCGGCGTTGCCGGCGGCGAAGAGGGCGGCGTCGCGGCCGGCGGTTGAGAAGCCGGTGGTGCTGCGGCCGGCGACTGAGAAGCCGGTGGCAATGTTGTCGTCGACGGTGTCGACGGCTGAGAAGGCGGCTCCGATATTGGCGGCTGCGAAGTATACGGATACAGCCCTGGCCCGGTATTGGGCTCAATAATGGTAGTTGTAACTGTCGTGCCGAGTGGAAATTTTTCCACCCTGGGCGGCGAAATCGGAGGCGCCTCAGCGGGCGGCATTTCAATAGGTCCCTTTTGTTTACACCACCTACGACCCCAGCCCCAGCCCTCGTTATATTGGGCTCGCTGGGAGCTTGTCAGGTTCGAAGGCGGATCATTGGGATTGCAGCCCCCGGCGTCGTGGTAGCCAAGCCAGAACGAAGGGCTGTGACCATCCGATTGTGATGGGACCACTGATCCGCTCACGGCGGTCGGGACCGTCTTCGCCAAGGCTGTGTCAGTGACGCCGAGGAGCGTACTCATCGCCGTTACCACGACCGCACTGAGCCCCGCCGCTCGTTTGATCCTTTGATGCCGAGCGTCATTGCTGAACATTTCAGTATCCGCTCTTCTTTAATTCTTCAGCCGGTTGCAGACGTCCCGGTGTCGGCCTGCGAGCTGTCGGCAAGCATCGGCGGCTGCGAGCTCCCGCTCCCGGTATCCGCCAACATGGTCCCGGCGTCCGCCGACTGTGTCCCGGTATCCGCTGGCATGATCCCGGTATCCGTCGGCTGTGTCCCGGTATCCGCGCCCGGCGCTGCTCCCATGGAGCAGGCAATGGATCCAGACGTACACGAACCCGTGTCGGCCGTGGACGTGTCAACGCCCGGTGAGCCAATAGGTTGGGGCATCGGAACCGCAGGGCCGTTCACGGGCGGAGCAACCGGTTCGGACGGAGGTAGGATGGTCGGTTGGTTTTGTCCTGCCCCGGACGGTGGGGTGGCCGATTGACCTTGTACTCCGACCGCAGGCTGTTGTTTCTGAGGAAGGGGCCCTTCAAACGCATTGCGCTGCGCGCAACCGAACTTCTCCGCGCCCGCCCCGTATCCTTTATAGAAATTAGCCTTGTACAGGATTGCCGCGTCTTCCGCTCGCTTGAATTCAGCTGCATCGTTACTGGCGCGCGCTTTCGCTACGTAATCCGCCAGGTCAGAAGGGAGAGGAAACTCGCCAGTAGCGAGGAGCGGCTCACACCTCGTGCCGCTGTTGTATCCTTCTTCCCAGCCGTAGCCGCCGCCCCCACCACCTTGGTTGGGCATATATGGCGAGCCGGTCGCCACATCGGCGGAGGCGAAGGTGGGGGCCGCCATCGCCGTGCCCGCGCCGCTGAGGAGCACGCTGATCGCGGTGACAGCAATTGCGGTGAGCCCCCTCGCTCGTTTGCTTCCTTGGCGCTGAGCGCTGTTGGTGAGCATTTCAATTTCCGCTCTTGCAGATATCTATCTTCCCCCCTCCTTCATATTCAGGGTATGCCGTGCCTCCGATGCCTGCAGGACGGCCTGGGACCAGAAGTCCCGTTTTTCGTTCGGCTTGACGCCGTGTCCGTCAGTGACCGCCTTACTGGAGCCACCACCGGGTCGGGTCGGTACCCGTTCGCGCTCGTGCAGGAGGCAGCCCCCGTCATGCCGTCCCCCTGGATCCTCTGGCCGATACGTCTCGTCAACTGCGTCTGCGCCAGGGAACAGGGAACAGGGAAGAGCGTTACGGATGTCCGGCCCGCCCTACCGCTTCGCCGCCCCCGCGCGCACCGACCGGATCACGCCCGCCGCGGCGATCAGGAAGCCGACGCCCATCAGCATGCACAGCGACCAGGCGATGGACGGGAGCGGATGGGTGCCGAGGAAGAGGGGGGCCATGGTGGCCAGGGTGGACAGTGCGCCGATGAAGAAGACGATCGCGCCGATCCGGACCAGCCGGTCACCCGCGCCAGGAGGTGTAGTACTCACCTGGCCAGGGTAGTTCCCGGCGACGGTGAACCGCCCCGCGGTCAACCCCGTGGCCACCGGCGCGTAAAGCAGGCGCCGTTTCCGGACACAGTCCGGATGACCAGGCTTGACGAGGGGTACTCCCCCTGGGGAGGCTGCTGCCAGCAGGGGAGCACCACCACTGGATAGCCTGACCTGCTGAGGATTTTTTTCCGGGTTCCGGCATACAGGTTGCATACGGGTTGAGATGGGGTGCGTGCTTTGCCGACTGGCAAGGTCAAGTGGTTCAACAGCGAGAAGGGCTTCGGCTTCCTCTCCCGCGATGACGGCGGCGACGTCTTCGTGCACTCCTCCGTGCTCCCCGACGGCGTCGACGTCCTCAAGCCCGGCCAGCGGGTCGAATTCGGGGTCGTCGCAGGTCAGCGTGGTGACCAGGCGCTCTCGGTGGCGGTCTTGGACCCGACCCCGTCCGTCGCGGCCGCGCAGCGCCGCAAGCCGGACGAGCTCGCGTCCATCGTGCAGGACCTGACCACCCTGCTGGAGAACATCACGCCGATGCTGGAGCGCGGCCGCTACCCCGACAAGGCGGCCGGGAAGAAGATCGGCGGTCTGCTGCGCGCGGTCGCCGACCAGCTCGACGTCTGAGAACCAACAAAAAGAGCGAAGCTCAGACGAACGACAGTGCGTCGGGGCCGAGGGGCGGTACCAACCCCTCGGCCGCCGCGCGGGTCAGCAGTCCGCGGATCGCCGCGTAGCCGTCCTCGCCCAGGTCGGCGGTGAACTCGTTGACGTACAGCCCGATGTGCTGATCCGCCACCGCCGGGTCCATCTCCTGGGCGTGGGCCAGCACGTAGGGCCGGGACGTCTCCGGGTCGTCCCAGGCCATCCGTACCGAGGTGCGCACCGAGTCGGCGAGCAGCTTCAGCGTGTCCGCGCCCAGCGAGCGCTTGGCGATGATCGCGCCGAGCGGGATCGGCAGCCCGGTCGTCTCCTCCCAGTGCCGGCCCATGTCGGCGAGGTTGTGGAGCCCGTAGTTCTGGTACGTGAACCGCGCCTCGTGGATGACGAGACCGGCGTCCACCTTGCCGTCGCGCACGGCCGGCATGATCTCGTCGAACGGCATCACGACGATCTCGCCGACACCGCCCGGCACCACCTCGGCAGCCCAGAGGCGGAACAGCAGATACGCGGTGGAGCGCTCGCTCGGTACGGCCACGGACCGGCCGGTCAGGTCCGGGTCCGCGCCCTGCCTCGTGAGGACGAGCGGGCCGCAGCCCCTGCCCAGCGCCCCGCCGCACGGCAGCAGCGCGTACTCGTCGAGCACCCACGGCAGCACCGCGTACGACACCTTGAGGACGTCGAGCTCGCCGCGCTCGGCCATCCCGTTGGTGATGTCGATGTCCGCGAAGGTGACATCGAGGGCGGGCGCACCGGGGACCCTTCCGTGCGCCCAGGCGTCGAAGACGAAGGTGTCGTTCGGGCAGGGCGAGAAAGCGATCCGCAGCGGGTCAGGATTCGTGTCGGTCATGGTGGGTCCAACCTTCCAGTACGGGTACGAGCTTCCCGAACGCCTCGGTGAG
Organism: Streptomyces sp. NPDC102437; assembly: GCF_044765565.1. Lineage (NCBI taxonomy): Bacteria > Bacillati > Actinomycetota > Actinomycetes > Kitasatosporales > Streptomycetaceae > Streptomyces > Streptomyces sp. NPDC102437. The sequence goes on along the minus strand of NZ_JBIWKI010000006.1, from coordinate 279,462 downwards.
CGCCGCCAGCGCGTCGCCGATGCGCCAGGCGTCCCGGTCGCGCGGGCCCACTGCGTTCGAGACCGCCCTGACCTCCAGGACGGGCAGGCCGACGCGCTCGGCGGCCTCCGCGACCCCGAAGCCCTCCATGGCCTCGGCGGCGGCCCGCGGGTGCGCGGCGAGCAGGGCGGCGGCGCGGTCGGCGGAGCCGGTCACGGTGGAGACGGTGAGGACGGCGCCGGTGACCGCGCCGGTGGCGGCGGCCACCTCCCGTACCAGCGACCGGGGCGGGAAATGCCAGGCGCGGCCGAAGCCGAGCTCGGTGACCGGCACGAAGCCCGTCGCGGTCTCGGCGCCCAGATCCGCCGCGCCGATGCGGTCGGCCACCACCAGGGAGCCGACCGGTGCGACGCCGGCGAACCCGCCGCCGATGCCGGCCGAGATCACCAGGCCGTAGCGGTCCGAGGCCAGACCGAAGGCGGCCGAGGCCGCCGCGGCGGCCGGCCCCGCACCGCCCGCCAGGACGTCGAAGGGGCCCGCGCGGTGGATCTCCGCGCCCGGAACGGAGAAGACCGACGACGCCCCGGAAATGTCCCCGAACGCGCGCGTGACCGCGTCCCGTTCTGCTGGGACAGCGGTCACGACGAGCACACGCACGGGGAGAGCCTCCGAGGTCAGGAGGGGATCAGGAGGTCTTCTTCAGCTCGAAGTGCCAGATGCCGACGAGCTTCTTGCCCTTCGTCTCCACGATGCTGATCTGCGTCTTGTTCGTGGTCTCGCCGGTCTGGCTGGAGAAGAAGGCGCTGCCCGGGATGGACCGGTAGGTCTTCTTGTACGGCTCCTGCTCGGCCTGCTGACCGTTGATGAACAGGGTCCAGCCGTTCTCCGCGACCTCGGGGTCGACGCCGAAGCGGACCTTGTCGTCCATCGCGACCTCGACGGACTTCTCCGCCTTCTTGTTCAGGCAGCTCTGGTACACGGACGGCTTGAGCGCCTTGCCGTCGTTGTAGCAGGACGCCTCGGCGCTCACCGAGTTGCCGCCGACCGTTACGGTCGCGAGCGGCGTCGGCTTGTCGCAGGCGGAGAGGACAAGGAGTCCCGCGGACACGGCACCAAGAGCGACGCCGATTCGGCGGCCCTTACCGGAGAAGAACGCAACGGTCATGGGCCGAAGGCTATCGGTCGCTCCGGTTCATGCCACGCGGGGGTGCGGCGAGCCGCGGCGCGCCGCGCCCAGCAGACCCCGTACGGACGTTGCGGCGCCGAGGGCGAGGATGCCCGCGGCGACCGACATGCCCAGTACGCCGTTGAGGGGGAGGGCGATGCCGATGCCGCCGCCGATCACCCAGGCCATCTGGAGCACGGTCTCGGACCGGGCGAACGCGGAGCTGCGCACCTCCTCGGGTACGTCGCGCTGGATCATCGCGTCCAGCGAGAGCTTCGACAGGGCCAGCGCGAAGCCCGCGGTGGCGCTGAGCGCGGCGACCATGACCGTGCCGAAGAGGAGCGCGGCGAGCACCGCGACCCCCAGGGCCAGGGCCAGCACCGAGACGACGATCGCCTCGGGGGCGCGGGCCCGCAGCCAGGAGCCGACCGCCGTACCGGACGCGTTGCCCACACCGGCCGCGACGCCGGCGATGCCGAGCGAGACGGCGGCGCTCTGCCCGGCGAGCGGGTGCTCGCGCAGCAGGAACGCCAGGAAGAAGATCAGGAAACCGGAGAGCGCGCGGTGCGCGCAGTTTGCCTGGAGCCCGTTCAGCACGGACGGGCCCACGGACCGCAGACCGGGCCGCTTCTCCCCGTTCCCGTCCCGGCGCCGCGCCTGCCCGCCCGCGCCGCGCCCCGAGTCGCCCCGCGAGACCGCCACGCCGTGCGGCGGCACCAGCTGGGCCTTCCGCTCGCCCTTCGCCGAGTCGACCTTCGGCGGCAGCGTGAAGGCCAGCACGGTCCCGCCGAGGAAGATCGCGCACGCACCGTACAGCGGCCAGCCGGGCCCGACGGTCTGCAGAGCCGCCCCGACCGGGGCCGCCACCCCGGTCGCCAGGAGGCCGGCCAGGGTGACCCGGGAGTTCGCCTTCACCAGGGAGAAACGGGGCGGCAGCAGACGCGGTACGACGGCGCTGCGCACCACCCCGTACGCCTTCGAGCAGACCAGGACGCCCAGCGCGGCCGGATAAAGCTCCAGGCCGCCGGTGGCGACCGCGCCCGACATGGTGATCGCGAGCACCGCGCGGGCCAGCATCGCGCCGGCCATCGCGGCGCGGCGGCCGTGCGGCAGCCGGTCCAGGAGCGGGCCGATCACGGGCGCCAGGAGCGTGAAGGGTGCCATGGTGACGGCGAGGTAGAGGGCGACACGGCCGCGGGCCTCGTCCGTCGGCACGGAGAAGAACACCGTCGAGGCGAGCGCGACCGTGATCATCACGTCGCCCGCGCCGTTCACGGCGTGCAGCTCGATCAGTTTGCCGAGCCCGGACTCCCCGGCGCCATGGGCGTGCGTCGCTTTCCGGATGCCCTTGGCGGTTTCGGTGAACGGTTTGTGGAGGGCATGACCGACCGCCCGGCCCGCCCTGCGGAGCGGGCCGGAGTCCTTGTGCGACCTGGCGGAAGTCACTTCGTCATAGTGCCCCAGCCACGGTGGCGGCGAACCGGTGACGGGGCAGGGCGCGGCGCACTCCGCCCCGTCGGGCCAGTGATCCGCGCCGCCCGGCCGGGGGCTCCCCGGGGCGGCCCGCGCTGGCGGCACGGCACCGGATGCGGTGATCGCGACACCGGATACGACGACGTCACAGCACCGGATACGGCGATGTTCGGCACGGGATCCGGTGCTGTTTGGGACGGGCAGGTGGGCGGGGGGCGGCGGAGAGGGTAGCGTGCGTAGCGCGCCACCGGCGGTTGTTCTCGGCCGCGCGCCTCTCGGCGATCCCGCAGAATGGGTTGCAGAAGGTGTGCCCGAGGCAGGCAGTAACGGGTGTGGACGTCGACGCGGCCCCCAGGTCCGCTCCGCCCCCACCCGTCATGGCCGAAACCGATGGATGTGCTGGCGCGCTCGTGAGACTGGCGTAGGAGAGAAGCGAGACCTGTGAGTGCTGCGACGACGCGAAGCCGTACGGCCCGTACCCCTGTTCCCGACCGTCTGTGCGCCGAGGCGGTAGACCTGGCCCGCGCGGCGGCCGAGGAGGCAGCCGCGCCGGGCGCCGTCGGTGAGCATGTGGCCGTGGTCTCCGAGGGGGACCGGGTCGTCACGCACTTCTTCGAGTGCGAGGAGCCCGGCTACCGGGGCTGGCGCTGGGCGGTGACGGTAGCCCGCGCCTCCCGCGCGAAGAACGTCACCCTCGACGAAACGGTGCTGCTGCCCGGCAGCGACGCGCTCCTCGCCCCGGAGTGGGTGCCGTGGAGCGAGCGGCTGCGCCCCGGCGACATGGGGCCGGGCGATCTGCTGCCCACCGAGGCGGACGACATCCGCCTGGAGCCCGGCTACACCGGTGAGGACGAGCCGCCGCCGAACTCCGCGGTCTCCGAGATGTCGCAGGAGATGGCCGATCTCGTCGACGCGGAGGACGCGGAGCTGACGACCCGCCCCGCGACGACGAGCCGGGGCTCGATCGCGGCGGTCGCGGACGAGCTCGGCATGCGGCGGGCGCGGGTGCTGTCCCGGTACGGGCTGCACGCGGCGGCCGACCGGTGGGACGAGGCGTTCGGTGCGAAGACGCCCATGGCGCAGGCGGCCCCGGCCTCGTGTGTCACCTGTGCGTTCCTGGTGCCTCTGGCGGGCTCGCTCAAGCAGGCCTTCGGGGTGTGCGCGAACGAGTTCGGTCCGGCGGACGGGCGGGTCGTGTCGCTGTCGTACGGGTGCGGTGGGCACTCGGAGGCGGCGGTGATGCCGAAGCCGCCGAAGCCGACGCCGCACGCGCTGGACACGATGCAGGCGGACGAGTACCCGTTGCGGCCGGCCCGGGACTCCGGCTCCGTCCCGGTGGAGGCGGACGCGCCGACGGAGGACCTCGGGCACTCGTAGGGCCCGGCCGGGCGGTGTGGCTTCCCCGTTCCGCGGGGTGCGGGTCGCTCCGGCGAGCCGATTCCGTCCTCGAACACCGGACGGGCCGGGTGGGTGCCGCGCGGGCATGAGCGGGATGCCGGGCGGCCTCGGCGAGCCGCTTTGTCCTCAATCGCCGGACGGGCGTGATTTTCCCGCTCGTCCGGCGATTTTCCCGAGGGGCTCGGGGCTTCCCACGGGCCCGGGTCAGCCGGGCAGACCCAGCCCGTCCGGCGATCGAGGGCGCAATCCTTGCTGTGGTGGGCGGTGCGGCAGCCAAGCGCCCGGAGGCGGCAGCCAAGGGCCCGGTGACGGACGCCGGGCCGCGAACCCCGTCCGGTGTGAGGACCCGGTACCTTCGGGCGCACACTTGGCGGCACGGGCAGTGCGCAACCGGAAAGAGCGGAGTCAGAGCGTGAGCATGAATGCGACCGAGGGGGCCGATCCGTTCGGGACCGCACGGCTCCGGCGCGGAGTGCTCGACGCCTGGGGCGCCGGCCCCGCCAGGTTCCGCGAGGACGCCAACGCCGAGGAGGACCTCGCGCTCGGCGGCTACCGCGACCGCCTCGTCGTCGAGCTCGCCCAGAACGCCGCCGACGCCGCCGCCCGCGCCCAGGTCCCCGGCCAGCTCCGCCTCACCCTGCACCCGGCGACCCCGGACACCCCCGCGCTCCTCGCCGCCGCCAACACCGGCGCACCCCTCGACGCCACCGGCGTGGAGTCGCTCTCCACGCTGCGTGCCTCCGCCAAGCGCGAAGGGCACGAAGGCGCCGTCGGCAGGTTCGGCGTCGGGTTCGCCGCCGTGCTCGCGGTGAGCGACGAACCCGCCGTCGTCGGCCGGCACGGCGGTGTCCGCTGGTCCCTCGCCGAGGCCCGCGACCTCGCCGCGCGGGCGGCCGTCGCCAGCCCCGGACTCGGCGACGAACTGCGCCGCCGCGACGGCCACGTACCGCTGCTCCGGCTCCCGCTGCCCGCCGAGGGCACCGCACCCGAGGGGTACGACACCGTCGTGGTCCTCCCGCTGCGCGACGGCGGCGCCGAGGACCTCGTGGTCCGGCTGCTCGACGCGGTCGACGACGCCCTGCTGCTCACCTTGCGCGGCCTGGACGAGATCGTGATCGAGACCCCGGACACCGTACGGACGCTGCGCCGCTCCCAGCACGGCCCGTACACCCACGTCGAGGACTCCGCGCGCGGCACGAACCGCTGGCGCACCGTCACCCACCACGGCCCCGTCGAGGCCGCCCTGCTCGCCGACCGCCCCCGCGAGGAACGGCTGCGCCCGCACTGGTCGGTCACCTGGGCGGTCCCGGTCGACACGGAGGGCGCCCCGGTCCGCCCCCGCACCCTCCCCGTCGTCCACGCCCCGACCCCCACCGACGAACCCCTCGGCATCCCCGCGCTGCTCATCGCCTCGCTGCCGCTCGACACCGCCCGCCGCCACTTCGCGCCGGGACCGCTCACCGACTTCCTGGTGCAGCGCGCCGCCGACGCTTACGCCGAACTGCTCGCCGGCTGGCAGCCGGTGTCCGTCGACACCATCGACCTCGTACCGGGGCCGCTCGGCAAGGGCGAACTGGACGGGGCGCTGCGCGGAGCGATCCTGGAGCGGCTGCCGCGCGTCGCGTTCCTGGCGCCCGCCGCCCCGCGCGACACCACCGCCGAGGCGGACCGGTGGGACACCTGGGACGTGCAGGCGGAAGGCGTCCCCCAGGCGGCCACCACGGCGCTGCGGCCCATCGAGGCCGAGGTGCTGGAAGGCGTCGGCGCCGAGACGGTACGGGTGCTCGCAGAGGTCCTGCCGTGTCTGCTGCCCGCCGGGCTGGAACGCCGCAGCGAGCTGCGTACGCTCCAGGTCGCCCGGGTCCCGCTGACCGAGGCGATCGACCGCCTCGCCGGTCTGGAGCGTGCCCCCGGCTGGTGGCGGAGGCTGTACGACAGCCTGTCCGGCATCGACCCGGACCGCCTCTCCGGCCTGCCCGTACCGGTGGCCGGAACAACGGAGGCCACGGACTCCGCGACCGGGACCCCGGCCCTGCCCCGCACCACCATCGGCCCCCGCCAGGTCCTCCTCCCGCTCCCCGGCGCGACTGCCGGACCGGTGCTGGAACGCCTCGCCCGGCTCGGGCTGAAGGTCGCCCACCCGGACGCCGCCCACCCGCTGCTGGAGAAGCTGGGCGCCCTGCCCGCCACCCCGCGCGCCGTGCTGACGACCCCGCAGGTGCGGGCCGCCGTCGCCGGATCGCTGGACGCGGGCGAGATCTGGGACGAGGACGCGCTGGACGCCGACGAGCTCGCCGAGACCGTCCTCACCCTCGTCCGGGACGCCGAACTGGCACCCGGCGACGAGCCCTGGCTCGGCGCGCTCGCCCTCCCCGACGAGGACGGCGAACCGGCCCCCGCCGGAGAACTCGTGCTGCCCGACAGCCCGTTCGCGGCCGTCATGCGGGAGGGTGAACTCGCCCTCTGCGACCAGGAGCTGGCCGACCGCTGGGGCGAGCAGCCGCTCACCGCCTGCGGCGTGCTCGCCACCTTCGCCCTCGTACGGACCGCCGATGTCGTACTGGACCCGGACGAACTGGAGCCGCGCGAGGGCGACTTCGCCGAGCCCGACGACGCCGGTCTGCTGGACGCCGTGGACGTGTGGTGCGAGGACATCCTCGACCAGCTGCAATTGAATCTGCCGCCGCGCAGCGGTGACGATGAGGGGTGGTGGTCGGGTGGCGGGCGGGCCCCCGTACCGCCGGTCGCCACCGAGATCGTCGCCGTCCGCGATCTGGACCTGGTCGACGACGACGCCTGGCCGCAGGCGCTCGCCATGCTCGCGCAGCCACCGCTGCGCGACGCGCTGACCCAGCCGGTGCGGGTGCTGTTGCCGGACGGCACCACCCAGTCGGTACGCCCGTACACCGCCTGGTGGCTGCGCGACCATCCGGTGCTCGACGGCCGCCGTCCCGCCGGGCTGCGGGCCGCGGGCGGCGACCCCCGGCTGGCCGGGCTGTACGACTCCGCCGACGCGACCGGGTTCGACGACGCGCAGGTGCTGCGTGCCCTCGGCGTACGGACCTCCCTCGCCGCCCTGCTCGACGAGCCGGGCGGCGCCGCCGAACTCCTCGGCCGGCTCGCGGACGAGGACCGCCCGGTGGGACCCGTACAACTGCACTCGCTGTACACGGCCCTCGCCGATCTCGACCCGGAACAGGTCACGCTGCCGGACGAGCTGCGAGCCGTGGTCGACGGCGAGGTACGGGTCGTCGACGCGGCGGACGCCGTGATCGCGGACGCCCCCGATCTGCTGCCGCTCACCGAGGGGCTCCCGCTGCTCCCGGTCGCCCCGACGCGGGCGGCGGACCTGGCCGAGCTGTTCCAGGTGCGCCGGCTCGGCGAGAGCGTGGAGGCGGAGGTGTCGACGGAGGGCGAAGAGCACCAAGTGCCGGACGCGGTACGGGTACTGCTCGGCGCCGGGACCCCGGACGTGTACGTCGAGCACGCCGAACTGCGCGCGGGCGGCGTCGAACTGGACTGGCGCCGCACCCCCGACGGCACGGTGCACGCCGCCACCCTGGAGGGCGTCGCGGCGGGCCTGGCCTGGGCGGCGGGGCAGTGGCCGCGCCGCTTCGAGGTCGCGGCGCTGCTGGAGGACCCGTCCCGTACGGAGGAGCTCGCCCGGGACCGCTGGTTCGACTGACGGACGGTCGCGGGCAGGCAGGGCGTCGGCGCTCGCGGGCGTCCGGCTGCGCCCTCCGAGGGGATCTTCGCAAGAAGTTCATCTCGGCGTACAACCCTTCACATGCGTTGCGGGTCTGGTTTGGCGAGTCAGCAGACTCACAGTCCGAACCAGCCCCGCCCGTGGCGCCTCACGTGCCCGCGGGGCCTTTCTCCACTGGGGAAACACATGCGAATTCGTGCCACCGTGGCCGCCGTCTCCGGCGCCCTGGCCCTGTCTGCTCTGGCTGTCCCGGCCGCCCTCGCGGGGGACCACTCCGTTCCGAACCTGAACAAGCCGACGTCGGGCGCCGAGGTCTTCGGCACCGCCGCCGCGCCGGGTGCCTCGAAGGCCGCCGCGGCCACCGCCGCCGACGCCTCGGAACCCGTCATCTCCAAGGTCGTCGTCAACGGCGGCAAGGACATCGTCCTCGGCACCACCGCCAAGAAGACGATCTCCGTCTCCGTCACCGCCTCGCACCCCTCCGGGGTCGTCGACGCCTACGCCGACCTGTGGCACGGCACCAACCCGAACTCGCCGGACACCATCGACGGCGCGATCCTGCCGAACGAGGAAGCGGCGACGTGCACCAAGGTCAACGCGACGACCTCGACATGCAAGCTGACGTTCACGATCGACCCGCGCTACGACCTGTACAAGAACGCCCTGGCCGGCACCTGGCACGTCAGCGGGGCCGCGCTCGCCGGTAGCGGGGACATGGCGTGGAACGACTTCTTCGGCACCGCCCGGGTGCAGCGGCTGTCGAAGCTGACGGTCAACGCCGCTCCGGAGCCGGTGAAGAAGGGCGGGACCATCACGGTCACCGGGAAGCTGTCGCGGGCGAACTGGGAGGACCACGCGTACCACGGTTACGCGACGCAGCCCGTGAAGCTCCAGTTCCGCAAGAAGACCAGCTCCACGTACACCACCATCAAGACGATCAAGTCGAGCAGCGTCGGCAACCTGAAGACCACGGTCAAGGCCTCGGTCGACGGCTACTGGCGCTACAGCTTCGCGGGGACGTCCACCACCCCGGCCGTCACCACCGCCGGTGACTTCGTCGACGTGAAGTAGCCCCACCCGGGCCCACGCGGACCCATCGAGGCCACCCGTGGCCACCGTGAGCAGCGGGATCCCTCCACGAGGGGTCCCGCTGCTCACGCATCCGCCCTGTGCATCCCATCCGGCCCCCAAGGCCTTTCTCCACGGAGAAATCCATGCGCATTCGTGCCACTGTCGCCGCAGTCTCCGGCGCGCTGGCCCTGTCCGCCCTCGCCGTTCCGGCGGCGCACGCGGCAACGGCCGATCCCGTCATATCCAAGATCACCGTCAACGGTGGCAAGGACATCGTCCTGGGCACCACCGCCAAGAAGACCGTCACCGTCTCGGTGACCGCCTCGCACGCCTCCGGCATCGAGACCGGCTGGCTGCTCCTGTGGCACGGCAAGGACCAGGACGAGGGCATGGACGGCGCGCTGCTGCCCAACGAGGACGACGCGACCTGCAAGGCCGCGAGCGCGACCACCAGCACCTGCTCCCTCACCATCACCATCGACCCCAGGGTCGACCTGTACAAGAACGCGCTGGCGGGCTCCTGGCACGTGCTCGCGGGTGCGGAGGCCAAGGACGGCTCCAGCTACTACTCGGACTACGCCGCCACGGCGAAGATCCAGCGGCTGTCGAAGCTGACGGTCAACGCCTCGCCCGAGCCGGTGAAGAAGGGCAAGACCATCACGGTCACCGGGAAGCTGTCACGGGCGAACTGGGAGGACCACGCGTACCACGGTTACGCGACGCAGCCCGTGAAGCTCCAGTTCCGCAAGAAGACCAGCTCCACGTACAGCACGGTCAAGACGATCAAGTCGAGCAGCGTCGGGAACCTGAAGACCACGGTCAAGGCCTCGGTCGACGGCTACTGGCGCTACAGCTTCGCGGGGACGTCCACCACCCCGGCCGTCACCACCGCCGGCGACTTCGTCGACGTGAAGTAACGGCCGGAGCCGCGCGCTACACCGGGAAGCGTCGGCCGACCAGCCGCCAGGCGTACTCCAGGCCGGCCGACGCCACCACCGCGATGCCCACCGCCGCCCACGGCATCGTCGTCCCGACCAGCTTCAGCGCGAAGAACTCCTGGAGCCACGGCACCACCAGCACGATCAGGAACGCCAGCCCCATCGCCGCCACCAGGGCGATCCGCCACCAGGTGTACGGGCGGGCGATGATCGCCAGCACCCACATCGAGACCAGGAACAGCGTGAGCGTGGCCGCACTGGTCTCGGCGTCGAGGGCGCCCGGACCCGAGTAGTGGTTCCGGGCGATCAGATATGTCGTGAAGGTGGCCGCGGCGGCGATGACGCCCGACGGGATCGCGTACCGCATGACCCGGCGCACGAAGTGCGGATGGGCCCGTTCCTTGTTGGGGGCCAGGGCCAGGAAGAAGGCCGGGACGCCGATCGTCAGCGTCGACAGCAGGGTCAGGTGGCGCGGCAGGAACGGGTAGTCGACCTGTGTGCAGACCACCAGGACCGCCAGCAGCACCGAGTAGACGGTCTTGGTCAGGAACAGGGTGGCGACCCGGGTGATGTTGCCGATCACCCGGCGGCCCTCGGCGACCACGGACGGCAGTGTCGCGAAGCTGTTGTTCAGCAGCACGATCTGGGCGACGGCCCGGGTCGCCTCGGAACCCGATCCCATGGAGACGCCGATGTCGGCGTCCTTCAGCGCCAGTACGTCGTTGACGCCGTCGCCGGTCATGGCGACCGTGTGGCCGCGGGACTGGAGGGCGGCGACCATGTCCCGCTTCTGCTGCGGGGTGACCCGGCCGAAGACCGCGTTCTCCTCCATGGCCGTGGCCATGTCGTCCGGGTCGGTGGGCAGCTTGCGGGCGTCCAGGGTGTGCTCGGCGCCCGGCAGGCCCAGCTTTCCCGCGACCGCGCCGACCGAGACCGCGTTGTCGCCGGAGATGACCTTCGTGGCGACCCGCTGGTCGGCGAAGTAGGACAGGGTCTCCGCCGCGTCCGGCCGCAGCCGCTGCTCCAGCACGACCAGCGCGCTCGGTACGGCCCCGGCCGCGCTGTCCGGCCCGTCGAGCTCGCCCTCGGCGCGGGCCAGCAGCAGCACCCGCAGGCCCTGCTCGTTGAGCTGCTCGATCTCGGTGAGCGCCGGGTCGTGCTCGGGCAGCAGCACATCGGGGGCGCCGAGCAGCCAGGACGACTCCCGGCCGCCGCCCTCGTCGAACGCGGCGCCGCTGTACTTGCGGGCCGAGGAGAACGGCAGTGTCTGCGTGCACAGCCACTTCTCGCCGTCAGGGTAGGCGGCCACGATGGCCTGGAGGCTGGCGTTGGGGCGCGGGTCGGACGAGCCGAGAGCGCCCAGCACGCTCCGTACGTACGTGTCGTCAGCACCGCCCAGCGTCCGCACCTCGGTGACGTCCATGCCGCCCTCGGTGAGGGTGCCGGTCTTGTCCAGGCAGACGACGTCGACCCGGGCGAGCCCCTCGATGGCGGGGAGCTCCTGCACCAGGCACTGCTTGCGGCCGAGCCGTACGACTCCGATCGCGAACGCGACCGAGGTGAGCAGCACCAGGCCCTCGGGGATCATCGGGACGATCCCGCCGACGGTCCGCGCGATCGACCCCTTGAGGTCGTTGTCGTTGACGACGAGCTGGCTGATGACGAGGCCGATCGCGGTCGGCACCATCATCCAGGTGACGTACTTGAGGATCGTGGAGATGCCGGTGCGCAGCTCGGACTGGACGAGGGTGAAGCGGGACGCCTCCTCGGCGAGCTGGGCGGCGTAGGCCTCGCGGCCGACCTTGGTGGCGGTGAAGGCGCCGCCGCCGGCGACCACGAAGCTGCCGGACATCACGGGGTCGCCGGGCTGTTTCAGTACCGGGTCGGCCTCGCCGGTGAGCAGCGACTCGTCGATCTCCAGACCGTCGGCCTCGGCGACCGTGCCGTCCACGACGGCCTTGTCGCCGGGGCCCAGCTCGATGAGGTCGCCGAGGACGATCTCGGAGGTGGAGATCTCGGCCGAGACCCCGTCGCGCCGCACCGCGGGTTTCGCCTCGCCGATGACCGCGAGGCTGTCCAGGGTCTTCTTGGCCCGCCATTCCTGGACGATGCCGATGCCGGTGTTGGCGATGATCACGAAGCCGAAGAGGCTGTCCTGGATCGGCGCGACGAACAGCATGATCAGCCAGAGCACGCCGATGATCAGGTTGAACCGGGTGAAGACATTGGCCCGGACGATCTCGCGCACGGAGCGGGACGAGCGGACGGGGACGTCGTTGACCTCACCGCGGGCGATCCTCTCGGCCACCTCGGCGGCCGTCAGTCCGCGTGGATCCACGGCCGGGGCGGGCAGCTTCACCGGGTGGACCGGGTCGAGCTCGGCCCCGGCGTCGATCATGGCCGGACCCGGATGGCCGGGGGTGCCGGTCGTCCCGGGGATCTGCTCGCCGGTCTCTTCGCCGAAGGAATGGGATGCCCGCTGCGTCATGGTTCCGACGGTACGGGTGGATGGTCCGATTCACCCACTGGGTGGTCGGAAGATCAGACCAGGGGAGGAGGAGTGGTGGTCCTGTGGTGCTACTCGGCCGGTGACGGGCCCTAAGGGCTGGCAGGGCTGCCCGGCCCTCGGCTGGTGGCACCCTTCGCGGTGTCGCCCGGAAACTCGGCGGCAGCAGCGGCGGCCGCCCGCTTGATCGCGGCGTCACGTCCCCGTACGTACCAGATGCCGATCAGGCCGAGCCCCGCACCGGCGAGACAGGTCCACACCCACCACAGGTGGCCGTGGTCGTCGAACCAGTTGTAGAACGGGAGCTGGACCAGGAAGAGGACGAACCAGAGGATCGTGCCGCCGGTGATGGTGGCGACGACGGGCCCCTCCAGGGGCTCGGGTGCCTCGTGCTTCGGTGTCCACTTCGCCATGACCTCAGTGTATGGGGCCCTTGTGCGGCCCCGTGAGGACGGCGGTCCCGAAGCCTGCGCGGCCGGGCGGCCCAAGGGTCTACGCGCGGAGATAGCGATCTTCGCCTTATGTATTCATACTGAATCTGCTTAAGGCTGACTCGAATTATTCGTGTAAAAGTCCAAAGCTGACCACTTTCTTCCCCCCTCTACGTACGACTGAGGTCATACATGTCCCCCTCGGCCACCGCTCCGGTCGACGCCGAGCAGCCCCCGGCTTCCCAGCCACAGGGCCGCCTGGACCGGTTCTTCAAGATCTCCGAGCGGGGGTCGTCGGTCGCACGCGAAATCCGTGGTGGATTCGCCACGTTCTTCGCGATGGCGTACATCATCGTGCTGAACCCGATCATCCTCGGCAGCGCGCACGACATCAATGAGCACTACCTCAACCATGGCCAGCTGGTCACGGCGACCGTGATCACGGCGGCGTTCTCCACGCTCCTCATGGGTGTCATAGGCAACGTGCCGATTGCGCTGGCCGCCGGTCTCGGCGTCAACACCGTCGTCGCGCTCCAGCTCGCACCCCGGATGACCTGGCCCGACGCGATGGGCATGGTCGTCCTCGCGGGCATCGTGGTGATGCTGATGGTCGCGACGGGCCTGCGGGAACGCGTGATGCACGCCGTACCGATGTCGCTCCGCAAGGGCATCGCGATCGGTATCGGCCTCTTCATCCTGCTGATCGGCCTGGTCGACTCCGGCTTCGTCTCCCGCATCCCGGACAAGGCGGAGACCACCGTCCCGCTCCAGCTCGGCAGCGACGGCCACCTCAACGGCTGGCCCGTCCTCATCTTCGTCATAGGTGCGCTGCTCACCCTCGCGCTGATCATCCGCAAGGTGTCGGGCGCGATCCTGATCTCCATCGTGGCGATGACGGTCCTCGCGCTGATCGTCAACGCGGTCGCCGGCCTGCCGGACGGCGCCTGGGGGCTGACCGTCCCGAAGTGGCCGGGCAATCCGGTCGCGACCCCGGACTTCGGGCTGCTGGGCAATGTCAGTCTGTTCGGAGGCTTCCAGAAGGTCGGCGTCCTGACCGGCATCCTGTTCGTCTTCACCGTGCTGCTGTCCTGCTTCTTCGACGCGATGGGCACCATCCTCGGTGTCGGCGACGAGGCGAAACTGACGGACAAGGACGGCAACTTCCCCGGCATCAACAAGGTGCTGTTCGTGGACGGCATCGCGGTTGCCGCGGGCGGTGCGAGTTCCGCATCGGCGGGCACCTGCTTCGTGGAGTCCACGGCGGGTGTCGGCGAGGGTGCCCGCACCGGCTTCGCGAGCATCGTGACGGGCCTGCTGTTCACGGTGGCGCTGTTCCTGACGCCGCTGGCGACCATGGTCCCGTCGCAGGCGGCCACCCCCGCGCTGCTGGCGGTGGGCTTCCTGATCATCTCGGGCTCGGTGCGGGACATCGACTGGAGCGACTACACACTCGCCGTCCCGGCCTTCCTGGCCATGGTGATGATGCCGTTCACGTACTCGATCACCAATGGCATCGGCATCGGCTTCATCGCCTTCTCCGTGCTGCGGGTGGCCGCCGGGCGCTGGCGCGAGGTGCCGGTGCCCATGTACGTGGTCTCCGCCGTCTTCGTCTTCTACTACGCGATGCCGGCCCTCGGCCTCACGTGACCTCTTCGGCCCTGATCCCCGCGGTCCCCTCCGGGCCGTAGAACCTCTCCGTCTCGTCGACGGCCGCCTTGAAGCGCTCGTCGAAATCATCGCGAATGAGCGTCCGGACCACATAGTCCTGGACGCTCATTCCGCGTTTGGCGGCATGCTGCCGGAGCCGGTCGAGCAGCTCACCGTCTATCCGCAGGCTGAGCACAGTCGATCCCATGGCAAGCAGGGTTACGGCCCACCGGGTCGTTTCGCGTTACTTTCCGGAGCCGACTCACTCGTTCGGGTGATCGATTGGGCGAAGCGCCACTTCCCCGTGTAACACGAATGGTCTTTAGGGCAGCTAATGAGTTACGCTAATGAACATGCCTGACCTGATCCACGACGGCGACAGTGCGGCCGCCGTGAGCTCCCTTCGCTCCGCCGTGATGCTGCTCAGCCGGCGCCTCAAGCACCAGCGCGTCGACGAGTCGCTGAGCCCCACCGAGATGTCGGTGCTCGGCACGCTCGCCAGGTGCGGCTCGGCCACGCCGGGCGAACTGGCCCGCAAGGAGCATGTGCAGCCTCCGTCGATGACCCGCATCGTCGCGCTGCTCGAAGCGAAGGGGCTGGTCAGACTGGAACCGCACCCCGATGACCGTCGCCAGAAGGTGGTCAGCCAGACCGAGCAGGCCGAGGCCATGCTCGAAGAGAGCCGCTCCAAGCGGAACGCCTGGCTGACCGCCCTCGCCGAGGGCCTGGACGAGGACGAGTGGGAGACGCTGCGCAAGGCGGCACCCGTGCTGGAGAAGCTCGCCCACCTGTAGCGGCACGGGCCGCGCCGGTCCACAGCCGGCGCACCGCCCGCACCGCCGTACCCCGTCAGTCAGCGAAACGTATACGCCCGAGGAGGCGAACCCTTTTGAGTACGGGATCCGGAGCAGACTCCGCCCCCGCACCGACTTCCACCCACGAGAGCAAGCCCGGCGGGACCTTCTCGTCGCTGAAGATCCGTAACTACCGCCTGTTCGCCACGGGCGCCGTGATCTCCAACACCGGTACCTGGATGTCCCGCATCACGCAGGACTGGCTCGTCCTGAGCCTCACCGGGTCCGCCGCCGCCGTCGGTATCACCACGGCCCTCCAGTTCCTCCCCATGCTTCTGTTCGGCCTCTACGGCGGCGTCATCGCGGACCGCCTCCCGAAGCGGAAGCTGCTCCTCGTCAGCCAGGCGGCGCTCGGCCTCTGCGGGATCGCCCTCGCGGTTCTCACGCTCTCCGGTGTCGTCCAGGTATGGCACGTCTACCTCATCGCGTTCCTGCTCGGCATGGTGACGGTGGTCGACAACCCGGCCCGTCAGTCCTTCGTGTCCGAGATGGTCGGACCCGCTCAGCTGCGCAACGCGGTCAGCCTCAACTCGGCGAACTTCCAGTCCGCCCGGCTCATCGGCCCGGCCGTCGCCGGTGTCCTGATCACCACGGTCGGCAGTGGCTGGGCCTTCATGTTCAACGGTCTGTCCTTCGCCGCCCCGCTCATCGGCCTGCTGATGATGCGTACGAGCGAGCTGCACAAGACCACCGTCGTGCCCCGCGCCAAGGGCCAGCTGCGGGAGGGCCTGCGTTACGTCTCCGGCCGCCCCGAGCTGATCTGGCCGATCGTCCTGGTCGGCTTCGTCGGCACGTTCGGGTTCAACTTCCCGATCTGGCTGACGGCCTTCGCGGACGAGATCTTCCACGGCGGCGCCGGGATGTACTCCTTCTTCAACATCCTCATGGCGGCCGGCTCCCTCGTCGGCGCCCTGCTCGCCGCCCGCCGCCGTTCCTCCCGGCTGCGGATGCTGGTGGCCGCGGGAACGGCGTTCGGTCTGCTGGAGATCATCGCGTCCCTGTCGCCGTCCGTCTGGCTCTTCGCGATCCTGCTGGTCCCGATCGGCATGATCGGCCTGACGACCAACATCAGCGCGAACACGAGCGTCCAGATGGCCGCCGACCCGGCCATGCGCGGCCGGGTCATGAGCCTGTACATGATGGTCTTCGCCGGCGGTACGCCGGTGGGTGCCCCGATCGTCGGCTGGATCAGCGACGCCTACGGGGTCCGTACGGGCATGGCGGTCGGCGGCGCGTTCTCGCTGGTGGCCGCACTCGGCGTCGGCTTCATGCTGGCCCGCGTGGGCGGCCTGCGCCTGCGCGTGGACCTGCGCCCCGGCCGCCCGCACGTCCGGTTCGTCCCCCGGGAGGAGCTGGCCGCGGCGGCGTGAACGCCGTCCGACGAGGACCGTGGCACGGCCCCGACCGGTGAGCACCGGTCGGGGCCGCCGTGTGTCCGGGGGCGTCAGTCGCGGGGGAAGTCGGCGGTCTCCAGGGTGAGTCCCACGACGGTCGAGGTGAGATCGACCGGCGTGCCGAAGTCGAGACTCAGCATGCTGCGGTACTCGTCCTCCTTCGGAAGCGTGTGGAGGTGCCACGTACCGGTGTACGGGTCGACGATGAGGTACACGGGCACACCGGCGGTGGCGTAGGTGGCCTTCTTCGACCCGTAGTCGTTGGCGGCGGTGCTCTTCGAGATCACCTCGGCCACGAACTCGATGTCCTGGTAGCGGCACTGGCCGTCGGCGTCCTCGGTGGCACCTTCGGTCAGTGCGACGACATCGCAGGCGAAGCCGTTGAGCAGCCCCGGGAAGTCAATGCGCACATCGGACAGCAAGCGCTCGCGGGGGTATCTGGCGCGCAACTGCTCGATGATGTCGAGAATGATTCGCCAGTGTGTGCGCCGTTGCGGCGACGTGTAGATGTTCCCCTCGACGATCTCGACCTTGAATCCCTCGGGGGTGGGCTCAAGCCACTCGAACATCATGTCCAGAGTGCGCTTGTCGCTGCTGTCGGCCATCTCGATCCTGTCGGTCTCCACGACAGTCATCGTGGCGCTCCTCCCCGCTGCCGCGCGGGCGCGGGCAGCCGCGTAGTACAACGATACGTACGGAGCCCTGGACACGCCGGTACGGTGCGACACTCGGCGCATGAGCCGTCTCAGACTCTTCGTCGCCGTGCTGCCGCCCGCCCCCGCCGTCGAGGAACTGCGCCGCGCCGTCGCCCCGCTGCACGCGTTGCCCGAGGCCGAGCGGCTTCGCTGGACCGGGGTGCCCGGATGGCACTTCACGCTGGCGTTTCTCGGGCCCGTGGACGAGGAACTGCTGCCCGAGCTGGAGGAGCGCCTCGCACGGGCCGCCCGCCGCACCGAGCCCTTCCCGCTCCGCATCCACGGCGCCGGCCGGTTCGGCGGGCGGGCCCTGTGGGTGGGGGCCGCGGGCGCACTCGACACGCTGCGGCTGCTCGCCGAGCGCGCGGACGCCGCCGCCCGCCGCTCCGGCATCCCGATGGACCAGCACCGCGCCTACCACCCCCACCTCACCCTCGCCCGCAGCCGCCGCGCCGAGGTCGACCTGCGGCCCTGCGTCGAGGCGCTCGGAAGCTTCGAGGGCACCGGGTGGGAGGTCGGTGAGATGGCGCTCGTACACAGCAATCTGCCGGACTCCGGGGTGCCGGGCGAGCGGCCCAGGTACGAGGTGGTCGCATCCTGGTCGCTGGGTCGCTGAGACCGGCGGTTACGCTCGAAGGGTGGATCCGAAGACCAGAAACCGCATCATGGCGGCCGTGCTCGTGCTGATGTTCGTCGTCGTCGCCGTGGCGGCCGCCGTCGGGGCGTGACCCGGCCGACCCGTTCGCGCACCCCCTCCGCCCCTCCCCTCCTCGGGCCGCGAGGGCCCGCGCGGCCTCCTCGGCGAACGCCTGCGGGTTGTCCAGCATGATGTTGTGCCCGCAGTCCGGGACCGCCACGACCCGCACCCCGTGCCCGACGAGCCTCTCCTCGCCCGGCAGCGGGCCGTCGGCCGACGGGCGCAGGAACGTGCGTGGGATCTTCAGCTCCAGCAGGAGTTCCCGCATCGGGGGCTGGACGCGTCCTGTACCGGGTACGGGAACGGGCCGCCGCCCGCCCCGTCGGAGGCGGGGACGGCGGCGGCCCGTCGGAGGGGCCTCACGAGGAAACCCTCACCAGGCGAATGCCTCCGGCGAAGGCCCCGGGCCCGGGAAGATCTCGTCCAGCGACGCCAGCAGCTCCGCCGAGAGGTCGAGCTCCAGCGCCCGCAGCGCCGAGTCCAGCTGCTCCTGGTTGCGCGGCCCGACGATCGGCCCCGTCACCCCCGGCCGGGTGAGCAGCCAGGCCAGGCCGACCTCGCCCGGCTCCAGACCGTGCTTGTCGAGCAGGTCCTCGTACGCCTGGATCTTCGCGCGCTGCGCCGCGTCCTTCAGCGCGTCCGCGCTGCGGCCCGAGGCCGAGCGTCCGGCCGTGCCCTCGCGCTCCTTCTTCAGCACACCGCCCAGCAGTCCGCCGTGCAGCGGGGACCACGGGATGACGCCGAGGCCGTACTCCTGCGCGGCCGGAATGACCTCCATCTCGGCACGGCGCTCGATCAGGTTGTAGATGCACTGCTCGCTGACCAGGCCCAGCGAGCCCCGCCGGGCGGCCAGTTCATTGGCCTGGGCGATCTTGTAACCGGCGAAGTTCGACGAACCGGCGTACAGGATCTTGCCCTGCTGCACCAGGACGTCGATCGCCTGCCAGATCTCCTCGAAGGGGGTGTTCCGGTCGACGTGGTGGAACTGGTAGAGGTCGATGTAGTCCGTCTGGAGCCGCTTCAGCGAGGCGTCGACGGAGCGCCGGATGTTCACGGCCGAGAGCTTGTCGTGGTTGGGCCAGGCCTCGCCGTCGGCGCCCATGTTCCCGTACATCTTGGTGGCCAGGACCACCTTGCCGCGGCGCTCGCCGCCCTTGGCGAACCAGGTGCCGATGATCTCCTCGGTGCGGCCCTTGTTCTCGCCCCACCCGTACACATTTGCGGTGTCGAAGAAGTTCAGCCCCGTGTCCAGCGCCGCGTCCATGATGGCGTGGCTGTCCACCTCGTTGGTCTGCGGGCCGAAGTTCATGGTGCCGAGGACGAGACGGCTGACCTTGAGCCCGGTGCGTCCGAGCTGTGTGTACTCCATGGGGACCAAGCCAACGCCTTCGAGTCCGCTCGAAGCAAGGGTGGCCGTACGGGACTGCCCCCGGCAAAGGGGCCGGGGGCAGTCTCTTGGTGCGGGCTACTTCAGATACACGATGCCGTCGGTGGTGACCGTCGGCCGGCCCGAGGTGGCGACGACGACGATCTTGACGGTGTGCTTGGCACTGGACGACCAGCTCTTCGTCCACAGCGCGTCGCGGTACTTGGTGGTGCTGGACTTCAGATCCACAGTGGACACCTTCACCCCGTCCACATAGACGTACGCCTGGCCGGAGGTGGTCGCCCGGGACGCCACCAGGGCGACCGAGCGGCCGGTGAACGTCCAGCTCAGCGAGGCACCCTTCGACGAGCTGGAGTACGACTTGCCGCCGAGGTAGCTCGACGAGGACCGCGTCGTCCACGTGCCGGACTTCGTCGCCGAGCTCTCCTGCACGATCACCGGCGTACCGGCGACCGAGGCCGTGGCGGTGTTGCCCGCCCGGTCGTACGCCTTCATGGACCAGGTGGTCGACACCCCGGACTTGGCGGTGTGCGAGGCGCTGGTGGTCGTCGGGCCGTAGGTCTTGGCCACCGGTGCGGTGAGCCGGACCTCCTTGAGCGAAGCGGCGTCGGTGGCCTTCCACTTCAGGGTGAGCGGGACGGCCGTGGTGTTCACCGTGCCGGTGCGCAGCGCCAGGTTCGGCTTGGTGGAGAACGTGGGCGCCGTCTGCTCGGCGACCACGGTGGCCGCCGCCGACGTGGTGACCTTGCCCGACTGGTGGGTGGCGCGGACCTGCACCTGGTGGGTGCCGACGGCGAGGGTGGCCGGCGCGGAGGTGGCGGTGCCCGCGGTGGTGGCCACGGACTTGCCGTCGACCAGCAGCTCGTACTTGGAGACGAACGCGCTCGGCGTGCTCGCCGACCAGCCCACGGTGATCGCGGACCTGGTGTAGTACGTCGTGCCCGAGAGCCCGGCGCCGGTCACCGACTTGACGGCCAGCCCGGTGACGGGGCCCGCGGCGAGATCACGGATCGACTTCAGCTGCCCGTACAGCATGTTGCCGGGGCACTGGGTGTTGAAGCCGTCGCGGTGCCCGGAGATCTGCTTGAAGGAGTACTTGGTACCGGCGGTGAACTTCGTGCCGAAGTAGTTGCTGCCGGTGGCGCCCGCGGTGAGCATGGTGCTGCCCGCCGGGTCGCCCTTGTACTGGCCGAGCTTCCACGCGGCGACCCGGGCCACCGCCGTGGTCACCGCGCTGGGCGCGGTCGCGTCCGTGTAGGTGCCGATGACCGCGATACCGGCCGACTCGCGGTTGAAGCCGTAGGTGTGCGCACCGAACACCGGCCGGTCCACACCGCCCTTACGGCCCTCGAAGACCGTCCCGCACTTGTCGACCAGGAAGTTGTAGCCGATGTCCTTCCACTTCTCGCTCAGGACGTGGTACGCGTACAGGCTGCGCACCACCGCCGCGGAGTCGGCGCAGGAGTAGTTGTTGCTCCCCGCGGTGTGGTGGACGAACACGGCCTTGACACCGTCCAGGTACTCCGGCGCCTCCGGGCTGATCGACTCGTCGGCGCCCCAGCCTGCCCGCGAGACGATCGGCGGCTTCGGAACGGTCGACGGCGGCGCGGGCGGCAGGGTCTCGGCCGGGGAGGAGCTCGGTGACGCCGAGGGGCTCGGGCTCGCCGGGGGAGTGGGCTCCTCGGTGGCCGGTTCGGACGGGGCCGGCGACTCCGGCTCGGACGGTGTGGGCTCGGCGGACGGCTCCGTGCCGTCGCCCGGCGTGGCCGCCGGGTCCGACGGGGCCGGTTCCACCGGGTCGGTGGAGGGCGTGGCCGAGGGGTCCTCGGCGGGCAGGTCGGCCGCGAAGGCGGCCGGTTCCGCGGCGGTCGAGCCGCCCCGGCCCGGATCCACGGTGTCCAGCCGCAGCCCCGCGGGCAGCTTGGCGGAGACCTTGCCGCCCGCGTTGATCCGTACCTCCACACCGTTGGAGGGCCCCACCCAGCGGGGCTCGGTGCTCCCTCTTACGCCGGCCCGGCCGGTCTCCGTGCGCCCGTCCAGGTCGGTTTCGAGCGGCACCCAGGACGTCCAGTTCCCGTCGGCCGCGGACTTGGTGCGGACCTCCACGGCTCCGGTGACCTTGGCCGCCGGGTCGGTCCAGGTGATGCCCAGCATGCTGAACGGTGCGGTGTCCCGCTTGCCCAGGACGGCGGACGTGCCGTCGTCGCCGACCTTCAGCGAGGTGGCGCGCACATCGGCCTTCGGCGGGCCGGACTTGGCGTCGGTGTCCACCGAGGAGTTGCCCGTCACCCCCTCGAAGACCAGGACACCGGCGACGGCCGAGGTCGCCACGGCGGCCGTGACCCAGATTCTTCGCTTCGAGAAGGGCTGATCGGTGATTCTGCGCTTCGATCTCAAGTCGTACCCCAGGGATCGTCTTCGATGTTCGTTCCATGAACCGCTGGGGCAGGCGACGGCACAGGTCACAGGTGACCGGTGGGGGGTACGAGTACCGGCGCGCGCATACAGCGGAAGCACAGCTTCCCATGCCCGTACGACAGCCCGGCACTGCCCCCGGGCCAGGCGTAGCCTGCTTCCCGTGACTTCCGTACCGCGCGTTCTTGCCGTACTCGACGAGCTGCTCCACGAAGCGACCCCCGACCGGCGCGGGGCCCTGTGGCAACTGGCCGAACAGGGCCGCGAATTGGACGCCAACCTGGTACGTCTTCCGCCCGGCGGCCAGGTCGGTGAGCACCAGGAGGACGTACTGGACGTCCTCCTGGTCGTCGTCGCGGGCGACGGCCGGATCGACGCCGGGGACGTTTCGCTGGAGTTGACCCCGACCACCGTCGCCTGGCTGCCCCGCACCTCCCGCCGCGCCCTCGCGGCCGGCCCGGACGGCCTCACCTACCTGACCGTCCACCGCCGCCGCCCCGGCCTCACCATCAGGTCCGCGGCAGCCCCGGCCGTCCCCGCACCCTCGTACGAGGGCGGCGAGGCGCCCTGCATGCTGGACCTGGTCTGCCCGGGATGCGGCCGGCTCTCGCGGGACCCCGAACCGGTGTTCTGCAGCCGGTGCGGGGAGCGGTTCACGGACGGGTGATGAGCACGGCCGACGGGGGCGGCGGCGGTCCGGAAGGCGCTCCCGAAGTGACCGAATCACAAGTGCTGCGAGCCGCTTCGGGGTATGACCGAGCGTCTAGGCTGTTGCCTCCATGTAGTCCACAGGGGGTCGCATGCACAGCGAGGGTAGGGCCGGTCGCGATTCGGACCACGGGCAGTCGCGGCCGGAGACCGAGCCTGCGTCGGAGCCGTCCCGGGCGCCGGAACAGCCGGCGGCCCCCGCACCGCACCATGTGATCGACGGACGTTACGAGTTGCTGCACAGCCTCGGGCGCGGTGGTATGGGCGAGGTCTGGGATGCCCTGGACACCCGCCTGGACCGGCACGTCGCGGTGAAGGGCTTGCTCGGCCGGGACGCCGTCGGGGCGGCCACGCAGGAGCAGATGATGCAGCGGGCCCGGCGGGAGGCCGCGGCCATCGCCAAGATCAAGCATCCCAACGTGGTGGCGGTGCATGACCGGGTCGAGTCCGGCAACCAGGTCTGGATCGTGATGGACCTGCTCGACGCGCGTTCGCTGGCGGACCTGATGCGCGCCGAGCATCGGCTGCCGGTGCGGCGGACGGCCGCGATCGGCCTCCAGGTGCTGAGCGGGCTGCGGGCGGTCCACGAGGCGCGGGTGGTCCACCGCGATGTGAAGCCGGCCAACATCCTGTTCGCCAAGGAGGACTTCGCGATCCTGGCGGACTTCGGGATCGCGACCTTCGACGGTGCCGCCCCGCTCACCAGGGCCGGTGAGCTGATCGGCACGTTCAAGTACCTGGCGCCCGAACTGCTCGCCCAGACGGCGCAGGAGAACACCGCGACACCCGCCTCCGACCTGTGGTCGCTGGGCGTCACGCTGTACGAGATGGTCGAGGGCAGGCACCCCTTCGACCGGCCGAACGAGTACGAGGTCCTGGTCGCCGCCTGCCAGTCGGATCCTCTGCCGATGGAGCACGGCGGGGACCTGGCCGAAGTCGTGGGCCGGCTGATGCACAAGGATCCGCGCCGCCGTCTGAGCGCCGGGAGCGCGGAGGAGATGCTCCGGCAGATCCTCCACGACTCCGCCGCGAAGCCCGACCCCGTGCCGGTACCCGTGCCCGCCCCCGTGCCCGCCCCCGCTCCCGCCCCCGCCCCGGTGCCCGTCCCCCCTCAGGCATCGCCCGCGCCGCCCCGGCCGCCGAAGAAGGGCGTCCCGGGATGGCAGAAGCTCTCGGCGGTCGCGGTGTGCGCGGCGTTGGTGGCCGGTCTCGGGTGGCTCGCCGTGGAGCGGATGCAGGGGGACGGTACGTCGGAGGCGGGCAGCCGCCCGCGCGGCGGCTCCCGGGCCGACCCGTACATCAAGACGCACCCGGTCCTGAAGGTGGGCGTCAAGGCCGATCAGCCCGGACTGAGCGAGAAGACCAGGAACGGCACGTACCGCGGGTACGAGATCGACGTGGCCTATGCCATCGCGCGCGACATGGGCTACAGCCGCGACCGGGTCATCTTCGAGCCCGTGAGCAGCGAGAACCGGAGCACGATACTGCAGAAGGGCGATGTGGATCTGGTCATCGCCACCTACAGCATCACGGAGGAGCGCAAGCACGCGAAGGCGCCCGACTACAGTGTCGCGTTCGCCGGGCCGTACTACGTGGCCAGCCGGAGCTTCATGGTCCGCAGGAAGGCGAAGGCGGGGGCGATCGACGACTCCAGGATGCTGCGGAACAAGCAGTTCGAAGTGTGTACCGCCAGGAGCTCGACGTACGAGTCATGGCTGCCCAAGGCGGGCTACAACATGACGGAGTCGCTGCCGAACGGCTACGACCGTTGCGTGCGCGACCTGTTGGACCCGGCGTCGTCGGTCTACGCGGTGAGCACGGACGACGTCATCCTCGCCGGCTTCGTCAAGGACAAGCCCGCCGAGCTGAAGCGGCTGGACAGCGGTCCGGGAGCGGAGGGCTACGGCGTCGCGATGAAGCCGGACGAGAAGGGTCTGAAGAGGGAGGTGTGTTCGGCACTGAAGAAGATCATGACCGACGGTGTCTGGGAGCAGCTGTACGCCGACCACCTCGCCCCGCTGCTGAACCGGAAGAGCCCGCCGAACAAGCCGAAGCTGGCGGAATGCCCGTCCTGACGCACTGATCCCCGGACCGGTTCAGCGGTCGACCGCCCACGCCGCGTCGGCCGGGGGCCGGCCGGTGGCGAGGATGTGGCGGACGATCCGAAAAGCCTCGGCGAGCGGCACGGTGTCCGCGTCGGGGTACTCGTCGGCCTGCCCGTTCGAGAGGACGAACCCGTCGCTCCAGTCCTTTGCCCCGGGGTCCGTGGCGTGCTCGCCCGGGTCGCCGGGGTGATCGAGCAGCATCACCGTCGCCCGCTCGGAGTTGCTCACGACGAACAGTGTCCGTCCCGACGAACTCTCCAGCAGCGATTCGAGCTTCCCGTCCGCGATCCTCGCCCGGAGCACCTCCGTCACCGAGCCGACGGACACGGCGACGGCGTCACCGACAAGGCTCCACGACTCCACTGCCCCGACCGTCCCCGTCTCCGCCGCATCCGTCATGCCGGGACGATGCCACACCGCGTCCCGGGGCGCGGTCCGCGGTGTCCTTCGAGGGCTGTCGGCTGCTGCTACCGGTTGCGGTAGACCTCGCGGCGGTGCCCGACCGTCAGTACCCAGAGGATCAGCCGGCCGTCCTCGATCGTGTAGACGGCGCGGTAGTCGCCGATTCTCAGCCGCCACCGATCGGAATGGCCCTGGAGCGCCTTGATGTCGAAGGTCGTGGTGTCGCCTCCGTCCAGCGCCTTCTGAAGTTCGCTGAGCCGGATGAGGATGCGTAGCGCGTCCTGGCGGGGAATCTTCAGCAGGTCCCGTTGCGCGTGCGAGGTGAATCGCGTGACGTGTCCCATGCGCTCAGGGTGCCGATCGGAGGAGAGCGGCCATTTCCTCCATGGAGACCGAACCGTCCAGACCCTCGGACTCGGCTTCGTCGGCCAGTCGGTTCAGCCACTCGTCCTCGTGCTGCTCCGCGGCCTGCTTCAGGCGCAGGTACTCGTCGATATCGACCAGCACGGCTTCCCGCCTGCCGCGGCGCGTGATGATCGTCGGGGTGTCGTCCCGGCGCGCACGGTCTATGACATCGGCGAGGTGACGGCGAACCTCCGCCATGGATTCGATGACAGGCTCACTCATGTTGCGAATGTATCAGATGTACACCTGTTACGCACTGGCAGGAAGAGCGCACGCCCTGCATCACGGCTCCAAAACGGGTGGAGGCGCACCGGCGCCGGCGGACATGATGACGGCATGAGCGATCGCGCACTTCCCGTACAGGCACTGCTCGTTGTGGACGTCCAGGCCGACGCGGTCGTCGGTGAACGGGCGGTGCCCGGCGCGGACCGGCTCGTGGACCGGACGGCGGGGCTGATCGCGCGGGCGCGGAGGGGCGGGGCGCTCGTCGTCCATGTGCAGAACGACGGGCGGCCCGGGGCGGGGGACGAGCCGGGGACGCCCGGCTGGGAGCTTCACCACCGCGTCGACGCCTCGGACACGGAGGTCGTGATCCGCAAGCTCAGGGACGACGGGTTCCACGGAACACCGCTGGGCTCCCTGTTGAGCGACGCGGGGGTGCGGGCGCTCGCCGTCTGCGGCGTGATGTCCGAGATGTGCGTACAGGCGACGGCCCGTACGGCGCTGGAGCTGGGGTACCGGGTCGTCATGCCGCACGACGCGCACGCGACGCACGACATCCCGGCCGCGCCGGGGATCAGCGGCCCCGTCCCGGCAGCCGCGGTCTCGCGGGTCGCCGAATGGGCCCTCGGCAGCGATCTGGAGGTCGTGGCGCGCGCCGAAGACGTGGAGTTCGCCGCTCCGGTCCCGCAGGGAGGCTGAATCCGCCGGAGCGGGAACCGCGGTGCCCGGTCCTGTCGTCATCACGCGCGCGCCACCATGCGCGGGCCACGCCGAGTGCTTGTGCGGGCCGCGCCACATACCCGAACTCCAAGGAGCAGCATGAGAGTCAACGGCAGCACGCACCCCCACGGCGGCAGCCGAAGCAGCACCGTTTCCCCCGCGCGACGCGGCTCTCGCAAGGCTCTCCTGAACGGCTCGAAGGCGGTGCTGGCCGTCGCACTCGTCCTGGGGGCGGCCACCGCCTGCCAGAAGTCGTCGAGCGACGGGACCCATGAGGCCAAGGACTGGAAGGTCGGCGACTGCGCCGGTCCCGACAGCAGCAAGAAGGACGCCTACCAGCCGCTGGACTGCGACGACTCCAAGGCGACGCTCAAGGCCCTGGAGATCAAGGACGGCGCCATGTTCGCCGACTCGATCCAGTGCCCGGCCGGCACGGACGCGATCATCTCGGTGAAGGTCTCCTTCGGTTCCGGCGACGCGAGCGCCGGCATACCCAGCAAGACCATCTGCGGCCGCAACCTGAGCGGCGACCATCCCGGTGACGCCGGTGCGGGCGGCGGGCAGCTGGTGAAGGGCGACTGCGTGAACGACCAGGCCAAGGAGGTTGCCTGCGCCGGTGGCGGCAGCGGTGTGAGCAAGGTGCTCGACCTGACGAAGACCGCCGAGGAATGCCCGTCCGGCAGCGAGCCGCTGGAGCTGTTCCCGAGCCCGGGACGGCCGTACGACGCCATCTGCACCGGCAAGGCCTGAGCGTACGGAACAACGCCGCGGCCGGTGAAGCACGCGCTTCACCGGCCGCGGGGCATCGCGGTGCATGAGGGCACAGGGCCTCTCGTTCGGATCAGGCCAAGCTCGCGTGTCCCGCTCCCTGATCCGGCCTGATCCGAACGAAAGACCCTAGACCGACGCCGGGAACGTGAACCGGACGCCGGTCAGCCGCTCCGACAGCTCCCACAGACGGCGGCCGGTCCCGGCATCCGCCGCCTCGGGGGACAGCCGTACCCGGGTCGGCCCGCCGCGCAGCTCGGCCGGGCCGTCCGGTCCGATGAACTCGCCGCCCCGCGCGTCCGGGTGGGTCGCCGCGTACAGCTGCGGCAGGGCGCCGCGCGCCGGGGTCTGGGCGAGCGGGGTGAGCAGGCGGCCGTACAGCAGCTTCACCAGGCCGACCGGTGCGCTCGTCTGAAGGCCGGTGGAGGTGTAGCCGGGGTGGGCGAGCAGGCTGAGCACCGGGCTGCTGGACGCGGTCAGCCGCAGGTGGAGCTCCCGGCCGAAGACCGCGTTGGCGAACTTCGACTGGTTGTAGAAGCCCATCGGCGAGTACCTGCGCTCGCCCGAGAGGTCGTCGAGGAAGAGCCGTCCCTGCCGGTGGTTGGCCGAACTCACCGTGACCACACGGGGATCGCGCCCGGTGGACAGCAGGTCGAGCAGCAGCCCGGTGAGCGCGAAGTGGCCCAAGTGGTTGCAGGCGAACTGGAGTTCATGGCCCTGCGCGCTCAGTGACCGGGGCGGCGCCATCACCCCCGCGTTGTTGACGAGCATGTCCAGTCGTGGGTGTTCGGCGTGCAGGCGGTCGGCGAAGGCGCGGACCGATTCCAGGTCCGCCAGGTCGAGCCGGCGTACCTCCAGGCCGGCGTCCGGCTGTCCGGCGGTGATCTCCTCGGCCGCCCGGCGGCCCTTCTCCTCGTCGCGTACGGCGAGGATCACGTGCCCGCCCCGGAGGGCGAGCGCCCGCGCGGTCGCCAGGCCCAGACCGCTGTTGGCCCCGGTGACGACGGAGACCCGGCCGGTCTGGTCCGGGATCTGCTCGGTGGTCCACTGCTGTTGCCGTGTCATGTGACACACGTTGCCTCTACTGGCACTCAGTGTCAAGAAGCGTCCGAGTGTCATGCAGGGCATGGGGTTACGATTGATGGGTGAGCTCCCGCCCCGAAGTGACCATGGCCCAGCGCAAACGCCTGCTCGTCTCGGGCGAGCTGACCGAAGCGGCGCTGCAGCTGCTGGCGTCGAAGGGGTTCGACGCGGTCACCGTCGACGAGATCGTCACCGCCGCCGGTGTGTCCAAGCGGACGTTCTTCCGGTACTTCGCGTCCAAGGAGGACGTGGTCGTCCAGTTCCTGGCCGACATGGGCGCGGGCATGCGCGAGGAGCTGGCGGCCCGCCCTGCCGGGGAGCGCCCGTCCGTGGCGCTGCTGCGCGCCGTCTCGGTCTCCTTCGCCGCCTGTTCCCACCCCGACCACGCGGAGCGGGCGCTGCGCGTGGTCCAGCTGATCCTGCGTACGCCCGCCCTGCGGGCACGCTTCATGGAGCGTCAGGCGCAGTGGCGTGACGATCTGACGGCGGAGCTGGCGGACCGGTCGGGGCTCGGGCCCGACGCTGATCTGTACCCCCAGCTGGCTGCCGGAATGGCGCTGGCCGCCTTCGACGCCGTGCTGCGGCGGTGGAGCGACAGCGATGGCGCAGAGGACCCGGCCACGTTGCTGGACCGGGCCTTCGCCGTGATCGCCCCGGCACTGGACGCGGGCGGTGCTGCGGCTTCCTGATGCCGGGGCCGGGCGGGTCCGGGCCGGTCAGGCGGGCCGGGAGGGCTCTGCGGCGGGCCGGCGGAACAGGGCCGTCCAGAGGAAGGGTTCGCCGAAGAGCGGGGAGTCGGACGGCTCGTCGTGCATCCGGCGGAGCTCGATCTCCGTCAGACCGGAGAAGATCCGGCGCAACGACTCCGGCGTGTAGGCGAGTCCTCCTTGGAGCCCGCCCTGAAGTCCGCCCCGGCCGTAGAAGGCCTCGTCGGGGAGTTCGGAGCCCATGCCGCCCTCGCCGGACGCGAAGCAGGTGAGGGCGAAACCGCCGCCGGGGGCGAGGACCCGGTCGAGCAGGGCGAGGTAGCTGATGCGGCGGTGCGGCGGCAGGTGGTGGAAGCAGCCGGAGTCGTGGACCAGGTCGTACGGGCCGGACAGCGTCGGCTCCTTCGCCGCGAGTTCGAAGACGTCGCCGTGGTGGAACCGGACCTCCGCCCCTGCCTCGCGGGCACGGTCCGCCGCCCAGGCGAGGGCCGACGGGGACAGGTCCACCGCGTCGACCTCGAAGCCCAGGGACGCCAGATGGATGGCGTTGCGGCCGGGCCCGCAGCCGAGATCCAGGACGCGGCCGGGGGCGATCAGCCCGCGCTCGACGTACGAGACGAGGTTCTCGTCCGGCTTCGCCACGAAGAACGGCACGGGCTTCTCCCGGTCCGCGTAGAAGCCGTCCCACCAGGAGCCCGCGGCGGCCGTCCACCGGTCGGCGCCCCGTGCGAAGAGGCCGTCCATGAGCCGCAGTACGTCATCCGTCGAGCGTATGTTCCGGTCCATGTGGACCCCCTTTCCACCTGGGGAAATCGTAGATTCACAAGGCGGCGCAGCCCAGTTGGGCAGAGCCCGGCGGAACCGCCCGGCGGTGGCCTGGCAGGCGGGAGTGACGGGGCCGACAACCCCGCTCGCACGGTCCCGTCACGGGCGCGGGGGCGCCTGCGCCGAGGCGTGAAGAGGCAGCTCTCGCGCCCCCCGAGGGTTGTTTCTTGGGGAGTTCCCGAGGCAGGGGTCCCCGGGAAGTGATGGAGTCCTCAGTGCGTGGCGGACCCACCACCGGCCGAGGTGAGCGGGAAGAGTGGGGGCAGCGGTACGGACGACGAAGGAGGACCGATGACGGGTGTCGTGGCGAGCCGGCGGAACGGGGTCGGGCAGCCCATGGAGCTCCTGGGGGCCCGGGACCGACTCCTGCGGGCGGGGCGCGAGTTGTTCGGTGCGTACGGGTACGCGCGCACCGGGGTCGAGGAGTTGTGCGCCCGCGCGAAGGTGCCCACCCACGTCTTCCAGCAGGAGTTCCTCTCCCGGGAGGTGCTGCTGATGGCGCTCTATGACGAGGTGGCGACGCACGGGCTGCGCGCGGCCGAGAACGCACTGATGGCGGAGGGCATGGAGGACTGCCCGACGACGGAACGGGTCCGGCGGCTCTTCGAGGCCTACGTGAAGGCGGTCACCGAGGACAAGTGCGCGGCCAGGGTGGCCTTCGTCGAGGTGCTCGGGGTGAGCCGGGAGGTGGACAACCACCTCGCGACCTGGCGGGCGATGTGGATCGAGTTCCTGACGTCCGAGGCCGAGCGGGCCGTGCGCCGGGGCGAGGCGGTGGCCAGGGACCACAAGGTCACCGTCACGGTGCTCAACCACTCGGTGGACGAACTCATGGCCCACCACGGCCGCCGCCCCCGCCAGGTCGACGCCGAGTGGCTGACCGACGAGCTGACCCGGCTCTCGCTGGCCATGATCCTTTCGTCCTGACGCGCCCGGTTGCCGAGTCGGCAAACAGTGCGGACATGATGGGGCCCATGGCAGACGGCGCGGAGCACGCGGAACGACCGGACGACGACGAGATCACGACCGTCCTGACAGGCGTCGGGCCACGCCTGCGGGCCCTGCGCCAGGAACGCGGCACGACCCTGGCCCAGCTCAGCGAGACGACCGGGATCTCGCTGAGCACCCTCTCGCGCCTGGAGTCCGGCGGCCGCAAGCCCACGCTCGAACTGCTGCTGCCGCTGGCCAAGGCGTACGGGGTCCAACTGGACGAACTGGTCGGCGCCCCGGCCACCGGTGACCCGCGCATCCACTTCCGCCCCTTCACCCGAGACGGCATGACGTTCGTGCCGCTCACCCGGCACCTGGGCGGGCTGCACGCGTACAAGCAGATCCTGCCCGGCGGCCGAGGGTCCACGGGACCGCTGGAGCAGCGGGTGCACGAGGGGTACGAGTGGCTTTACGTGCTGGCGGGGCGGCTGCGGCTGCTGCTGGGCGAGCACGATCTGGTGCTCACGGCCGGTGAGGTCGCCGAGTTCGACACGCGTACGCCGCACGCGTGGGCGAGTGCCGGGCCCGATCCGGTCGAGTTCCTCAGCCTGTTCGGGCAGCAGGGGGAGCGGATGCACGTGCGGGCCCGGCCCTCTTCGAACGACGGTTAGGGCCGGTCCGGGAAGGCTCCGGCTCAGACCTGGAGTTCCGGCGGGAAACCCGTCCAGCACAGCTCGTCGGGCAGATGCCGCATGTCGTTGGAGACCAGGACCGAAGCCGGGCGGCCCGGGGCGTAGCGGATCACCGTCAGTGAGGCATTGCCGTGGTTGAGGCCGAGCCAGCGCCACTTCGGTGCGTCCATGGCGTCCCGCATCAGCCAGGACACCAGGAAGCTGTGGGTTACGACGAGTTCGTGGACATCCTCGTCGCCCTCCGGCGGACCGGTGAGCTCCGTCAGGGCTCGGCTTGCCAACTTTGGCCCCCGCACCCGCTCTTCGGCGGTGCACGGTTCCAGGAACCGTATGAAGCGGTCGGCGCTGTCGGCGGGCAGCTCCGCCCGGTCCGGGAAGTGCGGAACGTAGTCGTCGGCCGTCTCGGCGACCTGGACGGTCACGCCGTCGAGCTGTTCGCCGATCAGCTTCGCCGTCTCCGCGGCCCGGGTCAGCGGCCCGTGGCGCACCACCGAGATCGGGCGCTCGCGCAGCCGCCGGCCGAGCAGCTGGGCCTGGCGGCGGCCGGCCTCCGTCAGCGCGCTGCCGTCGTCCTCCCCCGCCGCCTCGCCGTGCCGGACGAGATAGAGGTACCGGGTGGCCGTTCCTGTCATGCCAGTTCCCTTTCGTGACGGCTCATGGCCGGGGAGTGTACGGACCGCCCAGCCCCCACGCCTGATGCATCGCGTCGGCGAACGCGCCCGCCAGCGCGTGCTCGCCGGTCGGCCCGGGATGAGTACCGTCGTAGGTGTCGTCGTGGATGTCGTACCCCGGGGGGCGGGAGGCCAGCAGGACCGGGGACATCGCGTCGTCCAGGTCGGCGGCGGCCTTCGCCAGGAGTTCGTTGAAGCGGTCGCACTCGGCCGCGAACGGGGCGTCCGACTCGGCCCGGATGTTCGGTATCACGGGCATGAGGACCATCTTGACGTGCGGGTTGGCGGTGCGCGCCGCCGTGATGAACGCCCGCGCGTTCAGGGCGGTCTGGTCGCTGTCCGTGTAGAACCCGAGGTCTATCAGGCCGAGCGAGACGAGCAGGACGTCCGTGCCGTGTCCGGCCACCGTTTCGGCGATGACCGGGGCCATGTGCAGCCATCCCTCGCCCCAGCCGGCCAGGTGGGCTCGGGCCCCGGCGGGGAAGTCCGGCGCGCCGTACTCGTGACTGACGGGGGCGCCCGCCGTCGTGTCGTACAGCGCGCTGCGCGGCCCGACGATCGCGAACGGCGCACCGAGGGCGGAGGTGAGGTGCTGCCACATCCGGTAGCGCCAGGTGAAGTCGCCGGCGCAGCCGATGGTCATGGAATCGCCGACAAACGTGAACCGCATGGCGTCATCATCGCGGATCACTCCTGCCGCCTGCGACGTGACGATGGACACTTGTGCCATGCGTTCGTACCTGACTGTGTCCGGAGCCGCCGCGCTGCTCCTCCTGTTCGCCGGGGCGGTCCCGGCCGTGGCCGACGACGGGGCCGACCGGAGCTTCACGATCGAGGACCCCCGGATCACCGAGTCCAGCGGCCTCGCCGCGAGCCGCGCCCACCCCGGCATCTACTGGACGCACAACGACAGCGACGACGGGCCGTACGTCTACGCCGTCGACTCCCGGACCGGGAAGACCGTCGCGACCATCACCATGAAGGGGGTGGGCGAACCCCGTGACGTGGAGGCCATCTCGCTGGGACCGGACGGCGATCTGTACGTCGGTGACATCGGCGACAACCTGAACGGAAGCTGGGACCACGTCTGGATCTACCGCTTCCCGGAACCGAAGGAACTGAAGGACGCGACGGTCCGGGCCACCCAGTTCGACGTGAAGTACGCGGACGGCCCGCGCAACGCGGAGGCGCTGATGGTCCACCCGAAGAACGGACGCGTCTACATCGCGTCGAAGAACGAGGACGGTGGCGGGCTGTACGAGGGCCCGGAGAAGCTGACCACCGGCGGCGCCAACGTCTTCCGGCGAGTGGGCGAGGTGCCGTGGGTGACGGACGGGGCGTTCTCGCCGGACGGCAAGGAGCTGGTGCTGCGCTCCTACTTCAGCGCCCGTGGCTACGCCTTCGAGAACGGCAGGCTCGGCGCCGACCACGCGGTCTCGGCCCCGCTCCAGCGGCAGGCGGAGTCCGTGACGTACACGGCGGACGGCTCGGCGCTGATGTTCGGCTCGGAGGGGAAGCAGAGCGATGTGGAGCGGGTGGACGTGGAGAACGGCGGGGGCGGTGGCGGGCAGTCGCCGTCCAGGGGCGGCGACTCGTCGGCCTCGTCCGCCGGGGCGGGGAGCGGGGGCTCAGGGGATGTGAAGGGGACGACCCTGACCGGGGTGCTCGTGCTCGCCGGGATCGGGTTCCTGGTGTTCATGGGGCGGCGCCGGAAGGGGAACTGAGTGAGTGGACCCCGGGCGTTGTCAGTGGTGGATGTGAGAGTGGACCACGCACGGACAGCGCGTACGAACAGCACTTGCGGAGGGCACCTCATGGGCACTTGGGACACCGGCCATTTCGACAGCGACAGCGCCGCCGACTTCTCCGGGGCGATCGACGACAAGCCGGAGGCGGAGCGGGAAGCGGTGATCCGTGACGCGTTGACCGTCGCGATCGAGGCGGACTACCTGGACAGCGACGAGGGCGCTCCCGCCGTCGCGGCCGCCGCGCTGGTCGCCTCCCAGTGTCCTGGCGGTGAGCCGGTGACCACCCCGTACGGCCCGGACAATCCGCTGCCCGTCCTCGCGACGGACCTGCGCCCCCTCGCGGTGAAGGCCCTCGACGCGGTGCTGGGCGAGAATTCGGAGCTGCGCGAGCTGTGGGAGGACGGAGGGGACAAGGAGTGGGCCCTGGGCATAGCCCGGCTCCGGGAGGTGCTGGTGGCGGCGGCCGGGTGATCAGGCGCGGGGGCGGCCGGCCTTGATCAGCGCGTCGACATCGAGGGTCACCGGGGCGCCGATCGACTCGGGGAGCGTGACGGTCTGCCCGGGGGCGTACACCTGGTGGCTCTCGTAACCGCCGCCCATGGGCTCGGTCAGGACGTGCACCCGCCCGTGCCTGCGGTCGATGATCATGTACACCGGGATCTTGGCCTCGGAGTAGGCGGCGACCTTGTTGCGCAGGTCGTTGTTGTAGTTGCTGGAGGTGACCTCCAGCACGAGGCGGAAGACGGCGGGGTCGTAGCAGTTGTTCGCGGTCAGGTGCTCGTCGAAATCGGCGTCGACGATCGCCAGGTCGGGGATGGCGTAGTCCTCGGGGCCGCCGGGGAGCCACAGGCCGACCCCTTGGAGGACGCAGGTCTCCTCGCCGTGAAGGCCTGCGGCCAGGAAGAGAATCATGAGCGTGGTCAGCGCGCTGGCATGCCGGCCGTCCGGGGGTGGGGCCCCGGTGATGACGCCTCCGATGATCTCGACACGGCAACCCGGGTTCTGCTCCGTGAGCCTGTCGGCCATGGCGAGCAGCGATTCCGGCTCACCGTCACAGGGGTGCTCGACTGCTGCTGCAGACATTGCGGGCCTCCTGAAGGAGTGATGTCGAGGTCATCATCGTAGGCCGGTCCGGTCGCCGACGCCCGAAGGCTGTTCCGCCACCCGACCGAGTGAACGAGGAAGGGCCCCGCGCAGACGGCGCGGAGCCCTTCCTCGTGCGGTGAAACTGTTGCTTGTTACAGCTTCTCGATCACGTAGTCGATGCAGGCGGTCAGCGCCTGGACGTCCGACGGATCGATCGCCGGGAACATCGCCACGCGCAGCTGGTTGCGGCCCAGCTTGCGGTACGGCTCGGTGTCGACGATGCCGTTGGCGCGCAGGGCCTTGGCGACGGCGGCGGCGTCGATCTCGTCCGCGAAGTCGATCGTGCCGATGACCTGCGAGCGCTTCGCCGGGTCGGTGACGAACGGGGTCGCGTACTTCGACTCCTCGGCCCAGCCGTACAGGTTCTGCGCCGAGGCGGCCGTGCGGCCGGTGGTGAAGTCCAGGCCGCCCTGGGTGTTCATCCAGGTCAGCTGCTCGTTCAGGA
This sequence comes from Streptomyces sp. NPDC102437, assembly GCF_044765565.1. Lineage (NCBI taxonomy): Bacteria > Bacillati > Actinomycetota > Actinomycetes > Kitasatosporales > Streptomycetaceae > Streptomyces > Streptomyces sp. NPDC102437. The sequence continues at coordinate 244,129 of NZ_JBIWKI010000006.1, read as the reverse complement.
GGAACAGCGTGGCCAGGGCCGGGGTGTTGTACGTCTGGTTCTTCAGGGAGTTGTCGATCGCCGTGGGCAGCGAGAAGAACTCCGGGATGTGCCGGCCGGAGGCGTGGACGCGCGCGGCGCGCTCCAGGGCCGCCGGGGAGAAGACGCCGATCCACAGGCCGCCGTCGGAGGCGAAGGACTTCTGCGGGGCGAAGTAGTAGACGTCCGACTCGGTGATGTCGACCGGCAGTCCGCCCGCGCCGGAGGTGGCGTCCACCAGGACCAGGGAGCCCTCGTCGGCGCCCGCGACGCGCTTCACCGGAGCGGCGACACCGGTCGAGGTCTCGTTGTGCGTGAAGGCGTACACGTCGACGCCCGCCTCGGCCCGCGGGTCCGGGTGGGTGCCCGGGTCGGAGGCGATCACGGTCGGGTCGGCCAGCCACGGGGCGAGCTTGGCGGCCTTCGCGAACTTCGACGAGAACTCGCCGAAGTTGAGGTGCTGGGACTTCGTCTCGATGAGTCCGTGCGTCGCGATGTCCCAGAAGGCGGTGGAGCCGCCGTTGCCCAGGATCACCTCGTAGCCCTCGGGGAGGGAGAAGAGGTCGCGCACGCCCTGACGCACCGCGCCGACCAGGTTCTTGACCGGGGCTTGGCGGTGGGACGTACCGAGAAGAGACGTGCCGGTGGCGGCGAGCGCGTCGAGCGCCTCCGTCCGCACCTTGGAAGGACCGGCGCCGAAGCGTCCGTCGGCGGGCTTGATGTCAGCGGGAATCTGGATATCGGCCACGAACCGGAGCGTAGTGCCTCCCGGACACGGCCGAGCACCGTGTCCGTCGGATGAGACACCCGTGCCGATCCGTGGACGGCGTACGGGGAGTGCCGGTCAGCCCAGATCCACCGGCAGGTCGTGCAGGTCGTTCTGGGTGACGATCGGCTTGTTCCGCAGCTCGGACGCGGGTACGGCGAGCTTCAGCTCCGGGAACCGCTCGTACAGCGCGGGCAGTGCCACGCCCGCCTCCAGCCGGGAGAGCGCCGCACCCGGGCAGACGTGCGGGCCGTGGCCGAACGCGATGTGCCGGTTGGGGGAGCGGGTGACGTCGAAGTCACCGGCCGTCGGACCGTGCTGCGCCTCGTCGCGGCCGAGCGCGCCGAAGGAGACGATCAGCGCCTCGCCCTTGGGCAGGACCTTGTCGCCGACCTCGACGTCCTCGGTGGCGAACCGGATCAGGACGTGCGACGTGGGGGTGTTCCAGCGCAGGGTCTCCTCGATCACGTTCTCCCACGGCACCTGACCGCCGAGCACCTGCTCGCGCTGCTCGGGGTGGGTCTGGAGCGCGACGACCGCGTTCACGATCAGGCTGATCGTGGTCTCGTGACCGGCCGCGATGATCAGCTGGAGGGTGTTGACGATCTCCTCGTCGGTGAGCTGGTCACCGTTCTCGGAGGCCGCGATCAGGGCGCTGGTGAGGTCGTCGCCCGGGTTCTTCCGCTTGCCGTCGACGATCTTCGTGAACAGCTCGCCGAGGTCCGCCATCATCTGCGGGACCTCCGTCGGCGGCGTCTGCGTCGAGAAGAACTTCTCGAACAGTTCCTTCAGCCGCGGGTGGTCCGCGCTGTCCACGCCCATCAGCTCGCTGATCACGTTCATCGGCAGCGGGTAGGCGAACTCCGCCTTCAGGTCGACCGGCTCGCCCTTCGGCAGCGCGGCCAGCCGGTCCAGGCTCGCCGTGGTCAGCGCCTCGATGCCGGCGCGCAGCCGCTCCACCCGCTTCACGGTCAGCGCCTGCGCGACCAGGGTGCGCAGCCGACGGTGGTCGGCGCCGTCGACCGTCAGCATGGAGCGGCCCGGGTTGGCGAGGCCGATCAGCGGCCAGTCCATCGGTATCTCGCCGCGCTGCCAGGCGTTCCAGACGTTGATGTCCTTCACGATCCGGCTGTCGGTGAGCAGCTGCCGCGCCTCGGCGTGGTGGGTGACCGCGTAGCAGTGCACCCCGCCGGGCAGTTCCACCTCGGCGAGCGGGCCCGCGGCGCGCAGCCGGGCGCTCTCGCCGTCGAGGTCGGTGACGAAGGGGTCGAGCGCGATCCGGGTCATCTCTGGCCTCCGGTTGTGGTTCCCGTGGTGGGTCCGAGCGCGAGGGTGGGAGTGAAGGTCAACGGCAGGTCGGTCAGGCCCCGCAGCCACGGGGACGGGCGCCGGGTGAGCTGTCCGGCGGGGACGGCGAGGTCGATGTCCGGGAGCCGGTCGAGCAGTACCTCGATGCCGGTACGGGCGATGACCTCGGCGGTCTCCTGGGCGGTGAACGGGCAGCGGTGCTCGCCGTGGCCGAAGGAGAGGAACGCGTTGTTGCCGCCGGTCATCTCGGAGCCGTCGGTGCGGACCTGCGGGTCGGCGTTGGCGGCGGCGATGCCCAGCACCAGCAGGTCGCCCGCCTGGATGTGGCGGCCGCCCAGGCGGGTGTCGCGCGAGGCCCAGCGGCCCGCGATGTTCTGCGACGGGGTGTCCTCCCACAGGACCTCGTTCATGGCCTCGGCGACACTGTGCCGGCCGCCCGAGAGGGAGGCGGCGAACCGGTCGTCGGTGAGCATCAGCCGCAGCGAGTTGCCGATCCAGTCGGCGGTGGGCTGGTGGCCCGCGGCCATCATGACCATCAGGTCCTGGGCGATCTCCTCGTCGGTGAAGTGGCCGCGGTCGGCGATCATCCGCGAGGCGACGTCGTCGCCCGGTTCGGCGTGCTTGTCGGCCAGCAGCTGGAACATGGAGGACGCGAGGTGCTGCTGGCCGGCCAGTGCCCGTTCCCGGCCGTCGATCATGTCGTTGAGCGAGCCGACGAGCGCGTGGCCGATGACGTCGCTGAAGCCGTAGATCTTGGCCAGGACGCGGGCGGGCAGCAGCATCGCGTACTCGGCGATGATCTCGGTGCCGCCGGTGGCGCAGAACTCGTCGATGAGGGCGTCGGCGAACTCCTCCGCGTACCGCTTGAGCGCGAACGGGTCGACGGCCTCCAGCGCGTCGCTGATCATCGCGGCGCGTTCGGTGTGCCGGGGGCCGACCGTGTACAGGATCGACGGCTGCTTGCGGCCGATCATCGGCAGCAGCGGCCAGTCGGCGGGTATGCGGTCCCACTGGTTCCACAGCTCGGAGTCGCGGCTGAACAGCACCGGGTCGCCGGTGACCTGGTGCAGTTCGCGGTAGCCGATCACGAGCCAGGCCGGGATGTCGCCGTCGAGGATGATCGGGGCCACGGCCCCGTGGTCGCGGCGCATCTCCCGGTAGAGCCCGATCGGATCGGTCTGGAACCGGGGGCCGGAGAGAGGCACGCGGCCCTGGGAGACGGGGCAGCCGGAGGATGGTGCCGGGGGCTGGGTCACGGGGTGGGCTCCGGGGTCATCTCCGGCGCGATCTCCGGACGGGCGGCGGTGGAGCGGGCGGCGGCCCCGCCCCGGGAGAGGGTGTGGAGGTACTCGACCAGCGTGATCAGTACGTACTTGCTGGACGAACGGTCCCGGGCATCGCACTCCACCAGCGGCACGTCGTCCGAGAGGGCGAGCGCCTCCCGTATCTGCTGCTCGGTGTGGAGCGGGCCGCCGAAGTCGTTGCAGGCCACGATGAACGGCGTGCCGTGGTGCTCCAGCCGGTCGATCGCGTACCAGGAGTCGGCGAGCCTGCGGGTGTCGACGAGCACGACGGCGCCGAGCGTGCCGGAGAACAGCCGGTCCCACAGGAACCAGAAGCGCTCCTGGCCGGGGGCACCGAAGAGGTAGAGCACGGAGCGTTCGTCGAGCGAGATCCGGCCGAAGTCGAAGGCGACGGTCGTGGACGTCTTCGACTGCACGCCGTCGAGGTGGTCGACGGCCTCGCCCGCGCGGGTCATGGTCTCTTCCGTGTTCAGCGGACGGATCTCACTGACGGAGCGGACCATGGTGGTCTTGCCGACGCCGAAGCCGCCGACGACGACGATCTTCAGTCCGTTGTCGGCCGTCGCCCGCAGGGCGGCACGGTCAGAGGTTGCGGAGTCCAACGAGCACCTGTTCCAGGATGTCGGGGTCGGGGAGCCGGTCCGCGACACGGGCGGTTCGGGGGTGACGGGCGCTGATCCGTCCGGTGTCCAGCAGATCGGACAGCATGATCCGGACGATGCTGACGGGCAGGCCGAGGCCCGCCGCGATCTCCACGACCGCGGTGGGCAGCCTGCACATCTGCAGGATCGTGACGTGCTCCGACTGCATGCCGGGGGTCGGCTCGCACTCGGAGACCACCAGCGTCACCAGGTCGAACGCGTCCGAGTCGGACCGGCTGCGCCCTCCGGTGAGGGTGTACAGCCGGTCCGGATCGTCGTCCCGGCCGGGGCGGCGGGGGCGGATCATCCGGCCGCGTCGGCGTCGGCGGCGGAGCGGGGCGGGGCGCTGAGGTGCTCGCCGAGCTGCTCGACGAGCTCGCTCATGTTGTGGCCGATGAGGCCGACGTCGGAGTCCTCGGAGGCGACGACCGCGAGATGGGCGCCCGCGCCCGCCTCGACGATGAACAGCACGCCGCCGTAGAACTCGGCCATCGCGGACCGTACGCCGCCGGTGCCGTCACCGAACTCGACGGACGCGCCGTGCGACAGGCTCTGGATACCGGCCGAGATCGCGGCCAGCTGGTCGGCCTGGTCGACGGAGAGCTCGGGGGTGCGGCACAGCTTGAGGCCGTCCCGGGACAGGACGAGGGCGTGACGAGTGCCGGGGGTGCGCTCCAGGAGCCCCTCCAGCAGCCAGTTGAGCTTCTCGTCGGTGGTGGCGGTCATGGGGTGTTGCCTTCTTCCGGGAGCGGGGAGTTGGCCCGAACAGCCTGGCGGAAGCTGCTGAAGCGGGCTGCTTGTTCCTTGGGGTCGGAGGTGCGGGGCCGGGGGGTCGTGGCGCCGTCGGTGTGGGCGTTCGCGCGGGCCTCGGCGGCGGCGAGGGTACGGCCGCGGGGGCGCTTGGGCAGTCCGCTCTCGCCGAACCGGGGGAGGTTGCCGGTGGTCTCGGAGGCGGGGTCCACCGGGGCGGGGGTGGCCGGTTCGGTGGGGGCCGGGGTCTGCTGGGCGTGGGCCGTGGCGGCGGCTGTCGTGGTCGCCGTCGTGGTTGTCGTGACCGCCGGCGCGGTGCCGTGCGAGGGCTCCGGTTCGGGTACCGGCCGGGGCGCCGGTTCCGGTTCCGGGGCCGTGGCCGGGGCGGGGACGGGGGTTCGGGTGAGGAGCTCCTGCGGGAGCATCATCAGGGCGCCCGTGCCGCCGCGCGCGGAGGGCCGGAACGAGACGGTCAGACCGTGCTTGCGGGCCAGCCGGCCGACGACGGCGAGGCCGAGCCGGGTGCCGGACAGCCCCGTCAGGTCCTGGTCGGTGGCCGACACCGCACGCTCGGCGCGGCGCAGCTGTACATCGCTCATGACCAGGCCGCTGTCCTCGACGGTCAGGACGATGCCGGCCGGCACCTCCTCGACGTACACATGGACCTCGGCGGTGGGCGGCGAGAAGTTGGCGGCATTGTCGAGGAGTTCGGCGAGCGCGTGCATGACGCCCTCGGCGGCGTGCCCGGCGACCGCGACATCGCTGGTCGAGTGGAGCCGCACCCGCTGGTAGCCGCTGATCCGGCCCATCGCGCCGCGCAGGATCGACTCCATCACGATCGGCTTCGCCCAGCGCCGCCCGGAGCGGGCGCCGGTCAGCACGGCGATGGAGTCGGCGAGCCGGCCCGCCTGGGCGGTGCGGTGGTCCAGGTGGAGCAGATCGCCGAGCACGTCCTCGGCGGCGTGCCGGTGCTCCATCTCGCGCAGGTCGGCGAGCATGCTGGTGGCCAGGGCCTGCATCCGGCCCGCGGCGTTGGCGCAGGCGGCGACCGCGGCGGAGCGCTCGGTCTCGCTGCGGGTCGCACGGGCGGTGAGCCGCTGGTTCGCTGTGGTGAGCCGCTCGATCTCGGCAGCGGCCTGCGCGGTGATCCGGGCGGTCTCGGCCTCGGCCGCGGACCTGAGCCGTGCCGTCTCGGCCGCCGCGGCGGACTTGATCCGGGCGGTCTCGGCGGTGAACCGCTGGCCCTCGGCCGCCGAGGCGGAGACGAGGCGGCTGATCTCCCCGGTGAACCGCTGGGTCTCCGAGGCGAGCCGGGCGCGCAGACGGCCGGTGTTGGCGCGGGCCTGTACGGCGGCGGCCACGGCGGCCGACAGCAGCACGGCGGCTGCACCCGCCCCCCAGGCCAGCTCGGGCCGTGCCGAGTCGGGGGCGGCGGCGACCGCCCACAGACACAGGGATCCGGTGACGGCCAGCGATATCAGCAGGGCCACTGCGGTCGGCCGGGATGAGGGGCTCAAAGAGGAGTCCTTGGGAGCGGACGGGAACGGACGGATCGGGCAAGCGGGACGAACTGAATCGCCCGGATCGGGGCAGTTCAGGACATCGAGACGGAACGCGGAAACTGGAGCTGACAATTCCAAGGTAAGTCCTGGTCACTATATGAGAATTGACGCTCTCTTTGGGAAGAGCTTGTGGCGTTCTTTGTTACGTATGTGACTACGCGTCCGACGTATTCCGACGTATTGACGTATTCAGGGGAAACGTGCGGCGCCGGACGGCCGAGTGGCCCGATCAACGGCATCCTGGGCCGCATGGCCGCACAACAGAATCCGACGGAACGCGCCGAACTCGCACAGGCCCTGCGCGCCGCGGTCCGCGGCGAGGCCGACTTCGGCACCACCGCCCGCGCGTTGACGACGATGGACGCCTCCAACTACCGCCGCGTACCGCTCGGCGTCGTCTCCCCGCGCGACGCCGACGACGTGGCCGCCGCCCTCGCGGTCTGCCGCACGCACGGAGTGCCCGTGGTGCCGCGCGGCGGCGGCACCTCCATCGCCGGGCAGGCCACCGGCACCGGCGTCGTACTCGATCTCACCCGCCACCTGCGCCGGATCGTCGAACTGGACCCCGCAACCCGCACCGCCGTCGTCCAGCCGGGCGTGATCCTGGACGATCTGCGCGCCGCCGCCGCCCCGCACGGCCTCACCTTCGGCCCCGACCCGTCCACGCACAGCCGCTGCACGCTGGGCGGCATGATCGGCAACAACTCCTGCGGCGCGCACTCGGTCGCCTGGGGCACCACCGCCGACAACACGCACACCCTGACCGTGACCCGCTACGGCGGCGACACCCTGCGCCTGGACCGGGGAACGCTCCCCGAGGCCCTGCCCGGCCTCCCCGAACTCATCCGCACCCACCTCGCCCCGCTCCGCACCGGCTTCCCCGAACTCCCGCGCCGCATCTCCGGATACGCACTGGACGCACTCCTGCCCGAGCGCGGCCCCGACCCCGTCCGCGCCTTCTGCGGCAGCGAGGGAACGCTCGGCGTGGTGACGGAGGCGACCGTACGACTGGTCGAGGCACCGGCCGCCCGCGCCCTCGCGGTCCTCGGCTACGCCGACGAGGCGGCGGCCGCCGAAGCCGCCCCCGGCCTGCTCCCGCACCACCCGCTCACCGTCGAGGGCATGGCCGCCGACCTCGTACGGGAACCGGCCGGGCTGCCGCGCGGCGGAGCCTGGCTCTTCGTCGAGACGGGCGGCGCCACCCCGGTCGAGGCGCGGGCGCACGCCGAGCGCGTCCTGCGGGCGGCCGACGCCCTGGACGGGACCGTCGTCACCGACCCCGCCGGGCAACGGGCCCTGTGGCGCATCCGCGAGGACGCCGCGGGCACCGCGACCCGGATGCCGGACGGCACCGAGGCCTGGCCCGGCTGGGAGGACTGCGCCGTACCGCCCGCCCGTCTCGGCCCGTACCTGCGCGACTTCCGCGCCCTGCTCGCCGAGCACGGACTGCGGGGCAGCCCGTACGGCCACTTCGGCGACGGCTGCATCCACGTCCGGATCGACTTCGACCTGCTGAGCCCGCCGGGCGTCGCCCGCTTCCGCCGCTTCTCCGAGGAACTCGCTGACCTGGTCGTCGCGCACGGCGGCTCACTGAGCGGCGAACACGGCGACGGCCAGGCCCGCGCCGAACTGCTCCCGCGCATGTACGGCGACGAACTGGTGGCCCTCTTCTCCCGCTTCAAGGACATCTGGGACCCGGACGGCGGCATGAACCCCGGCGTCCTCGCCCGCCCCGCCCGGCTGGACGAGAACCTCCGCTTCGAAGTGCTGCCGAGGCGCCCGGTGGACGTCGCGTTCGGCTATCCGCACGACGGCGGCGACTTCTCGGCGGCGGTACGCCGCTGCGTGGGCGTCGCCAAATGCCGTACGGCCCGGCCTGCGGGCACCGGCGTGATGTGCCCGTCGTTCCGGGCGACCGGCGAGGAGGCCCACTCCACCCGGGGCCGGGCCCGGCTGCTGCACGAAATGCTCGCGGGCGAAACGTTCGAGGAGGGCGAGGCGGGCGAGGCGGGCGGGGTGATCACGGACGGCTGGCGCTCGACGGAGGTACGGGACGCCCTTGATCTCTGCCTCTCCTGCAAGGGCTGCCGCAGCGACTGCCCGGTGGGCGTCGACATGGCCACGTACAAGGCCGAGTTCCTCCACCACCACTACCGGCGGCGACTGCGCCCGGCCGCGCACTACTCGATGGGCCGGCTGCCGCTGTGGCTGCGCCTGGCCGACCCGTTCGCCCCCGTCCTCAACGCCCTGGCCCGGATGCGCCCGCTCGCCGCCCTGGCCAAGCGGTTGGCGGGGATCGCCCCGCAGCGCACGATCCCCGTCCTGGCGCGGCAGACGTTCACCCGGTGGCTCGGCCGGCACCGGGGCAAGGGGACGGCGGTCCCCTCCGACGGCCACGTGGTCACCGTCTGGCCCGACACCTTCACCAACCACCTCTCGCCCGAGGTGGGGCGGGCAGCGGTCCGGGTCCTGGAGTCGGCGGGACGCCGGACGCTGCTGCCCGGCCGGGCGGTCTGCTGCGGCCTCACCTACGTATCCACGGGCCAACTGGACAGGGCCCGCAAGGTCATGCGCCGCGCTCTGGACCGGATGGGCCGGATGGACCGCTCCCCGGACGACCCGCTCGTCGTCCTCGAACCGAGCTGCGCCGCCACCCTCCGCACCGACCTGCCCGAACTCATCCCCGACGACCCGAGAGCCGCCGAACTGGCCGCGTCGGTAAGGACATTGGCCCAGTACCTGGAGGAGTACGCCCCCGACTGGCAACCGCCCCGCCTGAACCGCCCGGTCACCGGCCAGACCCACTGCCACCAGCACGCGGTCCTGGGCGACGCGGCGGAGCGCCGACTGCGCGAACGGGCGGGACTGAACGGCGAGTTGAGCGGCGGCTGCTGCGGCCTGGCCGGAAACTTCGGCTTCGAACGGGGCCACTGGGACGTATCGGCGGCCTGCGCGGAGGAGAGCCTGCTGCCCTCGGTACGGGCATCGGAACCGGGAACGGCCTTCCTGGCGGACGGCTTCTCCTGCCGGACCCAGCTGGAGCAACTGGGCGGCGTACGGGCACGGCATCTGGCGGAACTTCTGGCGGAGGGACTGGAAGAGGATCTGATGGAGGGCGGCGCCGGGGAGGGGAGCGGGCCGGCGGCTGGGTGACTAGGAGGCGTGGCGCGACGCGAACCTCTCGACGGCCTCCGGAGTGACAGGCGTGAAGAAGTTGACGAGGTTTCCGTCAGGGTCGCGGAACAGCAGCGCGCGGTTGCCCCACGGCATCGTCGTCGGCTCCTTGACGAAGTCGGTGACGAACCCGGTCAGGTTCCGGTGGATGCGGTCCACGTCGTCGACGAGGAACTCGATGATGACGCTGCTGTTCGCCGCCGGCCGGGCCGACCCCGGGGCGAACAGCGGGACGGTGCGGTCGCTGCCGATCGCGAGCGTGGCGTGGGGCAGGCGCAGCTCCGCGAAGTCCTCGGTGGCCCGGTCGGCCGGCACCCCGGTGGTCCGCTCGTAGAAATCCACGAGGCGTGCGACGTCGGCGGTGATGATGCGGATCGAAACGAAATCCATGAAGTCTTCCTTGGTCTGCTCGATCGAAGGTGTTGTTGCCCGTCACAACGTAGGACCAATAGAGGACAGAATCCGCCCGCTTTCGGGCGTAGGCTGGGGCCATGCCCCGCCCCACCGGCCGTGTCCTCACTCTGCTGGAGCTGCTCCAGTCCGGCGGCACCCGCACTGTGGCCGAACTGGCCGACCGGCTCGGCGTCGACGGCCGCACCGTGCGGCGGTACGTCGAGCACCTGATCGACCTCGACGTGCCCGTGGAATCGATCCGTGGCCGCTACGGCGGCTACCGGCTCGGCCCCGGCTACCGTCTGCCCCCGCTCATGCTCGCCGAGGACGAGGCGCTGGCCGTGCTGCTCGGCCTGGCCGCCGGCCGCCGGGCAGGACTGCCGGGGGCGGGGAGCACAGCGGGTGAGACGGCGTCGGCCAAGATCCGGCGGGTGCTGCCCAAGCACGTGGCCGGCCGACTCGCCGCGCTCCTCGATTCGCTCGCCTTCACCGACCCGTCCCGCCCCGCCGCGGCGCCCGCGCCGGTACCCGACGCGGAGGTCCTGCTCACGCTCGCCGACGCGGTGCGCCACCGCCGGCCGGTCTCCCTCCGGTACACCGATCGCTCCGGCCACCGCAGCGAACGCACGCTGCACGCCTACGGCATCGTCGCCCACGAGGGCCGGTGGTACGTCACCGGCGCGGCCCCCGGAGCGGGCGCGGCCCCCGGAACAGGTGAGGACTCCGGAACCGGTGAGCAGCGGACCTTCCGGCTGGACCGCATCACGGACGCCAGGCCCCTGCCCGGTTCCTTCGAGGCGCCGACGGACCACGACCCGGCGCGGCAACTGCTGGCGGGGTTCGCCGCCGCGGAGTACCGCCACGAGGTGGTGCTGCGGGTCCGGGCGACGGTCGCGCAGATCCGCGCCCACCTGCCCGCTGCCGTCGCCGAAGTGACGGAGCTCGCGCCCACGGCCGACGAGGGTGAGCAGTGGCTGAGGGTCGAGCTGCGGGCCGAGCGTCTCGACTGGCTGCCCCCGGTGCTCGCCGCGCTCGACCGGCCGTTCGTCATCGAGCGCCCGAGCGAACTCCGCGCCCTCGTCACCGCCTTCGCCGGCCGCCTCGCCTCCCACGCCCTGCGAACCTGACGCCCCGACCGGAGCCCGAGCTTCGGGAGTCGGGTTTCGAGTTTCGGGATTCGGGGGCCGGGATCCGGGCGTCGGGATTCGAGCGGTGCCTTACAACCGGTTCTGGCCCTGGCCCAGCTCGGCCGGGCCGATTCCCGCCTGGCCCTCTCGGCGGCGGACTGCGCGACACTGGAGCAGATGGCTGCCGAGTGGTTCGCGCGTGGCGTGGACGCCGACTACCTGACGCACGCGCTCACCGCCGGGCTCCCCGCGTCCGTCGGCTCCCCCTTCGGCTTCGGCAGCGCTGAGCTCCCGCTCGCGGAAGTGACGACGCCTGCTGGGCGGGTGCCGGGTAGCCCGTCCGCCACGGGCGGGGATCAGCCGCCGGTGGAGTCCTGGCGCAGGATTTCGTGGGCGAGGGCGGTGAGGGCCGGTAGTGCGGGATGCCCCGGAACGTCCCGCCGGGCGAGCAGGACGGGTACGGACGGGGCGTCGACCAGCGGGCGGTAGGCGACCCCGGAGTGCGGATGCATGCCGGCGGTGGACGCGGCGGAGACCCCGACCCCGCGGCCCGCCGCGATGGCGGTCAGCCAGTCGTCGGTGTTGGCGACGGTGAGAGTGGCCGTGGGCCGGCCGCCCGGCGGCCACAGGTCGATGGTGGTGGTGCCGGAGACGGTGTTGAGGACGACGGTCTTGTCCGCCAGATCGGCGAGCCGGAGCGTGGCGCGGTCGGCGAGCGGGCCGTCCGCCGCCACCGCCGCCACCCGGTCCTCGTCGAACAGCACCTCGGTGACGAGGCCGGGGGCCTCGACGGGTCCTCGCAGCAGCGCGGCATCGACCTCGCCCCGGGTCAGCCCGGCGGTGCGGTCGTCGATCCGCAGCAGTTCGAGCGGGGTCTGCGGATACAGCTCCTGCCAGCGGCGCAGCAGCGGCGTGGTGTACGGGCCGAACGCCGACCAGGCGTGCCCGAGCCGCAGCGGCCAGTGGCGCAGCCCGCCGGGATCGAGCGCCTCGTCGAAGGCGGCGACCGCGGCGGCGGCCTTGTCCCGGAAGGCGACGCCTTCGGGGGTGAGGACGAGATGGTGGGTGGACCGGTCGACGAGGCGGATGCCGAGATGCCGCTCCAGGGCGGCGAGCGTGCGGGAGACCGCGGGCTGCGTGAGGCGGAGCCGGGCGGCGGCGCGAGTGACGTTGCCCTCGTCGGCCACGGCGAGGAAGGCGCGCAGATGCCGTACTTCGATGCCGCGACCAGTGCTTTGTCCGTAACGCCCCATGCTCATGCGCGGGGAGCATAACCGGAGCTCGGTCGACATTTCACGTGCCACGCGGAGGTACCTACCGTAAGAGGACGTACCGCACGGGCGCAGCGCACGGAAAGAGGACGTACCGCACGGGCACAGCGCACGAATGTGGTGCAGTATTTTAGATCGAACAGTTCATTGTATTGAACCGTCGGATTCGGGAGGAACACCGCAGGTGAACGACCAGCGCAGTGCAGCAGGAGCCGCTGCGGCCATGGAGCGGGCCACAGCCGTCGCCGTACCCGAGGCGGCCTCCGCCCTGGGCGACGCGGCGGGCCCCGCACGCCTCAAGGGCCGGGGGGCGGCGCTCGCCCCGGTCGCGCTGGTGGTCGGCGGCTGTCTCTCCGTCCAGTTCGGCTCCGCGGTCGCGGTGCTGCTGATGCCCCGGGCCGGTGCGCTCGGCGTCGTCACCCTGCGCCTGGCCGTGGCCGCGATCGTCCTCATGGTGGTCTGCCGCCCGAAGCTGCGCGGCCACTCGCGCGCCGACTGGGGCACGGTCCTCACCTTCGGGCTGGCCATGGGCGGCATGAACACGCTCTTCTACCAGGCCGCCGACCGCATCCCGCTGGGCGCGGCCGTCACCCTGGAGGTGCTGGGGCCGCTCGCCCTCTCGGTGTTCGCCTCCCGCCGCCTGATCAACGTGGTCTGGGCCGGGCTCGCGCTGGGCGGCGTCGTGCTGCTGAGCGGCGGAGGGCTCGACCGCCTCGATCCGGTCGGCGCCGCCTACGCCCTGGGCGCCGGTGTCATGTGGGCGACGTACATCGTCTTCAGCGCCCGCACCGGCCGGCGCTTCCCTCAGGCGGACGGGCTGGCCCTGGCCATGGTCGTCGCTGCGGTGCTCTCGCTGCCCCTCGGCATCCTGGAGTCGGGCTCGAAACTGCTGGTCCCGTCCACGATCGGCCTGGGTGCGGCGGTGGCGCTGATGAGCTCGGTGCTTCCGTACACCCTCGAACTCATGGCGCTGCGCCGACTGCCCGCGCCCACCTTCGCGATCCTGATGAGCCTGGAACCGGCGATCGCGGCCACGGCCGGCTTCCTGATCCTGGACCAGGCCCTGACGACCACCGACGCGCTGGCGATCGCCCTGGTCATCGGGGCGAGCATGGGCGCGGTGCGGAGCCAGACGCGGCGCGGGATGCCCCGCAAGCGCGCCTGATGTCGCGGGGCGGGCCCTTGTCGGCCCGTCCCGCGCACGGGATCATGGCGGACCGTTACGCGAGATCCTGCCGGGGGAGCCCATGATCGTCGTCGCCGCCGTCTATTTCGTCGTCGCCGCGGGCGCGGCGGTGGTGTCCGGGAGGAACCTGGACCGTCACCTCCAGGGCCCCCGGCTCCGGGCCGCCTGGGCCGAGGGCCTCACCGCCGAGGCCCGGTGCACCGCTGTGCGCACCGAGGAGGCCCAGGACGCGGAGGGCGGCTACGTCCTGCACACCCACCCCACCCTGGAGTTCCGTACCGGCGACGGGCGCACCGTCAGCTTCGAGGAGCGCCAGTCGCGGCTCGTCCCGGCCGAGGGCGACTTCGTGACCGTCCACTACAGCGCCGCGAACCCCGAGGACGCGACCACCCGGGCCCCGTCCTTCGGCATGCGTCACGCCAGGACCGTGATCACCGCGGCGGGCTGCTCCTTCGCCCTGCTTTCGGCGGTCGTCATCGCCGTGGTCGACTGACCCGCCGGTCCCCCGGCCGCGTCCGTCCTCAGTTCGGATTGACGGTGTCGAAGTAGAGGGTGTCCGTCGCCGCGTCGAGGAAGAACCGCCCCTTCGTCAGACCTTCAACCGGGCCGGGGCCCAGGAGCAGCGCGTCGTAGGAGGCGCTGGTCATCCACCGCGCGTGCGCGGGCAGGAACTCGGACAGCACGTCCGGTACCCCGTGCGGCGCGGCCGGCCCGAAAGCGTGCGCCGGGTCCGCCACGGTCCGGGCCGCGGCCCCGGCGGGCAGCCGGGCCACGCCCACCACCCGGTAACGCGGGTCCGGGCTCGGCAGGAACTCGCGATCCTTCGCGTCCCGGTCGTACGCCAGCCAGTGCGCCCCGCTCAGCCGCCCCGCCTCGCCGAACCTGCGCCGCAGCGGCGCGAGGTCCGTCCGGACCCGCTCGCGGTCCGGCACGGGACCGTCGGTGGACGCGTACACCGTTCCCCCGACCGCGGCCACCGCCGCCACGCCGATGCCCAGCGACAGCCAGGCGCGACGGCTCGGCCCCCTCGAACGCTTCATCTACGTCGCCCCCGCGCGTCGTGTCGTCGATGGTGAAGAGCGTAACGCCGCGCGGCCCGGCGCCCGTTGCGGGCGTACGGAGTCAGTCAGGGCCCCGAGGAACTCTCACGCAAAATAATGCAAGCATGCTTGCTTGTTTATCGGTCCGCTGTCATGCTCCTGGGCACACCGCCACGCCCCGAGGGGAGCGCACCGTGTCCGATGTCGCAGCCGTGATCGGTGATCTGCGCGACGAGAGCGAGGAACTCGACGGTCTGGTGCGGGAGTTGAGCGCAGGCCAGTGGGCCGCCGCGACCCCCGCCCCCGGCTGGAGCATCGCGCATCAGATCGCCCATCTCACCTGGACCGACGAGGTCGCGCTGCTGGCCGCCACCGATGCCGAGGCCTTCGCGGGGGAGGTGGCCAGGGCCATGGAGGCGCCCGAGTCCTTCGTCGACCGGGGCGCCGAAGAGATCGCCGCCGCCCTGACCCCGGAGGCGTTGCTCGCACGGTGGCGGGCCGGGCGGGAGCGGCTGGAGGCGGTGTTGCGCAGGGCCCCGGCGGGCACCCGCATCCCCTGGTACGGGCCGCCGATGAGTGTCGCGTCCATGGCGACCGCCCGGATCATGGAGACCTGGGCGCACGGCCAGGACATCGCCGACGCCCTCGGGGTCACCAGGACCCCCACCGCCCGGCTGCGGCACATCGCCCGGATCGGGGTGCGGGCCCGCGACTACGCCTATCTGGTACGGGGGATCAAGGCGCCCGAGGAGGAGTTCCGGGTAGAGCTAGAAGCCCCGGGCCACGGGCCGGTCGTCTTCGGGCCCGAGGGCGCGCCGCAGCGGGTCACCGGCCCGCTCGTCGACTTCTGCCTGCTCGTCACCCAGCGCGCGCACCGCGACGACCTCGCCGTCCGGGCGGTCGGGCCCGACGCCGACCAGTGGCTCGACATCGCCCAGGCGTTCGCCGGGCCCGCCGGACCGGGCCGCGCACCCCGGGGAGAAGGCAAGTGACCGCACCACTGCGGATAGGCAACGCCTCCGGCTTCTACGGCGACCGCTTCGACGCCATGCGCGAGATGCTCACCGGCGGCCCCCTCGACGTCCTCACCGGGGACTACCTCGCCGAACTGACCATGCTCATCCTCGGCCGGAGCAGGCTCAAGGACCCCACACGCGGCTACGCCACCACCTTCCTGCGCCAGCTCGAAGAGGGCCTCGGGCTCGCCCACGAACGCGGGGTGAAGATCGTCGCCAACGCGGGCGGACTCAACCCGGCCGGACTGGCCGACGCCGTACGGGAGCTGGCACGGAAGGTCGGCGTCCCGGTGCGCGTCGCCCATGTGGAGGGCGACAGCCTCCCCGTGCCCGAGGGGTTCCTCACCGCCAACGCCTACCTCGGCGGCGCCGGGATCGCCGCCTGCCTCGACGCGGGCGCGGACATCGTCGTCACCGGGCGGGTCACCGACGCCGCCCTCGTCACCGGACCCGCCGCCGCCCGCTTCGGCTGGGGGCCCGGCGACCTGGACGCGCTCGCCGGGGCCGTCGTCGCCGGGCACGTCCTGGAGTGCGGCACCCAGGCCACCGGGGGCAACTACTCGTTCTTCCGGGGCCACGACCTGCGTCGGCCCGGCTTCCCCATAGCCGAGATCCACGCCGACGGCTCGTCCGTCATCACCAAGCACGACGGCACCGGCGGTGTCGTCGACCTCGGCACCGTCACCGCCCAACTGCTGTACGAGACCGGCGGTGCCCGGTACGCCGGACCGGACGTCACCGCCCGGCTCGACACCGTACGGCTGACCCAGGACGGACCCGACCGGGTCAGGATCTCCGGCGTATGCGGCGAGGCCCCGCCACCCACCCTCAAGGTCGGGCTGAACCGGCTCGGCGGCTGGCGCAACGAGGTCGTCTTCGTGCTCACCGGCCTCGACATCGAGGCCAAGGCCCAGCTGGTGCGGGAACAGTTCGCGGACGCGCTCGCCCGCTCCGGCGCCGAACCCGACGAGGTGCGGTGGGAGCTGTCCCGGACCGACCGGGCCGACGCCGCCACCGAGGAGACCGCGAGCGCCCTGCTCCGGCTCGTCGTCCGCGACCGGGACCAGGAGACCGTCGGGCGCGCGGTCTCCGGCGCCGCGATCGAGCTGGCGCTCGGCAGCTACCCCGGCTTCCACGTCACCGCCCCGCCCGGCAAGGGCGCGCCGTACGGGGTGTTCGAGGCCCGGTACGTACCGGCCGGCGAGGTCCCGCACATCGCCGTGCTCCCCGACGGGCGGAGCCTCGCCCTGGCCCCTGCCGCGACGACCCAGCCGCTCCGGGACGCCGAACAACCACCGCTGCCCGCACCCCTGTTGGGCAACGGGCCCACCCGGCCCGCCCCGCTCGGCCGGATCGCGGGCGCCCGCAGCGGCGACAAGGGCGGGGACGCCAACGTGGGCGTGTGGGCCGTCGACGACGACGCCTGGCGGTGGCTGGCCCACGAGCTGACCGTCGAACGGTTCCGGGAACTGCTGCCGGAGACCGCCGGACTCACCGTCGTGCGCCACCTCCTGCCGAACCTGCGCGCCCTGAATTTCACCGTTCACGGGCTGCTCGGCGAGGGCGTCGCCGCCCAGCACCGGTTCGACCCGCAGGCCAAGGCGGTGGGGGAGTGGCTGCGCTCCCGGCACCTGCCCATTCCCGTATCGCTGCTGGAGACCGCGCACGCGCCGGAGGCGCACGCATGACCGCGCACGTACCGGAGGCGCACGCATGACCGTCCACGTACCGGAGGCGCACGCATGACAGTCCTGCCCACCGCGCTCGACACCGCGAGCCCCGAATACGCCGCCAACCGCACGGCCATGCTGGCCAAGCTCGACGAACTGTCCGGCGAGCACACCAAGGCGCAGGCGGGCGGCGGCGAGAAGTACATGGCACGGCACCGCTCGCGCGGCAAGCTGCCGGCCCGCGAGCGGATCGAGCTGCTGATCGACGAGGACACCCCGTTCCTGGAGCTGTCGCCGCTCGCCGCCTGGGGCAGCGATTACGCGATCGGCGCCTCCCTCATCACCGGGATCGGGGTGATCGAGGGCGTGGAGTGCCTGATCACCGCCAACGACCCGACCGTACGCGGCGGCGCCTCCAACCCCTGGACCCTGAAGAAGGCCCTGCGGGCCAACGAGATCGCCTTCGCCAACCGGCTGCCCTGCGTCAGCCTCGTCGAGTCGGGCGGCGCCGACCTCCCCTCGCAGAAGGAGATCTTCATCCCCGGCGGGGCGCTGTTCCGCGACATCACCCGGCTCTCCGCGGCCGGCATCCCGACCGTCGCCGTCGTCTTCGGCAACTCGACCGCGGGCGGGGCCTACGTGCCCGGCATGTCCGACCACACCGTCATGATCAAGGAACGGTCCAAGGTCTTCCTCGGCGGACCGCCCCTGGTGAAGATGGCGACCGGCGAGGAGAGCGACGACGAATCGCTCGGCGGCGCCGAGATGCACGCCCGCACCTCCGGGCTCGCCGACCACTTCGCCGTCGACGAGCAGGACGCGCTGCGCCAGGCCCGCCGGATCGTCGCCCGTCTCAACTGGCGCAAGGCACACGCCGATCCGGGCCCGGCCGAGCCGCCCAAGTACGACGAGGACGAGCTGATCGGCATCGTGCCCGGCGACCTGAAAGTGCCCTTCGACCCCCGCGAGGTCATCGCCCGGCTCGTCGACGGCTCCGACTTCGACGCGTTCAAGCCGCTGTACGGGACCAGCCTGGTGACCGGCTGGGCGAGGCTCCACGGCTACCCCGTCGGCATCCTCGCCAACGCGCAGGGCGTGCTGTTCAGCGAGGAGTCGCAGAAGGCCGCCCAGTTCATCCAGCTCGCCAACCAGCGCGACATCCCGCTGCTCTTCCTCCACAACACCACCGGCTACATGGTCGGCAAGGAGTACGAGCAGGGCGGCATCATCAAGCACGGCGCGATGATGATCAACGCGGTGTCGAACTCGAAGGTCCCGCACCTGTCCGTGCTGATGGGCGCCTCGTACGGGGCCGGGCACTACGGTATGTGCGGCAGGGCCTACGACCCGCGCTTCCTCTTCGCCTGGCCCAGCAGCAAGTCCGCCGTCATGGGCCCGCAGCAGCTCGCCGGGGTGCTGTCCATCGTCGCCCGCGCCTCCGCCGCCGCGAAGGGGCTGCCATACGACGACAAGGCTGCCGAGGCCGACGCCGGACTGCGCGCCATGGTCGAGCAGCAGATCGAGTCCGAGTCACTGCCCATGTTCCTCTCCGGGCGGCTGTACGACGACGGCGTCATCGACCCGCGCGACACCAGGACCGTCCTGGGGATGTGCCTGTCCGCGATCCACACCGCCCCGGTCGAAGGCGCCCGCGGCGGCTTCGGCATCTTCCGGATGTGAGGAAGACATGATCAGCACCCTCCTCGTCGCCAACCGGGGCGAGATCGCCTGCCGGATCTTCCGCACCTGCCGGGCGCTCGGCATCGCCACCGTCGCGGTGTACTCCGACGCGGACGCCGACGCGCTCCACGTACGGGAGGCCGACACCGCCGTACGGCTGCCCGGCGCCGCCCCGGCCGACACCTATCTCCGCGGCGACCTCGTGGTGCGCGCCGCGCTCGCGGCCGGTGCCGACGCCATCCACCCCGGCTACGGATTCCTCTCCGAGAACGCCGGATTCGCCCGCGCCGTGCAGGACGCCGGACTCCTCTGGGTGGGCCCGCCGGCCAAGGCCATCGAGCTGATGGCGTCCAAGACCCGTGCCAAGGGCCTGATGGCCGCCGCCGGGGTGCCGCTCCTCGCCCCCGTCGACCCGGAACGGGTCACCGCCGACGACCTGCCGCTGCTGCTCAAGGCGGCAGCGGGCGGCGGCGGACGCGGGATGCGGATCGTACGCGAACTCGCGGAACTGCCCGCCGAGTTGATGGCAGCGGCCGCGGAGGCGGCAGCCGCTTTCGGGGACGGCGAGGTCTTCGCCGAGCCGTACGTGGAACGCGGCCGGCACGTCGAGGTCCAGGTCATGGCCGACGCGCACGGCGGGGTCTGGGCGCTCGGCACCCGCGACTGCTCGCTCCAGCGACGCCACCAGAAAGTCATCGAGGAAGCCCCCGCCCCCGGACTCGACGACGCGCTGCAGGGCCGGCTGCACGACGCCGCCGTGGCCGCCGCGCACGCCGTCGGCTACCAGGGCGCGGGCACCGTCGAGTTCCTGCTCGCCGCCGACGGACGCCCGTACTTCCTGGAGATGAACACCCGCCTCCAGGTCGAGCACCCCGTCACCGAAGCGGTCTTCGGCCTCGACCTCGTCGCCCTCCAGCTCCGCATCGCCGAAGGCGAACCACTGCCCACCACCGCACCCCCCGCACCGCACGGCCACGCCGTCGAGGCCCGCCTCTACGCCGAGGACCCCGCCCGCGACTGGCAGCCGCAGACCGGAGCACTGCACACGTTCCACGTACCCGGGGAACCCGGACTGCGCCTCGACACCGGGTACACCGACGGCGACACCATCGGCGTCCACTACGACCCGATGCTCGCCAAGGTCGTCGCCCACGCCCCCACCCGCACCGAAGCCGTACGGCTGCTCGCCCGCGCCCTGGAACGCGCCCGCATCCACGGCCCGGTCACCAACCGCGAGCTGCTCGTACGGTCCCTGCGCCACCCCGACTTCCTCGCCGCCCGCCTCGACACCGGGTTCTACGACCGCCACCTGGACGCCCTCACCCGGGCCCCGGCCCAGGCCGATCCCGAACCCCGCCTCGCCGCCCTGGCCGCCGCCCTCGCCGACGCCGCCGCCCGGCAGCAGGCACCCGGCGCCGGCCCGGCCCGCTTCGGCGCCTGGCGCAACATCTCCTCCCAGCCCCGGACCAAGCGCTACCGCACCGAACCCGACGGCACCGAACACGAGGCCGCCTACCGCACCACCCGCACCGGCCCCGTCCCCGAAACCGGAGAACGCGTCGTCGCCGCCCGGCCCCGCCGCGTCACCCTCGAAGCCGACGGCATCACCCGCCACTACGACATCGCCGTCCACGGCGACAAGGCGTACGTGGACACCGCCACCGGCTCGTACACCCTCACCGCCCTGCCCCGCTTCACCGACCCCACCGACCGCACCGAACCCGGCTCGCTGCTCGCCCCCATGCCCGGCACCGTCGTCCGCGTCGCGGACGGGCTCGCCGAAGGGGCGGCGGTCACGGCCGGACAGCCGCTGATCTGGCTGGAGGCGATGAAGATGGAACACCGCATCCTCGCCCCCGCCTCCGGCACCCTCACCGCACTCCACGCCGCACCCGGCCTCCAGGTGGAGGTCGGCACCCTGCTCGCCGTCGTACAAGACGCACAGACCGTCGTGCAAGACGTACAGGAGGAACCGAAGCGATGAGCACCGTCCTCGAAACCGAAGAGCACCAGGCCCTGCGCGCCGCCGTCGCCGCACTCGGAAAGCGCTACGGACGCGACTACATGACCTCCGTCGTACGCGACGGCGCCCACCCGCGCGAACTGTGGACCGAAGCCGCCAAGCTCGGCTACCTCGGCGTGAACCTCCCCGAGGAGTACGGCGGCGGAGGCGGCGGCATGGCCGAACTCTCCATCGTCCTGGAGGAGTTGGGTGCGGCCGGCAGCCCGCTGCTGATGATGGTGGTCTCCCCGGCGATCTGCGGCACCGTCATCGCCCGCTTCGGCACCGAGGCCCAGAAGCAGCAGTGGCTCCCCGGCCTCGCCGACGGCAGCCTCACCATGGCCTTCGGCATCACCGAACCCGACGCCGGATCCAACTCCCACCGCATCACCACCACCGCCCGCAAGGACGGCGAGGACTGGCTGCTCACCGGCCGCAAGGTCTTCGTCTCCGGCGTCGACATCGCCGACGCCACCCTCATCGTCGGCCGCACCGAGGACGCCCGGTCCGGCCGGCTCAAGCCCTGCCTCTTCATCGTCCCCCGTGACGCCCCCGGCTTCGGGCGCTCGCAGATCGACATGGAACTCCAGGCCCCGGAGAAGCAGTTCGAGCTGGTCCTCGACGACGTACGCCTCCCCGCCGACGCGCTCGTCGGAGACGAGGACGCCGGGCTCCTCCAGCTCTTCGCCGGGCTCAACCCCGAACGCGTCATGACCGCCGCGTTCGGCATCGGCATGGGCCGCTACGCACTCGCCCGCGCCGTCGACTACGCCAAGACCCGCCAGGTGTGGAAGGACCCCATCGGCTCCCACCAGGCCATCGCCCACCCGCTCGCCCAGGCCCACATCGAACTCGAACTGGCCCGGCTGATGATGCAGAAGGCCGCCCGGCTCTACGACGACGGCGACGACATCGGCGCCGGCGAGGCCGCGAACATGGCGAAGTACGCGGCGGGCGAAGCCTGCGTCAAGGCCGTCGACCAGGCCGTGCACACCCTCGGCGGCAACGGCCTCACCCGCGAATACGGCCTCGCGTCCCTGATCACGGCGGCCCGCGTCGCCCGGATCGCCCCCGTCAGCCGGGAAATGATCCTGAACTACGTCTCCCACCAGTCCCTGGGCCTCCCCAAGTCGTACTGAGCCACGGCAGTCCGTCCCCGATACAGCCGCTCCGGTCTCCCGCACCGCCGCCCCGAAGGGACCCGCCATGGTGCACGTGTTCCACAGCGACTACCCCGCCGTACCGGTACTCGACCTGCCCATCCATGACGCCGTCCTGGGAGAGGCCACCGCCGCGTACGGCGACACGGTGGCCCTGATCGACGGGACGGACGACGGCTCCGCCCTCACCTACCGGCAACTCGACGCCTTCCACCGCAAGATCGCCGCGGCGCTCGCCGAGGCAGGGCTGCGCAAGGGCGACGTACTGGCCCTGCACAGCCCCAACACCATCGCCTACCCGGCCGTGTTCTTCGGCGCGACCCGGGCCGGCGCCACCGTCACCACCGTCCACCCGCTGGCCACGGCGGAGGAGTTCGCCAAACAGCTCCGCGACTCCTCCGCCCGCTGGATCGTCACCGTCTCCCCGCTCCTGGCGACGGCCCGCGAGGCCTCCGCACTCGTCGGCTCGATCGAGCAGATCTTCGTCTGCGACCGGGCCGAGGGACACACCTCCGTACTCGACATGCTCGCCACCACCGCCCCCGAACCCCGCGTCACCGTCGATCCCGGCGAGGACGTCGCCGCCCTGCCCTACTCCTCCGGCACCACCGGCACCCCCAAGGGCGTCATGCTCACCCACCGCTCCATGGGCACCAACCTGGAGCAGCTCCGCCCCTTCATCCCCATGGGCCCCGGCGCCCGCATCCTGGCCGTTCTGCCCTTTTTTCACATATACGGGCTCACTGCCCTGATGAACGCCCCGCTGCGAATGGGCGCCACCGTCGTCGTACTGCCACGCTTCGACCTGGACCAGTTCCTCGCCGCGATCGAGAAGCACCGGATCACCGGCCTGTACGTGGCCCCGCCGATCGTCCTCGCCCTCGCGAAACACCCCTCGGTCGAGCGGTACGACCTCTCCTCGCTGGAGTACGTCGTCAGCGCCGCCGCCCCGCTCGACGCCGCGCTCGCCGCCGCCTGCTCCCGGCGCCTGGGACTGCCGCCGGTGCGCCAGGCGTACGGCATGACGGAACTCTCGCCCGGCACCCATGTCGTCCCGCTCGCCGCCGAGAACCCGCCCCCGGGCGCGGTCGGCAGGCTACTGCCCAGCACCGAGATGCGGATCGCCCCGCTCGGCGGCGACGGCTCCGAGGACGCCCCGGCCGGCACCGACGGCGAGATCCTGATCCGCGGCCCGCAGGTGATGAAGGGCTACCTCGGCCGTCCCGAGGCCACCGCAGACATGATCGACGCCGACGGCTGGGTGCACACCGGCGACATAGGACACGTCGACGCCGAAGGCTGGCTGTACGTCGTCGACCGGGTCAAGGAACTCATCAAGTACAAGGGCTACCAGGTCGCCCCCGCCGAACTCGAAGCACTGCTCCTCGGCCACGATTCGATCGCGGACGCCGCCGTCATCGGCGTGTACGGCACCGACGGCAACGAGCTCCCAAAGGCCTACGTCGTCCGGCAGCCGTCCGCACCGGACCTCACGCCGGACGACGTCATGTCGTACGTCGCCGAGCGCGTCGCCCCGTACAAGAAGATCCGGCAGGCCGAATTCATCGACGCGATCCCGCGCGCCACCTCCGGCAAGATCCTCCGCCGCGAACTGCGCGACCGGGAGAAGGCCCGCAGGACCACCAACGGTCAAGGAGACCACCGACCATGACGGCGCTCGCCGACCCCACCCACGACAGGGGCATCACCACACTCACCCTCGACTCGCCCGCCAACCGCAACGCACTCTCCGCGGCCCTGGTCGGCGAGCTCACCGCCGCCCTGGACGCCTGCGCGGCCGACGACACCGTACGGGCCGTCGTCCTCACCCACACCGGCAACACCTTCTGCGCGGGCGCCGACCTGACCGCACCGCCCGACCCGGCGGCCTTCGTCGCACTGATGCGGCGCATCGTCGCCCTGCCCAAGCCCGTCGTCGCCCGGGTCACCGGCCACGTACGGGCGGGCGGCCTCGGCCTGCTCGGCGCCTGCGACATATCGGCGGCCGGCCCGGGGGCCTCCTTCGCCCTCACCGAATCCCGCCTGGGCCTGGCCCCCGCAGTGATCTCGATGCCCCTGCTGCCCCGCACCGACCCGCGCGCCGCCGCCCGCTACTACCTCACCGGCGAACGCTTCGACGCAACCGAAGCCGCCCGCATCGGCCTGATCACGCTCGCCGCCGGGCCCGCCGAGGACGCCGAGGACGCCGAGGACGTCGACCAGGCACTCGCCCCCGTCCTGGACGGCCTGCGCAAGGCGTCCCCGCAGGGGCTGGCGGCGTCGAAGGAGCTGGTCACAGCTACTGTGCTGAGCAACTTCGACCAGCATGCCGAAGACCTCATCGCCCGGTCGGCGGCCCTCTTCGCCTCCGCCGAGGCCCGGGAAGGAATGACGGCCTTCCTCGAACGACGGGACCCCGCATGGGTGTTTTGACTGCTCCCCTTCCCTGAAGGAGGGGATTTCTGGCTCAGGCCGCCTTCCGGAGCGGCGCTCCGGAAGGTCCTATGCCCTCAACACCAGCCGGATTCAGACCAGCCCGGATGAGCATCACGTGGGCGGAGTTCTTGTCCCTGGGGGACACGGCTCCGCACGCGGCACAGGTGTAGATGCGTTCCGAAAGAGGGAGTGCGTGCTTGGTTCTCGCTCCGCACGAAGCGCAGTCCATAGTGGTGTGCGCGGGATGCACGAGACGGAATCCACCGGCACCGGCCCCACTCCGCCATCAGCGCCGCATGAGCAGTCGACGACACACGAAGCCGATACGCGTACCGGGCATGCCCGGTATCTTTGAGCGCATCTGGTGTCACCATGACACCACGGTACCACTAGAGTTCGTGACATGGATCACGAAGTGCGCGTCACGCTCAGGCTGCCCGCCGACCTCCATGCCCGGCTGGTCGAGGAGGCCAAGTCCGCCCGCAGATCCCTCAATTCCGAAATCGTGCACCGCTTGGAGAGCGGTCGTGTCGCGACTGGGATGGACAGCGAATCACCCTGACGGCGAATCACCTTTCCCTGCCCTGCTCCACAGGAGCCCTAATCCTTCCCGGCCCGAAGACCAGGGCATTCTCGGAGGTTCCCCGTGACGCCCCCCACCGACCGGACCCCCAAGCAGGACCGCAGCCGCGCCACCCGCCGCCGGCTCCTCGAAGCGGCCGTCGCCTGCCTCGCCGAGCACGGCTGGGCGGGCTCCACGGTCTCCGTCGTCGCCGAACGCGCGGGCGTCTCGCGCGGCGCCGCCCAGCACCACTTCCCCACCCGCGAGGACCTGTTCACCGCAGCCGTCGAGTACGTCGCCGAGGAACGCTCCGCCGCCCTGCGCGCCCTGCCCGTCCAGGGGCGCAGGGACGTCGTCGCCGCCCTCGTCGACCTCTACACCGGCCCGCTCTTCCGCGCCGCGCTCCAACTGTGGGTGGCCGCCTCCAACGAGGCACAACTCCGCCCCCGCGTCACCGAACTCGAAGCCCGCGTCGGCCGCGAGACCCACCGCATCGCCGTCGAACTCCTCGTCGCCGACGAGACGAAGCCCGGCGTACGCGAAACCGTCCAGGGCCTCCTCGACATGGCCCGGGGCCTGGGCCTGGCCAACGTCCTCACCGACGACACGGCCCGGCGTCAGAGGGTCGTGGCACAGTGGGCGCTGCTGCTGGACGACGTACTCGACTGACCGCGGGGGACCTGTGGGCGACTACTTCCAGACCATCGTCGACCTCGACGCCACCGAGCAGGACGCCGCACGGCTCGG
The DNA here is from genome assembly GCF_044765565.1 of Streptomyces sp. NPDC102437. Taxonomy (NCBI): domain Bacteria; kingdom Bacillati; phylum Actinomycetota; class Actinomycetes; order Kitasatosporales; family Streptomycetaceae; genus Streptomyces; species Streptomyces sp. NPDC102437. Next base: position 218,316 of record NZ_JBIWKI010000006.1, on the reverse strand, counting down.
CGCCGGGCTCCTTGACCGGCTGGTCGCCGACGGGATCGTCGCGGCCGAGCGCACCGACTGTGTCCTCGGCGGGGACGGCCACGGCAACCCGCCCGGACCGCACTACGCCAGGGCCGTCGACGACCCGGAACCGGTCGAGCTCTGGAGCAACGGCCTCCACATCACGACCGGAAGAACCGTCTTCGACAGCGGCCAGGGCGAGCCCCAAGCCGCCACCTGCCCGCTCTGCGCCACCGGGATTCGCCTGGTCGACGACACCTGGACCCCGGTCGACGGCGCCTGGGAACCCTTCGCGGGCCGGTTCGCGGACTGGGAGAAGGGCGGCGAAGGAGCCGTGGAATGCCCCGCCTGCCACCGGCCCTCCGGCATCGCCCGATGGAGCTGGGAGGACGACTACTACGCCTGCGGGCAGCTCGGCCTCACGTTCTGGAACTGGGCTGAGCTGACCCACGACTTCGAGCAGGAGGTGCGGCGCCACCTCGGCGGACACCGCACCGTCACCCTCCGCGGCAAGCTCTAGAAAGCCGTCCGCAAAAGCCGTCTGACCAAAACCGGCGCTCAGTTCCCCAGAGCCGCGAGCTGGTCGTACCCCTCGATCTCCCGCGGATCACGCGAGCCCGGACCCACGTAACGCGCCGAAGGACGCACCAGCCGGCCCGTCCGCTTCTGCTCCAGGATGTGCGCCGACCAGCCCGCCGTACGGGCACACGTGAACATCGACGTGAACATGTGCGCCGGAACCTCCGCGAAGTCCAGCATGATCGCCGCCCAGAACTCCACGTTCGTCGCCAGCACCCGGTCCGGGCGCCGCGCGTGCAGCTCCTCCAGCGCGGCCTTCTCCAGCGCCTGCGCCACCTCGAAGCGCGGCGCGCCCAACTCCTCGGCAGTACGCCGCAGCACCCGCGCCCGCGGGTCCTCCGCCCGGTAGACCCGGTGCCCGAAGCCCATCAGCCGCTCGCCCTTGTCCAGGGCCTTCTTCACGTACGCGGTGGCATCGCCCCTCCGCTCGATCTCCTCGATCATGCCGAGCACCCGGGACGGCGCGCCACCGTGCAGCGGACCCGACATGGCACCCACCGCACCCGACAGCGCCGCCGCCACATCGGCGCCGGTCGACGCGATGACGCGGGCGGTGAACGTCGAGGCGTTCATGCCGTGCTCGGCGGCCGACGTCCAGTACGCGTCGACGGCCTTCACGTGCTTGGGGTCCGGCTCGCCCCGCCAGCGGATCATGAACCGCTCGACCACGGAGTTCGCCTTGTCGATCTCGCTCTGCGGGACCATCGGCAGCCCCTGCCCGCGCGCCGACTGGGCGACGTACGACAGCGCCATCACGGCGGCCCGCGCCAGATCGTTGCGGGCCGTCTCCTCGTCGATGTCGAGCAGCGGCTTCAGACCCCACACGGGGGCGAGCATCGCCAGCGCGGACTGCACATCGACCCGGATGTCCCCGGAGTGCACCGGGATCGGGAAAGGCTCGGCCGGCGGCAGACCGGGGTTGAACGCCCCGTCGACCAGCAGGCCCCAGACGTTGCCGAACGACACATGGCCGACGAGATCCTCGATGTCGACGCCCCGGTAACGGAGCGCACCGCCTTCCTTGTCCGGTTCGGCGATCTCCGTCTCGAACGCGACGACTCCCTCTAGTCCCGGTACGAAGTCGGACATGGCGGCTCCCTCGGTCGACGGCTCTGCGCGGGCCACAGTGGCCTGCCTCAGATACTGGCGGGTCACCCGGGACACGGGAAGCGTGACATCCGGCACAGGACCTCGAATCGGCCCCGCTCCCGCGCCACCCTCCTTGCCGGGCCCGGCCCGCCGCTGCGGCAGGATGACCCCGTGCCCACCGCAGATTCACCCTCCGATTCCATCACCGATCCGGCCGCGATGCGCGAGCAGTACCGCTCCGAGGGCTTCACCGAGGACACGCTGGCCGCCGACCCGATGCAGCAGTTCGCCCACTGGTTCCGGCAGGTCGCCGTCGGCGGGCTGCTCCACGAGCCCAACGCCATGGTGGTCTCCACCGCCACCCCCGAGGGCCGGCCCTCCTCGCGCACCGTGCTGCTGAAGAAGTACGACGAGCGGGGCTTCGTCTTCTTCACCAACTACGAATCCCGCAAGGGCCGCGAGCTGACCGCCAACCCGTACGTCTCGCTGCTCTTCCCCTGGCACCCGATGGCCCGCCAGGTCATCGTCACCGGCCGGGCGGACCGCGTCGGCCGCGACGAGACGGCCGCCTACTTCCGCACCCGCCCGCACGGCTCCCAGCTCGGCGCCTGGGCGAGCCCCCAGTCGACGGTGATCGGCTCCCGAGAGGAGCTGCTCACCCGCTACGAGGAGCTCGCGGCCCGCTACCCCGAGGGCCAACAGGTCCCCGCGCCCCCGGACTGGGGCGGTTTCCGCGTCGTCCCCGACACGATCGAGTTCTGGCAGGGACACGAGAACCGGTTGCACGACCGGCTGCGGTACGTACGCGAGGAAGGCAGCGAGGACTGGCGCGTGGAGCGCCTGTGCCCGTAGCAGCCCAGCCCCATCTGGACATGCAGAGACCCGCAGGCTCTGGACCCTCCTTGCGGAGGAGCCGGCCGGACTTACCGGCGAGCCTGCGGGTCGGTGACTGCTTGGGATTGGCCGACGTCCGGCCTGCACTGCAAAGTGCGCGACAACGGGCGTCAGCCCGCAGCCACCTCACGAGTCCGAGAAGAAATCACTTCCGGAACACCTCCTTTCACGTGTGGCAGCAGCCTAGGAACGTCCCCGGCACCGCACAAGCGAATTAATGCGCCGGTCGATTTCCGGGAAGTCGGTGTGTGCCGGGTCACCTTCGAGTTCAATGGTCTGACGTGCGGAAATGCCGGATGCGTCCTGCGGGGGGTATGGGGTGAGTGCGTCCACAAGCAGTGGAACGGCCGACGCGCTCGGACCCGACGAGGGGCCGGGGGCGGGGCCCGGGGCCGAGTTGCTCGCGGCGTTGCTCGACGGGATGGACGCCGCGCTCTGCGCGTTCGACGCGGACGGCACGATCACCCACTGGAACCGCGAGGCCGAGCGGATCCTGGGCTGGTCCGCCCAGGAGGCCGTGGGTCGGCCCGGGTTCGCCGGGTGGGCGGTGCGGCGGGCGGACGCGGTGGAGGTGCAGGGGCGGCTGATGGCGGCGATGGATGCGCCGGGGCGTCGGGTGCATGAGTTCGCGCTGCTGCGGAAGGACGGCGGGCGGGTGCTGGTGCGGACCCAGTCGGCCGGGGTCCGGGGCGCGGACGGCAGACCGGCCGGGGTGTACTGCGCATTCAGCGAGGTGCATGCGCAGATCGATCTGGAACGGTCGATCGCGCTGAGCGAGGCGTTGTTCGAGGACGCGTCCTGGGGTGTGGTGCTGGTCGACGCGGATCTGCGGCCGACGATCGTCAACGCGCACGCGGCGCGGGCGTTGGGCGGCGGCCGTACGACGCTGCTGGGGCGCCCGCTGGGCGAGCTGATCGTGCAGGGCGTCGAGGACCTGGAGGGCGCGTTGCAGCATGTGCTCGCCGAGGGCGCACCACCGGCGCCCGCCGAGCTGTGGGTGACGCTGCGGACGGCGGAGGGGCAGCGGCGGCGGTGCTGGCGCAGCGGATTTCTGCAGCTGGCCTCGCCGCTCGCCGAGGAGCCGGTTCCGCTGGGGGTGGGCTGGCTGTTCCAGGACGTGACGGAGGAGAAGCTGGCGGCGCAGGAGGCGGCCCGGATGCGGTTCCGGTCGAACCAGCTGCACCGGGCCTCGCGGTCGGCGTCCGAGTGCGAGGACCCGATGGAGGCGGCGACGTCCTACCTGGACTACGCGCTCGCGGGCTTCGCGGACCACGCACTGGTCGATGTGGTGGCGGGGGAGCGGCTGGTGCGGGTGGCGGCGACCCCTGCCGGTGAGCCGGGGCCGTGCCTGCCGGTGGCCGGCGGTTCCATTCCGCTGCGGTACGCGGCGGGGCATCCGGCCCTCCAGGCGGTGGACCGTACGGGGTCGGTGCGGGCGAGCGCGGATGCCGGGTCCGGGGCCGCGGTGTGGGCGGCCGAGCGGCAGTGGCCGGGCGACGCCGTGCACGCGCTGTGCGCGGTGCTGCGGAGCCGGGGGCGCACGCTGGGCGTGGTGACGTTCCTGCGCTCCGCCCACCGCGCCGCCTTCGAACGCCCCGACGCGGCGTACGCGGAGAGCGTGGCGGTGCGGGTGGCGGCGGCGGTGGACCTGGCGCAGGTGACGAAGCGGCCGTAGGAGACGCGGTCCGGCCAGGGTGTGCCGGGCCCCGGCGTGGAGCCCGGCACCGACCCCGGCCGGGGCCGTCCTCACGCCGCGTGCAGCGCCAGCGTCGGTGAGAGACGGGACGCCCGCACGGCCGGGTAGAGGCCCGCGATCGTGCCGATCACCAGCGTCGCTCCGAAGCCGCCACCGACCGCCCACGGCGGCACCACCCAGGGCAGCCCGCCGGAGTACACGTACACCCCGGTCGCTGCCGCGCCGAGCGCCACGCCCGCCAGGCCGCCCAGGCCGGAGAGCATCAGCGACTCCGTGACGAACTGGACGCGGATCTGGCCCCGGGTCGCGCCGAGCGAGCGGCGCAGCCCGATCTCGTACCGTCGCTCCAGCACTGAGATGATCATGGTGTTGGCCACCCCGACGCCGCCGACGAGCAGCGCGATGCCGCCCAGGCCCAGCAGCAGGCTGCTGAACGCCCCCTCGGTCGCCGCCTTGGCCTGGAGCGCCGACGACGGGTCGGTGACCTTCACGTTCTGCGGGTTCTGCGGGTCGACCGTCGCCGCCATGACCTTGCGCACGTCCTGCACCGCCGCGTCGGCCGAGCGCTCGTACACCGACGTCGGGTGGCCCTCGAAGCCGAGCAGGCGCTTCGCACCCTCCCAGCCGACCAGTGCGGAGCGTTCGATCTCCGGGGCGAGCGGCAGCGGGGCGAGGATGCCGACCACGGTGAAGTACCGGTTGCCGATCCACACCTGCTGGCCCGGAGCGGTGATGCCGAGACGCTCCGCGGAGACATGGCCGAGCACGACGGAGGGGTAGCGTCCGGTCGCGTTGTTGAGCCAGCTGCCGCTGTGGACCTCGCCGCGCAGCACCCGCAGCAGGTCGCCGGTGGTCGCCTTGACGACGATCCCGCCCGTGTCGTCCTTGTCGATCTTCTCGTGGCGGCGTGCGGTCGTGTCGAGGTCGGCGGTCGCGCCCACCTCCTGGACGCCCTTGATGCGGCCCACCATCCCGACCGCGTCCTCGGGCAGCTTGACGTCCTGCCCGGCGAACATCGAATCGCCGGGGGAGGCCACGAGCAGGTTGGTGCCCAGCTTGTCGAGCTCCCGGAGCAGCTGGGCCTGGCTGGAGGCGGAGATGCCCACGACCGAGATCATCGTCGCGATGCCGATGGCGATGCCCAGGGCGGAGAGCACGACCCGCATCGGCCGGTTGCGTAGTCCCGCCGAGCCGACGTGCAGCACGTCCCGGGGGCCGAGCCGGGCCGCTTTGAGACGCCCCCGGCCGTCGGCGCCGCGGTCCGCGCGCCGCGCCCTCACCGGTCCGCTCCCGTCGTGGCGGGCGAGCGGCCGTTTCCGGAGATGTCGCGCACATCCGCGGACGGATCGCGCATGCCCGGGGGCTGATCGCGTGCGTCCGCGGACGGGTTGCGTACGTCCGCGACCACCTGGCCGTCCCGGATGCGCACCTCGCGCGGCAGGTCCCGGGCGATCTCGGTGTCGTGCGTGATGACCGCGATGGTGGCGCCCTCCCGGTTGAGGTCGCGCAGCAGCTTCATCACCGCTTCCCCGGACGCCGAGTCGAGCGCCCCGGTCGGTTCGTCGGCCAGCAGCAGCGCGGGTTCCCCCACGACGGCCCGCGCGATGGCGACCCGCTGTTTCTGTCCGCCGGAGAGCTGGTGCGGCTTGTGGTCGAGGCGGTCGGCGAGCCCGACCCGCTCCAGCGCGGCGGCGGCTTTGCGGCGGCGTACGGTACGGGAGAGGCCCGAGTACAGCAGGCCCTCCGCGACGTTGTCGCGGGCGCTGACGCCCGGCACCAGGTGGAACGCCTGGAAGACGAAGCCGACGTGCTGGGCACGCAGCGCGGAGAGCCTGCGGTCGGAGAGCGCCGCCACGTCGTGCCCCGCGATGTGGACGGACCCGGCGGTGGGGCGGTCCAGGGTGCCGATGATGTGCAGCAGCGTGGACTTGCCGGAGCCGGACGGGCCGACGATGCCGAGGAGTTCGCCCTCCTCGACGGTGAGGTCCACCCCGCGCAGGGCGGCGACCGGGCCCGGGTACTCCTTGGTGACGCCGCTGAGGCCGACGACCGTGCTCATACTTTCGGCACCCCGACCTTCATGCCCTCGCGCAGCCCGCCGCCGGACACCTCGACCCGGCCCTCGGCGAACATGCCGAGCTCGACCTTCACCTCGCGGACCGTGCCGTCCTGGACGACCTGGAGGCCGAAGCCGCCGCCGGGCAGCGCGAGCAGCGCGTTCACCGGGACGCTGAGGACGTTCTTGTGCAGTTCGCCGGTCAGGTTCACCGTGACCGGCGACTGGTCGAAGCCGCCGACCTGGTCCGGCTTGTCGAAGGAGACGGTCAGGGTGACCTTGGGGCTGTTGTCCTGCGGGTTCTTGCCGGGCTTCGCCGTCCGGCCGACCGAGGAGACCGACCCGGCCGCGCTGCTGCCGTCCGGCAGATCGACGGTGACCTTGGTGCCCGCCTTGGCGAGCTGGGTCTCGGCGACGTCGAGCTCGAACGTCACGATGCGCTCGGAGCCGGTCGTGGTGAGGACCGGAGCGCCGGGCTGGGCCAGTTCGCCGACGGCTGCCTCGACGCTCTTGATCCGGACCTCCGCCGGAGCGAAGGCGATGTCCTGCGGCCCCACCGTTCCGGTCCGCTCGCTGTCGTGGGACTTCTGCCAGCGCTTGACGGCGGCCGCGGTCAGCTCGGTGTACTCGTCGTCCGGGGTGAAGCCGGTGTAGCCGAGCTCCGCGAGGTTGCGCTCCAGCTGCTCCACGTCCCGGCCCCGGTCGCCGGGCTTCAGCGTCCGGTACATCGGCCCCGCGCCGTACATCAGCCACACCGCCCGGCCGTCGACCTCGTACAGCCGCTCGTTCCGCTTGACGGTCGAGCCGGTGCGCGGGGTCCAGGTCATGGTGCCTGCCGCGCCCGCGTTGATCTTGCGCTGCTTGTCGTAGCCGAGCGTTCCGTCCGCCTGGGCGCTGTCGCGCAGGTCGCGGCGCTCGACCGCGGCGGTGGCCGGGGGCAGCCCGGTGTTCCTCGGGCCGCCCGTCTCCCCGGCGGAGCCGAACTGGGTGAGAGCCAGTGACCCGGCTGCCACGGTGAGGACCGCCGCAGCGGCCACCATGACGCGTCCGCGCCTCACCGCCCGGCACTTTCGCACGCCGCGTTGGCCTTCTCGAACTTCTTCATGTCCTTCTGCTGTACGGCGGGCGCCTGCGCCATCCCGCCGTCGAACTTCGGGTCGGGCATGTCGATGCCGTTCTTGCGCATGCACCGGGCGAAGGCGAGCATCTTGTCCTTCTCGGCCTGGGTGAGCTCCTTGGGTCCGCCGCCGACCGCCTTGTCCTGGCAGGCCTTGAACGCCTTCTCCATCTCTGTCTTGCTCTTGCCGCCGTTGCCGATGGTTATTCCGCGGCTGTCCTCGCCCGGCTTCGGCTCCGCGACGTCCAGGCCGTGCTCCCGCAGACACTTGCGGTGCTCCAGGGCCTGGTCCTCGTTCGTCTTCTTGGTGCCCGAAGCGGATCCGCCGCTCTTGGTTCCGCTTCCGCTTCCGCCGCCGTCGCCCGAGCAGGCGGTGGCAGACAGGACGACGGCGGCGATCAGGCAGGCGGCGACGACGCCGCGGCTCTGCGTGCGGGAGGTGGTCCGGCGGGAAATAACCGGGTTCATGAGGACTCCTCGTCCGTTGCTGACAGGCCGGATACGTACGGCTCGAGCGTGCGCGAGGACGCGGTTTCGTTTCTCTCAGCCCGGATGCTTACACCGACGAAACATCGCTTTGGGCTAAACAGGGCGCATGCGTGTGCTGGTGGTGGAGGACGAGGAATTCCTGGCGGGGATGATCGCCGAGGGGCTGCGCCGCGACGCCGTCGCGGTGGACATCGCCCCCGACGGCCGGGCGGCGCTGGACCGGCTTCGGTTCGGCGCGTACGACGTGATGATCCTCGACCGCGATCTGCCGGGGCTGCACGGCGACGAGGTGTGCCGGCGGGTCGTCGGCATGCGCCTGCTGACCCGGATCCTGATGCTCACCGCGTCCGGGACGGTAAGGGACCGGGTGGCCGGCCTCGGGCTCGGGGCCGACGACTACCTGACCAAGCCGTTCGCGTACGACGAACTCCTCGCCCGGGTCCTGGCGCTCGGCCGCCGTGCCCGCCCCGCTCTCCCGCCGGTCCTGGAGCGGGCCGGGCTGACGCTCGACACCGCCCGCCGCCAGGTCTGCCGCGACGGCCGCTACCTCTCGCTCTCCCGCAAGGAGTTCGCCGTGCTGGAGGCCCTGCTGCGGGCCGAGGGCGCGGTCGTCAGCGGCGACGACCTGATCGAGGAGGTGTGGGAGGGGGACACCAGCTACCGCACCAACGCGGTCCGGGTCACCCTGTCCAAGCTCCGCGCCAAACTGGGCGCGCCCCCGGTGATCGAGACGGTCCCGGGGGCCGGCTACCGCATCGGGGACGGCCTCGCGGACAGGCCGGGGCACCACGGCCCCGCGGCCGGACCGGTGAGCGGGTCGGCGGACCAGCCGGACGACGGCCCCGCGGACCGGCCGGGGGAGCGCCGGTGAGGAGCGAGCGCGCCCGGCTCACCGCGCTGTACGGCGGACTGCTGGTGCTGGCCGGCGCCCTGCTGATGGGGCTGGTCTACCTGCTGGTCAGCGAGCGCCTCTATGCCAGTGTGCTGACAGCGGTGGCCCCGGCGGTCCCCGACGGGGCCACCGCCTCCGCCGTCCGGTCGGGCGTGGCCGCCATGCCCGAGCCGTCGTCGTCGGACTGGGCGCAGACCGTGGTCATGGAACCCGGGCAGTACGCGGTGGCGAAGAGGGTCACCACCGCGGCCGGGGACGCCGCGCTCAACCAGCTGCTGACGGTTTCCGGGGCCTCCCTCGCCGTCTACTCGGCGCTCTCCGTCGTGCTCGCCTGGTGGATGGCGGGCCGGGTGCTGCGGCCGGTCGGCGTCATCACCGCCCGCGCCCGCCGGCTCTCCGGCAGCAACCTGCACGAACGCCTCGCGCTGAAGGCCCCGCCCGGCGAGCTCAAGGAACTGGCCGACACCTTCGACGGGATGCTCGACCGGATCGAGGAGCTGGTCGCCGCCCGCCAGCGGTTCGCCGCCAACGCCGCCCACGAGCTGCGCACCCCGCTCGCCGTGCAGCGGGCCGCAGCCGAGATCGGCCTCGCCGACGACCCGCCGCCCGAGAAGGTCGCCTGGATCCGGGACAAACTCATCGACACCGCCGCCGACAGCGAGCAGCTCATCGAGGGACTGCTGCTCCTCGCGGTCTGTGACGAGGGCCTGCGGCGGCGCGAACGGGTCGAACTGGACGCGATCGCGGCCACGGTGACCGAGGCGCTGGAGCCGGAGGCGAAGAACCGTTCCATCACCGTCGAGGCTCAGGCCCGGCCACTGCCGGCCGAGGGCGACCCGGTCCTGCTGGGCCATCTCGTGCACAACCTGGTCGCCAACGCGCTGCGCCACAACCATCCCGGCGGGACGGTACGGATCCGGGTGGGATCGGGCGGTCTGGAGGTCGCCAACACCGGGCCGGTGGTGGAAGCGGCGACCGTGCCGCTGCTGTTCGAGCCGTTCCGCCGGGCGCAGGCCCGCCGCCACGCTCCCGGCGAGGGAGCCGGCCTGGGGCTCTCCATCGTGGCGTCGATCGCGAGGGCGCACGGCGGCGAGGCGAGTGCGACGGCGAACCCGGGCGGCGGCCTGACGGTCCGGGTCGTGCTGCCGACGTGCCCGTAGCGGGGCGGCCCGCGGCCCGGCGCGATCAGCGGCGATAGAAGATCCGGTCCCGGTACTCCGTCATCACGCGGCCGTTCCATTCATGGCCGCCGTCGACGTTCCCCGAGCGCAGCAGGGGCGGCTCGATGCCCCGGGCCACCAGCTGCTCCGCCGCGGCGGCCATCATGGCCTGCATCAGCGCGCTGGTGACGACCGTCGACGCGGGGGCGAACGGTGCCTCGATGCCCTCGAGCCTCAGCTCCGCGTCGCCGATGGCGATCTTGCTGTCGAGCACGATGTCGCAGTGGTCCCGCAGGAAGCCGCCCGAGCTGTGCCGGGAGCGGGTGCCGTCCGCGTACGCCACCGATGTCACGCCGATGACCTTCAGGCCGAGCGCCCGTGCGTTCAGCGCTATCTCCACCGGGAGGGCGTTGCGTCCGGAGAGCGAGATGATCACGAGGATGTCGCCGGCCGCGGCGGGGCTGGAGTCCAGCACGGCGCCCGCCAGTCCGTCGACCCGCTCCAGCGCGGAGCCGAGTGTCGCGGGCATGACGTCGACGCCGACCGTCCCCGGTACGGCCATCAGGTTCATCAGGGCGAGGCCGCCCGCCCGGTAGACGACGTCCTGCGCGGCGAGCGAGGAGTGTCCGGCGCCGAAGGCGAAGAGCCTGCCGCCCGCCTCGACGGTGTCGGCGATCGCGGCACCGGCGGCCGCGACGTTGCCGGACTCCTCGTCGCGTACCCGCTCCAGCAGACCGATCGCTGCGTCGAAGAACTGACCGGCCAGCTTGCTGTCGCTCATCGAGGAGCCCTTTCCGGCGGGGGAAGTGTTCACGGGTGTCCGTGCCGCGATCACGTTGCGGTCTGGACCAGTGACATGTCAATACCGCCTGCCCGGCTCCGCCGCACGGTGTTCGACCGGCCCGGCACGGTTGTCGGCGGTATGCGTCAGAATTGAAGGAGGGCCAGCGCGCAGCGCTTACGACGTTTTCCTGTCACAGCATCGAGGGGCACGAATGTCCGGACTGATCGACACCACGGAGATGTATCTCCGCACCATCCTCGAACTCGAAGAGGAAGGCGTGGTCCCCATGCGCGCCCGGATCGCGGAACGGCTGGACCAGAGCGGTCCGACGGTAAGCCAGACGGTGGCACGGATGGAGCGTGACGGCTTGGTGCAGGTCGCGGGCGACCGGCACCTGGAGCTGACCGACGAGGGGCGCCGCCTGGCGACGCGCGTGATGCGCAAGCACCGGCTCGCCGAGTGCCTGCTCGTCGATGTGATCGGCCTGGAGTGGGAGCAGGTCCACGCCGAGGCGTGCCGCTGGGAGCATGTGATGAGCGAGGCGGTGGAGCGGCGGGTGCTGGAGCTGCTGCGCCACCCGACGGAGTCGCCGTACGGGAATCCGATCCCGGGCCTGGAGGAGCTGGGCGAGAAGGCCGAGGCCGACCCGTTCCTCGACGAGGGCATGGTGAGCCTGTCGGAGCTCGACCCGGGGGCGGACGGCAAGACGGTGGTCGTGCGCCGGATCGGTGAGCCGATCCAGACGGACGCCCAGCTGATGTACACGCTGCGGCGCGCGGGTGTGCAGCCCGGTTCCGTGGTCAGCGTGACCCAGTCGCCCGGCGGCGTGCTGGTCGGCAGCAGCGGTGAGGCGGCGGAGCTGGACACCGAGGTCGCCTCGCACGTGTTCGTGGCCAAGCGCTGAGAGTCTCCCTGGGGGGAACCACTGCCGTCCGGCGCCGCTGAGGGGGCGTCGGCCGGTGGGACGCGGTCGAGCGGACACCCGGCGGCCGAATACGCGCTGTCGGGGCGCTGCTCGGCCGGATTTCGCGGCCGGGGAGCCGCCGGAGCGTTGAGGCGGCTCGTCCGCCGCTTGTTTCCGTCCGGAATGGCAGCGCCCGGACGGATCCCGTGCCAGGCTGTGGCTGAGGCATACCTGAGAGTGTCGGCCACCTGGCCGCGCGGTCGGGGAGGGAGCAGGTGCATGCGCCCGTCGTACTGGCAGGTCCGGCAGGTCCGGCATGCGTACCGGAGGGTGGTGGCCGGGGTTCCGGCCGCCCGTGAATCGTGCGCCGGGGCCCATGAACCGCACACCGCCGCTCCCGGAACCGGAACCGTCGACGGCGACTGCCGACGCGTATCGCCGCCGGCGGCTTTCCCGGAACCAGAGGGCCCCGGCGCCTCGCGGCGCCGGGGCCTGTCCTCCCCTGCTTCGACCTGGAGCCCCGAGCTCTCGAGGTCGATCCCCACGGGCCCTCATCCCCGAGTGGCCCGCCTCCCGGAGAAGGTCTCCCCTCCGCCACCGCGGTCAATCCTTGGAACCGGTCACTCGAACGAGGGGTGTTGGGTGGCAGAAGCCAGTTTTCGAATACAAGTTCGATAGTCTGGCGACGCGGCCAGGCGGCGATCGAGCAGTGATCAAGCGGTGATCGAGGACCAGAAGGGGGTGCCAGGACATATGGTGCGGCGCATCGATGTGACCGGGACCGACGGCGTACGCCTCGCGGCCTGGGAGTTCGCCGACCCGCCCAAGGGGCGCACGGAGGGCGAGCGCGCCCCCGGGGTCTTATTGCTCCACGGCCTGATGGGCCGGGCCGCGCACTGGGCCTCGACCGCCCGCTGGCTCACGGAGCGGCACCGGGCGGTCGGCCTCGACCAGCGCGGGCACGGCCGCAGCGACAAGCCGGCCGAAGGCCCGTACACCCGTGATGCGTACGTCGCCGACGTCGAGGCCGCGATCGAACAGCTCGGCCTCGCCCCCGTCACCCTGGTCGGGCATTCGATGGGGGCGCTCACGGCCTGGCAGCTCGCCGCCAAGCGCCCCGATCTCGTCCGGGCCCTGATCATCTGCGACATGCGGGCCTCCGCGCTGGGCGCGGCCTCGCAGCGCGAGTGGGAGGACTGGTTCAAGTCCTGGCCGGTGCCGTTCGCGACGCTCTCCGACGTACGGAAGTGGTTCGGCGAGGACGACCCCTGGGTGGAGCGGCCCAACCCGGCCCGCGGCGAGTTCTTCGCCGAGGTGATGGCCGAGCGGGCCGACGGCTGGCGCCCCGTCTTCTCCCGCCACCAGATGCTCCGGTCCCGCGCGACCTGGGTGTTCGACGCGCACTGGGAGGAACTGGCGCAGGTTCGCTGCCCGACCCTGGTGCTCCGAGGGCTCGACGGCGAGCTGGGCCGGGCGGAGGCCCAGGAGATGGTCCGCGTACTGCCGCGCGGGCAGTACGCGGAAGTGGCCGACGCCGGCCATCTCGTCCACTACGACCAGCCCGAGGGCTGGCGCGCGGCGGTCGAACCCTTCCTGGAGCAATTCGCCGAGGACCCCCAGGAGGAGCGCGAGCCCGTCTCGCCGTGACGGGGTGGCGGGACGGGCCGTCATGGCGGAATGAGGCGGGGGACCGCCGTGACGGGAGCGGCGCGGCCGCCGCCCGGGGGCCGGGCGGCGGCCGGGGGCCGGGCGGCGGCCGCCCTCGGCCCTCGCCCGCCTCGGCCCTCGCCCGCCTCGGCCCTCGCCCGCCTCGGCCCTCAGCCCTTGCTGACCGCCGCCAGGATCTCCGGGAGCCGGTCCGCCGTGCGCGGGGCGGCGGCCCGCAGCCCCGCCCAGGCGATCAGCGCCCCGTATACGGCCCCCACCGGCAGCAGCAGCCACAGCCACTGCTCGTGGTCCGCGACGTGCAGCCAGATCGTCACCGCGATCAGCGGTGCGCAGAGCAGCCCCGCCGAGACCATGCCGCCGAAGATCGAGATCCAGGCGAGCCCGGCCTGTCCCGGCGCCACGTTCTTGAACGCCCCGTCCTGCGGGATCGAGTACGGGAAGTTCGCCGAGGCCACCGCGCCCGTCGCCAGCATCCCGCCCAGCAGGGCGAGCGACAGCCCCATGACCTCCGGCAGCGCGGCCCAGTCGTCGAGCATCGCGGCGGTCACCACCGACACCACGATCGTGTAGGGCAGCGTGATCAGCAGCAACGCCAGTGCCCGCGCCCGCAGTTCCAGGTAGGCGTCCCGGGTCGAGGAGATCGTCAGCGCCACCATCCAGAACGCGGAGGTGTCCTGCCCGAACTGGTTGTACATCTGGATGCCGAGCATCCAGGCGGCGAAGCAGGCGAAGTAGACCGAGCCGGTGCCCTGGAGCGCGTTGAGGACCGGTACGATCAGCCCGATCGCCAGCGCCGTGGTCCAGGCGGCCTTGGTCTTCGGATCGCGTGCGATGTACCGCAGACTGCGCTCCATCACCGTCCCGGTGCGCCCCTGGGGCAGCAGCGCGGCGAGCCCGGAGCCGCTCTTGCCGGCCTTCTCGCGGCCCGGACCGGCGGCGGCCAGGGTCGAACCGTCCGGGGCAGTCATCAGCTTCACCAGACTCCGCTGCCACAGCCACAGCAGCGCGGCCAGCGCCGCGGCGGAGAGCAGCAGCTGCACGGACGCCTGCCCGTACGAGCCCCGCGCCGCCGAGTCCACCGCCCCGATCGCCGAGGCGGGCGGCAGCCAGCGCACCACGTCCGCGACCGGGTCGAGCGCGGACAGCCCGCCGGCCCGGCCGAGCCGCTGCGCACCGAAGTTGACGACCTGGAAGCCCACCGCGATCACCAGACCGCTGAGCACCGCGAGATCGCGGCCCTTGCGCGATGTCAGCAGCCGGGTGTTGGCCGTGGCCACGGCCCGCGCCAGCGCCACGCACACCAGCAGCGCGAGCGGTGCGGCCACCACGGCGAACACCGCGCCGGCCGCCCCCCGCGCCACCGCGAACACCGACCCGGCCGCCAGGCAGAGCGTGAACAGCGGACCGATCCCGACCAGTGAGGACACCAGCAGCGCCGAGACCAGCGGGCGCGGCCGCAGCGGCAGCATCACCAGCCGGCTCGGGTCGAGGGTCTCGTCACCGCTGGGGAAGAACAGCGGCATCACGGCCCAGCCGACCGCCGCCACCCCCGCCAGCAGCACGACGAGGGACGCGGCATGAGCGTGCCCGTGCAGCGCGGTCAGCCCGAGCAGCAGGCCCGCGGCGCACAGCAGGGTGACGACGACGGAGGTGATGTACGCGGCCCGCCGGCCGGCCGACTGCCGCAGCCCGTTGCGCAGCAGGGTCAGCTTCAGCCGCACGAAGACGGGGACGAGGTTCTCGCCCGCGGGCCGGCCGGCGGCGGCGCCCACGGGGGCGTCGAGCACGCTCATCGCTTGCCGTCCAGCCAGTCGAGGGAGCCGTCGGTGGCGCGGGAGCCGGCGCCGACGAGTTCGAGGAAGGCGTTCTGCAGCGAGGGCGCGTCGCCGCGCACCTGGGCCAGGGTGCCCTGGGCCCGGATCGTGCCGGCCGCCATGACGGCCACCCAGTCGCAGAGCGACTCGACGAGCTCCATCACATGGCTGGAGAAGACGACGGTCGCCCCCGAGCGGGTGTACCGCTCCAGGACCTCGCGGATGGTCTGCGCCGAGACCGGGTCGACGCCCTCGAACGGCTCGTCCAGGAACAGCACTTCGGGGTTGTGCAGCAGCGCGACCGCGAGCCCGATCTTCTTCCGCATGCCGGTCGAGTAGTCGACGACCAGTTTGTGCTGGGCGCCCGCCAGGTCGAGCACATCGAGGAGCTGGGTGGCCCGTTTGTCGACCTCGGCGCCCGGCAGCCCGCGCAAGCGGCCGGTGTACGCGAGGAGTTCGCGCCCCGAGAGCCGCTCGAAGAGCCGCAGCCCTTCCGGGAGCACGCCGATCCTGGACTTCACCTCGACCGGGTCGTGCCACACGTCGTGGCCGGCGACCTCGACCTTGCCCTGGTCGGGGCGGAGCAGCCCGGTGACCATCGACAGCGTGGTGGTCTTGCCCGCGCCGTTGGGACCGACCAGGCCGATGAACCTGCCCGCGGGCAGCTCCAGATCGATCCCGGCGACCGCGGTCTGTTGCCCGAACCGCTTCCACAGCCCCTGTACGCGAACGGCGGGCGTCGCCTCACCGGCTCCGCCCGCCTCTTCCGCCCCGTCCGCCCGTACCGTTCTGTCGGTCTCTGCGCGGTCACGCATGATGCCTCTGCCTTTCGGTGGCCCCGTGTTCCGGGACCAGCCTACGAAAGGGCGTCCCTGGAGAGGCGGGCCCGCGCGTCGGCGGCTTCCCTGGCGCAGGCGTAGGCGAGCGGGCTGATGAGCTCCTCCGCGTCCGGCAGCCAGCGGTTGGCGGGGGTGGGGCGGCGGGCCCACTGCACCGCTCCGCGGGCGCCGACCCGGGTCGGCGGACCTGTGACGTAGTGGCCCTCGCCGCGGCCGGCCAGATCGATGGTGGCGGCCCGCCAGCCCGACTTCCGTACCAGATCGTCCGACTTGGCCGCCGCGCCCGGCAGCACGAAGAAGAACATCCGCCGGTCGGGGCTGCAGATGACGGGGCCCAGCGGCAGGCCCATCCGTTCCATCCGCGCCAGCGCCAGGAAGCCGGCGGACTCCGGTACGTCGATCGCGTCGAAGCTGCGGCCGGTGGGAAGCAGGATCGACGCCTTCGGGTGCCTGGACCACATCCGGCGGGCGGCGGCCCCGCTCCCGGTCGCCTGGCCCGCCCAGTCGGGGCCGGTGGGGTGGGCGCCGGGGGCGTCGCAGCCGGTGTCGCCGCAGGAGCACTGCTCGGTCCCCTCCGCCGCCTCCAGCCAGGTGCCGGGGCACACGTCCCAGTGCCGCTCCTCCGTGTACCGCACCGCCGCGTCGAGCAGTTGCTCGCTCCGCTGTTGGGGGACCTTCGCGGCTTCCATGACTCCGACGGGCTCTTCGACTGCGATGGGCTCTTCCACGCACAGCACAACTACGGCCAACACCCGGGGTTACGGGCGTGGCGGCTGCGGTCACGGTGTATCGATCCGGCACACGGGGCGCATGGATGCATGGGCGGGGGCGCGCGTGAGGCGGTGTCGGCCAGGGCGGGTAGCCACATACGGGCAACCGCCGGATAGTCGTCGTGCGGGTCCGGAACGGTCGGCCTCTGTCATATGCCGACATGAATGGCAAGGAACACGACGCACGTGACGAACACGATGAATCTGTGCATTTTCCGCGTATTCGCCGGGCAGTGATCGGCTCAATGATCACTGCGGCCTCAGGGGGAAACATGGCAGCCAGGCCTCTCGTCGCCCGCCAGCCGAACGAACGGCTCCAGGCGCTCATTCAGGAAGCCGGATGCTCCAACGCCGGCCTCGCCCGCCGCGTCAACATGGTCGGCGCGGAACGCGGGCTCGACCTGCGCTACGACAAGACGTCCGTGGCCCGTTGGCTGCGCGGCCAGCAGCCACGCGGCAGGGCACCGGGAATCATCGCCGAGGCCCTCGGCCGCAAACTCGGCCGTACGGTCACGATCGACGAGATCGGCATGGCCAACGGCAAGAACCTGGCGTCCGGCGTCGGCCTCCAGTTCGCCCCGACCGTGATCGGCGCGATCGAGCAGGTCTGCGAGCTGTGGCGCAGCGATGTCGGCCGCCGCGACTTCCTGTCCGGTTCGGCGGTCGCCTCGTCCGCGCTCGTCGAACCCAGCCGTGACTGGCTGATCACCGGCGCCGACCCGCAGGTGGCACGGGCCGCCGGCGCCCGGGTCGGGATCTCGGACGTGGAGGCGGTGCGGGCGATGACGACCGCGCTGGTCGATCTCGACCACCGGTTCGGCAGCGGACATGTGCGGCCGGTCCTGGTGCACTACCTGAACAGCGCGGTCTCCGGGCTGCTCTCCGGGGCGTACCGCGAATCGGTCGGCCGACAGCTGTTCGCGGCGGTCGCCCGCCTCACCGAACTCGCCGGGTACATGGCGGTCGACACCGGTCAGCCGGGGCTCGCCCAGCGCTACTACATCCAGGCGCTGCGCCTGGCCCAGGCGGCGGGCGACCGGGCGTACGGCGGTTATGTGCTGGCCGCCTCGATGAGCCATCTCGCCGCGCAGCTCGGCAACCCCCGGGAGATCGCCCAGCTGGCGCGGGCCGCGCAGGAGGGCGCGCGCGGGCGCGTCACCCCGAGGGCGGAGGCGATGTTCTACGCCGCGGAGGCGCGCGGTCACGCCCTGCTCGGCGACGCCCGCACCTGCCAGGCGGTGACGGGCCGGGCACTGGCCGCCATGGAGCGGGCCGAGCCGGGCACGGGCGACGACCCCGACTGGATCGCCCATTTCGACCGCGCCTATCTCGCGGACGAGCTGGCGCACTGCCACCGCGACCTCGGCCAGGCGGAGGCCGCGGCGCGCCGCGCGAAGGAGTCCCTGGCCGGCCACCCGGAGTCCCGGACCCGCCGCCGGGGCATCGGCCTGGTGCTGCTGGCCACGGCCCAGGTCCAGATGCGCGAGGTGGAGCAGGCCTGCCACACCGGCACGCGGGCGATGGAGCTGCTGGGGTCGGTGCGCTCCAGCCGGGGAGCGGAGTACCTGGAGGATCTGCAGCAGCGGCTGATCCCGTACGGGGACGAGTCGGCGGTGCGCGAATTCGGTGCCCGCCTGGAGCTCCAGGCGGCCTGACCGGGGCCGGCGACCGGGGCCCGGCCGGGTGGACGTGTCCGGTGCCCCTTAACTGCGCCTTGAGAGCGCTGAGCGTTACAGCGCTTGTGAAAGGCTGGTGAGTGACAACACACGCTTGGCGAACGGCGGCAACCACCCGATAGCGTGAGCCGACGATTCCGTAGAGGTTTACACGTAGGAGTCCCGGTGACGCAGAGCGGACAGGGTGACGAGCAGCAGCTCCCTGCTGTACGGCCCACGCACGAGGGTGTCGTGCTGCCCGCAGGTGGCGGCGAGCCCTGGATACCAGGGGGGCCCGCGGATCAGGCCGCCCCGGCGGGTGGCCAGCCGTGGGGGCAGCCCTGGGGGCCGCAGGCGGCGCACCAGGACCCCTCGCAGCAGCACCACCAGCCCCAGGGGCAGGGGTCGTACGGGCAGGGGCAGTACGGTCAGGTGCAGCCGGGGCAGGGGTACGGACAGCCGTCCGCCCCGCAGCACCCCCAGATGCCGCAGCCCATGCCACAGCACATGCAACAGCCGCCGCACCAGCCCCAGCCGATGCGGCAGCAGATGCAACAGCCGCCGCACCAGGGGCAGCAGCCGCAGCAGATGCAGCAACAGCCCCAGCCGCCGCAGTCGTTCGCGCAGCCGCTGCCGCCCGAGGCCGTGCCCGGGATGAGCATGGGCGGGGACGCGGAGGCCACGCAGTACATCGCGCCCGTGCCGGGCGGGCTGCCGCCGGAGAACCCCGCGGAGTCGACGACGTTCCTCGGCCACGGGGGGCCGCAGCAGCAGGCGTACCAGCAGCAGTCCGGCAACGGCGGTGACGCCGAGGCGCCCCAGTACATCCCGCCGGTCCCCGGCGGGACCCCTTACGGCATCAGGCCCGGAGCCCCGGGCGACCGGCAGCCGCCCGCCGAGTTCGACAACCTGTTCCGCAGCGACGAACCGGCGGGCGCCACCCAGCAGATGCCCCAGCTCGACCCCCGGCAGCAGCATCAGGGCGCCCCGCCGCAGTACCAGGGCGCCCCGCAGACGCAGCACTCCGCGCAGGCCCCGTACCAGCCGGTGGGCGAGGAGCCGCAGCAGCCGCGCAAGAGGCGGGCCCACGTCACGCTCATCGCGGCGGTCGTGGTCGGCTGTGCCGTCGTCGGGCTCGGCGCGGGTGCGCTGCTGAGCGGCGGCGACGACGAGAAGGGCAAGGACGACAAGCAGGCGGTCGCCGCGGCGAGTTCACCCGCCGGGGAGCCCTCCACGCAGGCCGCCGCCGATCCGGCGAAGCCGCAGGCCGAGGCGCTCGACAAGCTCCTCGCGGACAGCAACAACAGCCGTGCCGCGGTCATCGGGGCCGTCGAGAAGACCAAGAGCTGCACGGATCTGGACCAGGCCGTGACCGATCTGAAGGGCGCCGCCCAGCAGCGCCGCGATCTGGTGACCCGGCTGGAAGCGCTGTCCGTCGACAAGCTGCCGGACCACGCCCGGCTGAGCACCTCCCTCACCAAGGCGTGGCGGGCCTCCGCCGCCGCCGACGAGCACTACGCCGCCTGGGCCGAGCAGGCCAAGAACGGCAAGAAGGTGTGCAAGCACGGAAGGGCGCGTACGACCTCCGAGACGCAGGCGGCCACCCAGCAGAGCGCAGAGGCGAGCAAGCAGAAGCAGCAGGCGTCCGGGATGTGGAACTCGATCGCGGCGAAGTACGGGCTGACCCGACGGGCGGCCACGCAGCTCTGACGGCACTTCCCGACGGCGCCCGTCCCGCGCATCCATGAGGGTGCCGCGAATCGGGACGGGTGCCGTGAACCCGGGCGTGTGGTGAATCCGGTCGGGAGGTGCGGGTCAGTGTGTCGCGCTGGCGTCCGACAAGGTCTTCGAGACGTCCATGAAGCCCTTCCGGTCCGCGACGAGCCGGCCGTTCCGCACCACCTGATACGTCACCCTGGTGTTGACGATCCGGGGGTACGAGGACGAGCCGAGCACGTCCGTGAAGCCCCAGCGCAGCACCGGGGTGAGCCCGCCGGTCTCGGCCGCCGTGCCCTTGTTGAGGGCGGAGGTGAGCTTCCAGGGGGTGATCTCCGGGGAGTCGATCGACTTCACGAGCTCCTTCAGCACGGTGTACGCGATCCAGGTGGTCTGCACGCCCGTGTCGTCCGGGTCGATCCGGTTGTCGCCGAAGGCGTGCTCGCGGATCACTTCGCGCATCGGGTCCCAGCGGGCGTCGCCCGCGTCCGGGTACCAGCCGGTGATGTACGCCCCCTCGAACGGGCTGTTCCGGCCGCCGGTGCTGTCGATCAGCGGCTGGTCGACGCTGCCCAGTACGGAGGAGATGCGGACGCTCCCGTACGACGGTTCGAGCCGCCGGAACGAGTCGAAGAAGGTCTCCGTGCGCTTCCCGAGCACGGCCGTCACGCAGCCGTGGGACGCCCCCGCCGCCCGGAGCGCGGGCGCGGCGGCCTCGTCGTACGAAGTGGCCGACTCCGGGGCCCGGATGTCGACGGGCGCGGGCCGGCCTGCCTCGGTGAGGCCGGTCCTGAGCAGCCAGGCCTGGCCGTCGCCGCTCAGGGTGTCGGGCCGGACCACGGACACCCGCTCGCAACTCCGGGCCAGCTGGCGGGCGTTGCCCGCGAGCAGGGCGGCCTGACCGCCGTTGACCGGAAAGGAGTTGTAGCTGCTGAACTCCTCGTCGGAAGCGCCGTAACCGCCGATGTAGGGGATTCCGGCGGCCTCCAGCGGCGACATGAACGCCGTCCCGTGCCGGCTGTACGAGCCGACGACCGCCACCGCCTTCTCCTTGACGGCCAGCCGGGCGCAGTTCGCCGCCCCGATCGAGGTGTCCTGCTCGTCGCAGGTGACGACGCGCAGCTTGTGACCGTCCAGCCCGCCGTCGGCGTTGGCCCAGCGGGCATAGGTGCGGGCCATGGCGGTCATGCCCGCCATGTTCACCGTGTCCGGCCCCGCGACCCCGCCGGGGGCCCAGGTCAGTACGGTGACGGGCTCCCTGGAGCCCCCCGTGGCCCCAGGGAGTACGCCGCAACCGGTCATCAGCAACGCCCCGGCTGCCGCCGTACTTGTGAGGAGCTTGTAGGGGCGGGAGGAGGTGGGGCGTCGCCATCCGGTCATGGGCATGAACATTTCCGGCCGCGGGGTAACGCCGCAGTGTGCTCCGTTCAACGCTCGGTGACATCCGGGTGAATTGCGGGGGGCGATGCGGGCGGCGGGAAAGGGAACGTACGATCGATGACCGTGCAGCAAGGTTCGGAGAACTCTTCCCGTCGCGGCCGTCGCTCCTCCACCATGGGCGGCATGCCGCTGAATGACATGCCTTGGTGGCGCTGGCGCAGCAACGTGCGCTCGGCGCTGCACATGCTCTCCGACCCCGTCTTCCACCACGAGTGCTGGCTGACCGGCCTGGAGGGGTACGGCGACGTCACCGACGCCGTGTACCGCCTGGTCGAGGACACCTGGCTGGACAACTGGTCCGCCGAGAAGTACATCGGAACGATCTTCCGCGACACCGACGAGGCCGCTCTCGTCGACGTCGCCGTGCTCCAGGTGCTGCGCATCATGCACCAGGTCGGCGCCGACGCCCCCGTCTCGGCGTATCTGGAGCACCACGGCTGGCAGGACGCCGTACGGGCCGCCCGCGAGGCCCATGTGCTGCTCGCGGGCAACGACGGCGAGGACCCCGACACGCCGCCGCGCTCCCTCGACGTACTCCGCATCATGACCAGGTCGGCCTGATTCCGGGCCGGTGTGGCACGCTACGGGGATGACCGCGCCGCAGCCTGCCGACACCGCCCCCGAGCAGTACGTCCTCACTCTCTCCTGCCCCGACAAAAAGGGCATCGTGCATGCCGTGTCGAGCTATCTCTTCATGACCGGCTGCAACATCGAGGACAGTCAGCAGTTCGGCGACCACGACACGGGTCTGTTCTTCATGCGGGTCCACTTCTCGGCGGACGCCCCGGTGACCGTGGAGAAGCTGCGGGCCAGTTTCGCGGCGGTCGGCGACTCCTTCCGGATGGACTGGCAGATCCACCGCTCCGCGGAGCGGATGCGGGTCGTGCTGATGGTCAGCAAGTTCGGGCACTGCCTCAACGACCTGCTGTTCCGCTCCCGGATCGGGGCGCTGCCGGTCGAGATCGCCGCCGTGGTCTCCAACCACACGGACTTCGCCGAGCTCGTCGCCTCGTACAACGTTCCCTTCCGGCACATCCCGGTGACCAAGGAGACCAAGGCCGCCGCGGAGGCGGAGCTGCTGGAGCTGGTCCGCGCGGAGAACGTCGAGCTGGTCGTCCTCGCCCGCTACATGCAGGTCCTCTCGGACGACCTCTGCAAGCAGCTGAGCGGCCGGATCATCAACATCCACCACTCCTTCCTGCCGAGTTTCAAGGGCGCGAAGCCGTACCACCAGGCACACGCCCGTGGTGTGAAGCTGATCGGTGCGACGGCGCACTATGTGACCGCGGACCTCGACGAGGGGCCGATCATCGAGCAGGAGGTCGAGCGGGTGGGCCACGGCGTCACGCCGGACCAACTGGTCGCCATCGGCCGCGATGTGGAGTGCCAGGCGCTGGCGCGGGCCGTGAAGTGGCACGCGGAGCGCCGCATCCTGCTCAACGGCCGCCGCACGGTGATCTTCGCGTAGGACCCCGCCGGGAGAGGTGTCACAAGCGGCTCAGCGAGGCCGCGGCGCACAGCACGTCGCGGATGGCCTCGCGGTCGCCCTCCTGACCGGCTGCCGCCTCGACCGGCGGCACGTGCCCGGCCACCAGCCGGCAGAACTCCACGCCGTCCAGCGCGATCTGCGCCACGGTGTGCGCGGGGGAGCCGAGCGCGGCCGGGGAGTCCAGCGGGATGTACCAGTCGCCGCCGCCGGAGCCCTCGACCTCCAGATGCAGCGAACGGCCAGGTGACCCGGCCGTCACCAGCTGCCGGGCGGGCCCGGCGAGACCGGTCCTGCGGCGTTCGGCGAGGGCGGCGGGCAGCAGCCGGGCCGCCAGGTCGATCATCCGGTTGAGATGGGTGGCGGACGGCGCCTCGTACGGATAGTCCACCGCCTTCGCGATGTCGCCGCCGTGCACCCAGCACTCGAAGGCCCGGTCCAGCAGGGCGTCGTGCATCGGGAGGGCGAAGTCCCCGTACGAGACGGAGAGCTCACAGACCCCGCGGCCGGCGAAGGAAACCGTACGGATGAGGGTGTGGCTCTGCGCGCGCCACGGCTCGTGGACCGCGCGGGTGGGCGGCCGCCGCGCGGCGGACCAGTACTTCTCGGTGCGTGCGGCGGGGGAGAGCGGCCAGTCGGCGCCCCGGCCGAGGACTCCGTCGCCGAGCGGCACTTCGAGGTCGAGGGCGGCGCCGATCAGCCCGTCGACGGCCATGAGATGACCGATGACGCCCGCGACCGTGGTCTTGCGGCCGGCCTCCTGCTCGCCCTCGAACCACTTCAGGCGCACCGGCGCGTGCCACTCCGCGCTGCCGATGTCACGGAGCAGCGCGTCGAGCCGCGCGGTCTCCGCGTCGTACGGGGAAGCCCAGTCCGGCACCGGGATGTCGGCCGGGCGGCGGCTCAGGCAGGAGTCGATCACCCGGGTGCGCAGCGTCGGGTCGAGGTCCAGGCTGCGGTCGGTGTGCAGCAGCCCGACGGCGTCACGCAGCCGCAGGGCCTCGTCCGCGCAGGCGGCGCACTCGGTCAGATGCGCCTCGACGGACTCGGTCTCCTCCGCCGAGCAGGCCGCCAGGGCCCACGCACCGAGGAGCGCCTTGAGGACGCGGTGCGCCGGCACCGACGGGTCCGGCGGGGCCGATGGGTCCGGTGATGCCACGGCGGTTTCCGGTTCCGGTGTCGTCGGCGGTGAGGCCGGTCGCGGCTCCCAGGGCGGGATCGCGGGGACGGGCGGCGGCAGGGGTACGGCGGAGAGGTCGAAGTCGTCCGCGGCGGCCCGGGGTCCCGGTACGCGCCGGGCGCCCCGCACCTCGTCGTCACGCCCGCCGTCGCCGCGCCCGTCCGAATCGTCGCCGGTCACAGGGGCCGTCCGTATCCGGGCGGCGACGTTCCTTCGAGCGGGCGGGTGTGTGCGGTGGAGAGCAGTTGCAGCCCGAGCCGGAGCCGGCGGCGGGCCTCGTCCTCGGTGACCCCGAGGTCGGCCGCGGTCTGCCGGTAGTCCCGGCGCTGGATGTACGCGAGCTCCAGCGCGGCCCGCAGCGGGGCGGGCATGGCCGCGACGATGTAGTCGGCGCGGGCCGCGACGGTGGCCCGGTGCACCCGCTCCTCCAGGCCGCTCCCGTCCTCGTCCGGGCCGTCGAGGCGGCCGTGCTCCTCGCGCAGCCGCCGCACGGACTGGCGGTGCGTGAGCCGGGCCACCCAGGAGCGCATCGAGCCCTGCTTGGGGTCGTAAGCGTCAGGGTTCTCCCACACGTAGCCGAAGACCTCGCGGGTCACCAGGTCGGCGGCGGTCTCGTCGTCCAGCATCCGGTGTGCCTGGCTGTGCACCAGCGAGGCGAACCGGTCGTAGAGCTCACCGAGAGCCGCCGCCTCACCGCGTGCCAGCCGCTGCTGCATCTTGCGGTCCCAGCGGGGCGGTGCGTTCCTGGTCATGCGACCCCCGACCTGTTTCCTCTGCTCTGTTCCCCTCGTCACATCGAATGTAGTCGGCGGTGTCGGCCGTGCACGTCCCTTTACGGCAAGTACCCCCCTGAAAAGGCCCGGGATGATAGTGAAGTGATCATTTCTGCCTGAATCCGCCTGTGTCCTGACAGGCCGCTCGGTGTTTCATGAGGGTCCGGCCGGGGCAGCCGCGAGAAGGAACGGAAACTTCCGGATCGTCGGAATCCCCGGAACGAGAGGGTCGGTCGCGTGACATTGAAGGTGGCCGGGACCGTGCAGGGCGAATGGACCGTACTGCACATACGCGGTGAGCTGGATCTGCTGACGTCGCCCGCGGTGCGCCAGTCCGTCCATGACGCGGTCGCCGTCGGCCGCCACGACGTGGTGCTCGACCTCTCCGAGGTCCAGTTCTGCGATTCCAGCGGGGTCGGTGTGCTGATCGCCGCCCGGCGGCTGATGCGTTCCTGCGGGGGCCGGCTGCGGTTGATCCTGCCGGCCCGGGGCGCGGAGGAGGGCTCGCACGTCAACCGGGTGCTCGCCGCCCTCGGCGTACGCCGGCTCTTCGACGTCTACCCCGACTGGGACACGGCCGTCGACGACCGGGCCCGGCCGCTTTCCGCGTGAAACCGCTCCGCGACGACCCCGGGTCGGGTGCCGGGCGCTCCAAAGTGACACGTGACGCCTTCCGGCGTCGTACGCTCCCCGCATGGACAGCGCAGAGTACGAGCGCAAGATCGCCCACCGCTTCGCCGCCTTCGACCAGGACGGCAACGGATACATCGATCGCGCGGATTTCAACGCAGCCGCGGCCCGTCTGCTCGCCGAGTTCGGCACGACGGCGCGCTGCGACAAGGGCCAGGCGCTCTACACCGGGGCCGAGGCGTTCTGGCAGGGTATGGCAGGCATCGCCGATGTCGACGGTGACCAGCGCGTCACCCGTGAGGAGTTCGTGGGCGGGGCCGTGAAACGGCTGCGCGACAGCCCGGAGCGCTTCGCGGAGATCGCCCGCCCCTTCCTGCGGGCGGCTATCGCCGTGGCGGACGGGGACGGCCTGGGCGCGGCGGTACCCGCCGTGGAGCGGGCGCTGCGGGTGCTGGGTGCGGATGCCGGGACGGCCCAGCTCGCCGCGCGGACCCTGGACGCGGACGGAGACGGCAGGATCACCGAGGGCCAGGCGGTGTCGGCGTTCGCCGACTACTTCACGGTGATCGCCCCGGACGCGTAGGACGTACGGGGGGTGCGGGGCGGCGCCCCGCACCCCCCGTCGGGCGAGCCGTCCCCCCTCCCGTCAGGCGAACTGCTCCCGCAGCCGGTACTTCAGCACCTTGCGCAGGGCGTCGTTGCGCGGCAGTGCCGCCACCACCTCCAGGCGTTCCGGCAGCTTGTGCACGGAGAGCCCCTCGGCCCGCAGGTACCCCGTGACCTGAGCCAGCGTCAGCGGAGCGGCGCCCGCCGGCTGTTCCACGACCGCGCAGACCAGCTCGCCCCGCTCCGGGTCCGGCAGCCCGATCACCGCCGCGTCCGCGACGTCGGGGTGCCGGTGCAGCAGGTCCTCTATCTCCTTCGCGGAGATGTTCTCGCCCTTGCGGATGATGATGTCCTTCAGTCGCCCGGTGAGCACCAGATGCCCGCCGGCCCTGACGTGGCCTATGTCGCCGGTGATCAGGAAGCCGTCCGCGTCGAAGACCGACGCGGACGCCGCCGGGTCCAGATAGCCCTTGCAGACCGCCTCCCCGCGCAGCCGCACCTCGCCGTCCGTGCCGTGCGGCAGCGGTTTGCCGTCCTCGTCGGTGATCCGGATCTCCATGCCCGCGGGCGGCCGGCCCTCCGTCTCGGCGAGGTGTTCCACCGTGTCGTCGGGGGCGCCCATCGTGATCATGGGGACCTCGGTCATGCCGTACCCGTGGGTGAGCTGGACGCCCATCTCCCGGACCACCGCGTGGTAGATCTCCGGCGGCTTCGGGGCCCCGCCGCCCGCCAGCAGCCGCAGGCTGGGGATCAGTTTCCGGTCCGGCGCCTTGCGCTGCTCGGTCAGGAACATCGAGTAGAACGCCGTGGACCCGCCCGCGACCGTCACTCCGTGGCGCCGGTACTCCGCCACCGCGTCCGGCATCGCGAAGTGTTCGAAGAGGACCGCCGGGAAGCCGTACAGGAGCAGCATCACCGAGTAGTCGGGCCCGGCGACATGGGCGAAGGGGAAGGCCATCGAGCCGATGTCGTCGGCCGACAGATGCAGCGCGTGGGCCAGGCAGGAGCCGCCCGCGATCAGGCTGCGGTCGGTGTGCAGCACCCCCTTCGGGTCGGAGGTGGTGCCCGAGGTCCAGTAGATCCAGCGCACCGCCGTGCCGTCACCGGGCGGCGGCGGGAGCACCGACGGATCGCCGTCCGGCAGCGACGCGTACGCCTCGAACACCGTCACCGGCCGGTCCGCCGTCACCCGTGAGGCCATCGCCGTGTGGTCGAAGCCGCGCCAGGTGCCCGGTACGGCGAAGAACTCCGCCTTCGACTCACGCAGCGCGAACCCCACCTCGCGGTCCCGGTAGAACGGGATGACGGGCGACTGCACGGCGCCGATCCGGGTCAGCGCGAACGACAGCAGCACCGTTTCGATCCGGGTCGGAAGCTGCCAGGCGACGACGGTGCCCGGACGTACGCCCATCTCCCACAGCCCGGCCGCGACCCGCTCGCCGCGGCTGCGCAGCTCGCCGAAGGTCAGGGTGCGGTCGTCCTGGATCAGGAACGGGCGGTCCGGGGTCAGGCCGGCCCGGCGTTCGACGAGTTCCCAGAAGGTGCCCGATGCACCCAGGGCGTGCGCGGTCTCGGTCACGGCGAACCCCTTAAAGCTGACGGACAGTCAGATGGTGCGGAGAGCGTAGAGCGCCGCGCCTTGTCGGTCCAGGGGTGCGGGGCTAGCCTGATGGCGACATAAATCTGACGGGTCATCAGAAAATCGCGCGCCGGAGGGGACACCATGACGGAACTGCCTCGGATCGTCAGCGTCGACGACCATGTGATCGAGCCGCCGCACCTCTTCTCGACCTGGCTGCCCGCCAAGTACCGCGAGCGCGGCCCGCAGCCGCTCACCGCGGGCATCGGCGAGCTGGCCTACACGGGCGGCAAATACGTCATCACCATGGACCCGGACGGCCCGCCCACCGACTGGTGGATCTACGAGGACCTGAAGTTCCCGTACAAGCGCAACATCGCCGCCGTCGGCTTCGACCGCGACGACATGACGCTTGAGGGCATCACCCGGGCGGAGATGCGGCCCGGCTGCTGGGACCCGGCCGAGCGGCTCAAGGACATGGACCTCAACCACGTCGAGGCCAGCCTCTGCTTCCCGACCTTCCCGCGCTTCTGCGGCCAGACCTTCGCAGAGGCCCACGACAAAGAGGTCGCGCTCGCCTGCGTGCGCGCCTACAACGACTGGATGGTCGAGGAATGGTGCGGCGACAGCGGCGGCCGGCTCATCCCGCTCTGCATCATCCCGCTCTGGGACATCGGCCTCGCGGTCGCCGAGATCCACCGCAACGCGGCCCGCGGGGTGCGCGCGGTGACGTTCTCCGAGATCCCCACCCACCTCGGCCTGCCGTCGATCCACACCGGGTACTGGGACCCGTTCTTCGCGGCCTGCCAGGAGACCGGCACGGTCGTCAACATGCACATCGGGTCCAGCTCGCAGATGCCCGCCGCCTCGCCGGACGCCCCGCCCGCCGTACAGGCCAGCCTCTCCTTCAACAACGCCATGGCCTCGATGATGGACTTCCTGTTCAGCGGGGTCCTGGTGCGGTTCCCGCAGCTCAAGCTCGCCTACAGCGAAGGGCAGATGGGCTGGATCCCGTACGCCCTGGAGCGCGCCGACGACGTCTGGGAGGAGCACCGGGCCTGGGGCGGGGTGCGCGGTCTGATCCCCGAGCCGCCGTCCACGTACTACTACCGGCAGATCTTCTGCTGCTTCTTCCGCGACAAGCACGGCGTCGCCTCGCTCGACGTCGTCGGGCGGGACAACGCCACCTTCGAGACCGACTACCCGCACGTCGACTCGACCTTCCCGCACACCAAGGAGGTCGCCCTCGACCACGTCAAGGGACTGGACGAGGAGACCGTCTACAAACTGATGCGCGGAAACGCGATCCGCATGCTCGGCCTGGACCTCGACAAGTAGGCCCGCGATGGACCTCGCGTACACCCAGGAGGAACAGGAGTTCCGGGCACGGCTGCGCGAGTGGCTGGCCGCCGTGCTGCCCGGACTGCCGCCGAAGCCCCGCCCCGACGACTGGCCGGGGCGCCGCGCGTACGACACGGCCTGGCAGCGGATGCTGTACGACGCCGGCTACGCCGGTCTGCACTGGCCCGTCGACGCGGGCGGCCGGGGCGCGACCCCGACCCAGCACCTGATCTTCCTGGAGGAGACGGAGAAGGCCGGAGCACCGTACGTCGGCGCGAACTTCGTCGGGCTGCTGCACGCCGGCCCGACGATCGCGGCCGAGGGCACCGCGCAGCAGCGGGCGCGCTGGCTGCCCCCGGTGCTCAGCGGCGACGAGATCTGGTGCCAGGGGTTCAGCGAGCCCGACGCCGGCTCGGACCTCGCCGCGCTGCGGACCAGGGCGGTGCGCGACGGCGACCACTACGTGGTGAGCGGCAGCAAGATCTGGACCTCGCACGCCGAGGTCGCCGACTGGTGCGAGCTCCTGGTGCGCACGGACCCGGCGGCGCCCAAGCACCGCGGGATCACCTGGCTCGCGATGGAGATGGACGCGCCGGGGGTCACCGTCCGCCCGCTGCGCACCCTCGCCGGGTCGACCGAGTTCGCCGAGATGTTCCTCGACGAGGTGCGGGTGCCCCTCTCCCACCGGGTCGGCGCGGAGAACGACGGCTGGCGGGTCACCATGGTCACCCTCTCCTTCGAGCGCGGTACGGCCTTCGTCGGCGAGGTCGTCGCCTGCCGCCGCACCCTGGACGCGCTGGCCGCCGAGGCCCGGCGCAGCGGACGCTGGGACGATCCGGTGCTGCGCCGCAGGCTGGGCAGGCTGAACGCCGAATTCCGGGCGCTGTGGCGGCTCACCCAGTGGAACGTCAGCGAGGCACAGCGGGCCGGGGCCGGCGGCGTACCCGGGACCGGCGGTTCGGTCTTCAAGCTGCGCTACTCGCACGCCCGCCAGGAGCTGTACGAGGCGGCCGCCGAGGTGCTCGGCGCCGACAGCGCGGACCTGGACCGGGAATGGGTCCTGGACCGGCTCTCCTCGCTCTCGTACACCATCGCCGCGGGCACCTCGCAGATCCAGCGGAACATCGTCGCCGAACGCATACTCGGCCTGCCGAAGGGGCGCTGACGCACTCATGGACTTCCAGCTCTCGGACGACCAGCGGGCCCTGCGGGCGGGGGTGCGGGAACTCCTCGCCGGGCGTTTCGGCAGGGACCGGATGCGGGCGGCACTCGACGGCGGCACGGGCATCGACCGGGCCCTGTGGCGGGAGCTCGGCGAGGCCGGGTTCTTCGCGCTGCGGCTCCCGGAGGCGGAGGGCGGCGTCGGTCTCGGGCTGCCCGAAGCCGTCCTGCTCTTCGAGGAGGCGGGACGCTCGCTGCTGCCCGGACCGCTGATCGCCACCCACCTCGCGGCCGGCCCGGTCAAGGGCGCGGCGCAGGGCGAGACGGTGGTCGCCGTGCTCGACCCGGGGCAGCCGGTGGCACACCTGGGCGAGGCGGACGCGCTGCTGGTGCTCGGCCTCGGGGGCGGACCGCGGGAGTCCGGCGCCGCACCGGTGGACGTCGCCCGGGTCCGGGACGCCGCCACCCCCGTACGTTCGATGGATCCGTTCACGCCCCTGTGGCGGGTCGCGGACCCGGTGGAGGCGGGCGAGCCGCTGGCCAGGGGCGGGCGGCTGCGCGACGAGGGCGCCCTGCTCGCCGCCGCCGAACAGCTCGGCAGCGCCGCCCGGACGACCGAGATGGCCGTCCAACACGCCGGTGAACGCGAACAGTTCGGGTCGCCGATCGGCTCCTTCCAGGCGGTCAAACACCTGTGCGCCGGAATGCTGGTCCGTGCCGAACTGGCCCGCTGCGCCGTGTACGCGGCGGCCGTGACCGCGGACCCGGTGGAGATCGCGGGCGCCAAACTGCTCGCCGACGACGCGGCGGTCCGCAACGCGCGCGACTGCCTCCAGGTGCACGGCGGCATGGGCTTCACCTGGGAGGCAGACGTCCACCTGCACCTCAAGCGGGCCTGGCTGCGGTCCGGGCAGTGGCTGACGGCGGCGGCGGCCGAGGAGGTGCTCGCGGCGAACCTGTGCTGAAACCGGGCGGGTTCCGTGCAGACCTCGGGTGCCCGGCGGCGGATGAATGCGCGGTGTACGCAGATGACAGGCAGAGCCGCAGGCCTCACGCTGCGGAGTTACGCAGTGCAGTTGACGGGCGCCGGCCCCGGCCCGCGGCCTTCACGTCATCCGTCACGGGGTGGAGTCGGTGCCGGGCTCGGGTACCCTCCGTGGGATGCGACAGGAACTGGAACCGGGCGGTCCGGGCGTTGCCCCTGCGGTGACTCCGGCTCCGGAACGGTGCCCTGCTCGCGATCCAGGCAGAAGCGCCGGGCATGCCCCGGGGGCGGTTCGTACGGCCTCGACGCGCCTCTGTTCGACTTCCCGCAACGTGCGTCGCACAGTATGCATCACGCGTACTCCTTCGCGCTGGAATATGCCCGAAGCGCTTGTTGCGGTCACTGTACGTCAACCATGCTGTCTCGCAGGGGAATCACGTTCCGTGACCCCGAGGAGGCGCGAGGCGATGTGTCCGCCGGTTCGGATGGTGTGAGCGGTGCAGGTGCTTCAGGTTCAGCTGGAAGTCGGGCCGGATCCCGCAGAGGTCGGGCGGGCCCGTAGATGGGCCCGGTCGAGACTGGTCGGGTCCGGGATAAGGGACGACGAGCCACTGGCCGAGACGCTCATCCTGCTGATCTCGGAGCTGGTCACCAATGCGGTGGTGCACACCGGGTGCCCGGCGGTGCTGCGCATGCTGTTCGGTCTGACCGGCTCGGCCGGGACCGTCCGGGTCGAGGTGGCCGACACCAGCTGTCGCCCGCCGCAGCAGCGCCACGCGGCGGGCGAGGACACCAACGGCCGGGGCCTGGAGCTGGTCGACGGCCTCGCCGACCGCTGGGGCTGGCAGCCGGAAGGTGCGGGCAAGCGCATCTGGTGCGAGGTCGACCGGGGCGCGCCGCTGGTCCAGCTGCCGCTGCACCCCGGTGCGCAGGGCGCGACGCCCTGCGCGGGGGATGCGGTCCGTGATGCGCGCCAGGTGCCACAAGCCGTCAAGCGCTTTGCATAAAGGTTAAAGCAGTTCGCTGAGGGCTCTCCGTCACAGGACGGCGACCGGCGCCACCGGGGTGCCGGTCGCGCCGGTGAACGGCTCCGGCATGGCGGAGAGCAGGAAGGTGTACCGCTTCTCCTGCGCACAGGCTGTGGACAGCGCCTCCAGATTCCAGTTCTGGCCCTGCAGCATGCCCATCTCGACCAGGTCCAGCGCGTGCACCCCCAGCCACAGGTCCTCGATCTCCGGCGGGAAGATCTCGAAGGTCAGGGTGTCGTTGGCGACCGCCGCCACATCGCGCGCGCGGAACCACTCGGGCGTCCGGACCGACAGGCCGGGCGACGGATAGCCGTACGCGTGCTTGTCGCCCGCCAGATACACCTGCACCTGCCCGGTCCGCACGAGCACGATGTCGCCGGACCGGACCCGTACCCCCGCCAGATCCTCGGCCGCGTCCAGGTCCTCGGGGGTGACGGCGTGACCGCCCTCCAGCCGGTCCACGCCGCGGGCCCGCGCCACGTCGAGCAGCACCCCGCGCGAGACGATGTGCGGCGCCTTGTCTATCCCGCTGAACTGCGCGCCGCCGTGCGCGGTGATCGTCGAGGCCGGCCGGCCGTTGTAGATCTTCCCCGAGTGCGAGGCATGGGTCAGCGCGTCCCAGTGGGTGGCCGTCTGCAGGCTCAGGACCGCCGTGTCGTCGCTGGTGGCGACGGTGCCGGGGCCGAAGAGCTCCTGGTTGATCTGGATCATGGTGTGCAGCGGATTGACCCGTCCGGGGATCAGTCCGCTCTGCACCCCGTCCTGCTGGAGGGGGAGCGCGAGCGGGATCCGCAGACCGGTGCGGATGGTGGCCGCCGCCTCGCGCACGACGTCGTCGGTGATGAGGTTGAGCGTCCCGATCTCGTCGTCGGCTCCCCAGCGGCCCCAGTTGTTGACCCGCTTCGCGATGTCGTGGAACTCGGCCGGCAGTGACATGGCGCCTCCTGGGGCTTGTGCTCGTGGACCTGATGGCCCATAAAATCTAACGGTCCGTCAGAAACCGCGGGAAGGGGCCGGGCATGGGGAACTTCTTGGCAGGCAAGGTGGTGGCCGTCACGGGTGCCGGGCGCGGCATCGGGCGGGCGGTCGCGCTCGCGGCCGCGGCCGAGGGGGCGCGGGTCGTCGTCAACGACTACGGCGTCTCCATCGAGGGCGGCGAGCCGAGCAGCGAGGTGGCCGAGTCGGTCGTCAAGGAGATCGAGGCGGCGGGCGGCGAGGCGTTGGCGGTCGCCGACGACATCTCCACGATGGCGGGCGGCCAGCGGATCGTGGACACGGCGCTCGCACGGTTCGGCCGGATCGACGGGGTCGTCTGCGTGGCCGGCATCCTGCGGGAACGGATGCTGTTCAACATGTCCGAGGAGGAGTGGGACCCGGTGGTCGCCACCCATCTCAAGGGAACCTTCACCGTCTTCCGGGCCGCGTCGGCGGTGATGCGCAAGCAGGAGGGCGGCGGCACCCTGATCGGCTTCACCAGCGGCAACCACCAGGGCAGCGTCGCCCAGGCCAACTACAGCGCCGCGAAGGGCGGGATCATCTCGCTGGTCCGCAGCGCGGCGCTCGGCCTGCACAAGTACGGAGTCACGGCCAACGCCGTCGCCCCGGTCGCCCGCACCCGGATGTCCGCCAACGTCCCCATGGAGCTCAAGGAGATCGGCGAGCCGGAGGACGTGGCGGCACTCGTCGTCTACCTGCTCAGCGAACGGGCCCGCCAGGAGAAGATCACCGGCCAGGTGTACACGGTCGCGGGGCCGAAGATCGCGGTCTGGGCCCAGCCCAGGGAGCTGCGGGCCGGGTACGTCGAGGGGGCGTGGACCCCGGAGCGGATCGCGGACTTCCTGCCGGGGACGGTGGGCACCGACCCGATGCCGATGCTGGCACGGCTGGAGGAGATGGCCGCGGCGGCAGCGGCGAAGGCGCGCCCGAACGCGTGAGGCCCCGGACGGCGAGCGGCAACAGCAGGAGGCACCCGTGGACTTCAGCTTCGGCCCCGACGACACCGCCTTCCGTGCGGAGGCACGCGGCTGGCTGGAAGAGCACCTCGTGGGCGAGTACGCGGCGGCCGCCGGCACCGGCGGCCCCGGCAGCGAGCACGAGGGCGTCGCGGTCCGGCGCGCCTGGGAGCGCGAACTGGGCCGTGACGGCTGGATCGGCCTCGGCTGGGACGACCACGGCGCCGGCCACGGCAACCGCCGCGCCAGCCTGACCGAGCAGGTCGTCTGGGCCGAGGAGTACGCCCGCGCCGACGCCCCCGCCCGGGTCGGTCACATCGGCGAGAACCTCCTCGCCCCGACCCTGATCGCCTACGGCAGCCAGGAGCAGCAGCGCCGCTTCCTGCCCGCCGTGGCGCGCGGTGACGCGCTCTGGTGCCAGGGCTACAGCGAGCCGGACGCCGGATCGGACCTGGCCGCGGTGCGCACGGCCGCGGTGCGCGACCCGGGCAGCGGCGGCCACCGGGTGTCCGGGCAGAAGATCTGGACGTCGCTCGCGAAGGAGGCCGACTGGTGCTTCGTGCTGGCCCGCACGGAGCCCGGCTCCCGCCGCCACCACGGCCTGTCGTTCCTGCTCGTGCCGATGGACCAGCCCGGCAGGATCGAGGTGCGGCCGATCCGTCAGATGTCCGGGACCAGTGAGTTCAACGAGGTCTTCTTCGACGGGGCGCACGCCGAGGAGTGCGTCGGCGGCGAGGGCAACGGCTGGACGGTCGCCATGGGGCTGCTGGCCCTGGAGCGCGGTGTCTCCACGCTCGTCCAGCAGATCGGCTTCGCCGCCGAGCTGGGCCGGGTGGTGAAAGCGGCAGTCGACAGCGGCGCCGTCATGGACCCGGTCCTGCGTGAACGTCTCGTACGGCAGTGGGCCCAGCTGCGGACGATGCGCTGGAACGCCCTGCGCACCCTCGGCTCCACCGGCGACCCGGGCGCGCCCAGCGTGGCGAAACTGCTCTGGGGCGGCTGGCACCAGCGCCTGGGCGAGCTGGCCGTGCAGATCAGGGGCACAGCGGCGGCCGTCGGCCCGGACGACTGGTCGGCGAAACAACCGTACGAACTCGACGAGGCACAGCGCCTGTTCCTGTTCACCCGGTCCGACACCATCTACGGCGGCTCGGACGAGATCCAGCGGAACATCATCGCCGAGCGGGTGCTCGGCCTACCGAGGGAGCCGAGATGAGAGGCGTCGTCTTCGACGGCAAGCGGACCGAGGTCGTCGACGATCTGGAGATACGCGATCCGGGCCCCGGCGAGGTGCTGGTGGCGGTGGCCGCGGCCGGGCTGTGCCACAGCGATCTCTCGGTGATCGACGGGACGATTCCGTTCCCGCCGCCGGTGGTGCTCGGGCACGAGGGCGCGGGCGTGGTCGAGGCGGTCGGCGCCGGCGTCCGCCATGTGGCGCCCGGCGACCACGTGTCGCTGTCCACGCTGGCCAACTGCGGGGCGTGCGCCCAGTGCGACCGGGGGCGCCCGACCATGTGCCGCAAGGCGATCGGGATGCCGGGGCAGCCGTTCTCGCGGCACGGGAAGCCGCTGTACCAGTTCGCCTCCAACTCGGCCTTCGCCGAACGGACCCTGGTCAAGGCCGTGCAGGCGGTGAAGATCCCCAAGGACATCCCGATGACCTCGGCGGCGCTGATCGGCTGCGGGGTGCTGACGGGTGTCGGCGCCGTGCTCAACCGGGCGAAGGCCGACCGGGGCGACACGGTCGTGGTGATCGGCACCGGCGGCATCGGGCTCAACGTGATCCAGGGCGCCCGGATCGCGGGCGCGCTGACGATCGTCGCCGTCGACGCCAACCCGGCGAAGGAGGCGGCGGCCCGGCAGTTCGGCGCGACACACTTCCTGACCTCGGCGGACGGGGTGCGGGACATCCTGCCGAACGGCGCCGACCACGCCTTCGAGTGCGTCGGCCGCACGGAGCTGATCCGTACCGCGATCGACCTGCTGGACCGGCACGGCCAGGCGATCCTGCTCGGTGTCCCGGCGGCCACGGCGGAGGCGTCGTTCCTCGTCTCGTCGATGTACCTGGACAAGTCGATCCTGGGCTGCCGGTACGGCTCCTCGCGCCCGCAGCGGGACATCGCGCTCTACGCGGAGCTGTACCGGGAGGGGCGGCTGCTCCTGGACGAACTCGTCACCACCACCTACCCGGTGGAGGACTTCGCCAAGGCGGCGGACGACGCGCACCACGGCCGGGTGGCGCGGGGCGTGCTGGTGTTCTGACCTTCGGGGCGTTCCGGCCCTCCGTGCGTTGCGGCCTTCCGCGCCGGGCGCCCCTCAGGCACTCCCGGCGCGGAAGGTGCGCCGGTACACCGTCGGGGACACCCCCAGTGCCGCCTGGAGATGCTGCCGCAGTGATGTGGGCGTCCCGAAGCCCGCGTCCCGCGCCACCTGGTCGATCGACAGGTCCGTCGACTCCAGCAGATGCCGGGCCCGTTCGACCCGCTGCCGGGTCAGCCACTGGACGGGACTGACCCCGACCTCCTCCCGGAACCGCCGGGTGAAGGTGCGCACGCTCATCGACTCCTGCTGCGCCATGTCGCGCAGCAGGATCGGGCGCTCCAGCCGCCCGAGCGCCCAACTGCGCGCGGTGGTCGTGGTCGCGAACCGGGCCTCGGGCAGGGGGCGTTGGATGTACTGCGCCTGTCCGCCGTCCCGGTGCGGGGGCACGACCGTGCGCCGGGCGACGTCATTGGCGACGGCGGTGCCGTGGTCCCGGCGCACGATGTGCAGACAGAGATCGATCCCGGCGGCGACCCCGGCGGAGGTCAGGACGTCCCCGTCGTCGATGAACAGGACGTCCGGGTCGACGCGGACCTCGGGGAAGAGCTGCTGGAAGTGGTCGGCGTGCGACCAGTGGGTGGTGGCGGGGCGCCCGTCGAGATACCCGGCGGCGGCCAGCACATAGCTGCCCGTGCAGATCGAGACCATCCGGGTTCCCGGCCTGATCCGGGCGAACGCGGCGGCCAGTTCGTCGGTGAGCCTGCCCTCGTCGAAGACGGGGCCGAGCTCGTAGCTGGCGGGGATCACCACCGTGTCGGCGGTGGCCAGGGCCTCGGGGCCGCGTTCGACGGTGATCGTGAAGTCCGCGTCGGTACGGACCGGGCCCGGCGGGCGGACGGAACAGGTCACGACTTCGTACAGGCCACGGCCCTTCTCGTGCGGCTCGATGCCGAACGCGCGGCCGAATATCCGCTGGGGGATGCCCAGTTCGAAAGGCAGCAGCCCGTCGAGGGCCAGGACGGCGATTCGGTGCGGCATTGGCGGACTCCCTTCACCCCTAGTGGTATAGACCTCAACCCTGATACATGTCACTCCTGTGAAGGAAAAGTCAGCGGAACACCCGCACATTCCCGCCGTCGAACGCGATGGTGCGCAGCCCCTTCCGACTGGTTCGTCCGGGCTGCGCACGATGGGCGAGGGCCTGGGGAGCGACCGGCCGGAAGGGCTCTGGAACCGTAATTTCCGGCTCTTCTTCGTCGCCCGCACCGCCGCGCTCTTCGGTGACGGCATGATCCCGGTGGCGCTCACCGCCGGGCTGCTGGGCGCCGGCCGCCCTCACTCCTCCGTGGGGTTCGCGCTCGCCGCCTGGATGGGCCCGTTGGCGGTCTTCGTGCTCTTCGGCGGCGTACTGGCGGACCGGTTCACCCCCCGCCGGATGATGATCATCGCGGACGCGCTGCGGCTGGTCGGGGCCTCGGTGCTGGCGTTCTCCTTCGCCACCGGCAACCCGCCGCTGTGGGCGGTGTACACGCTCAGCGCGGTGGCCGGGGTGGGTGCCGCGCTCTTCCAGCCGGGCGTCGCCTCGACCGTGCCCCGGGTCGCCTCGGACGTGCAGCGGGCCAACGCGGTACTGCGGGTCTCCGAGGCGCTGATGACCATGGCGGGCCCGGCCTTCGCGGGCATGCTCGTCGGGCTGGCCAGCGCCGGCGCGGTCTACGCGGCGAACGCCTCGACGTTCCTGGTCTCCGGCATCTGCCTGTTCCTGCTCCGGCTCGCCCCGGCCCCCTCGGACGAGGCGCAGCGCGGCGGTTTCGTCGCCGAACTGGCCGACGGGTGGCGGGAGTTCCGGGCCCGAAGCTGGCTGTGGGGGGTGATCGCGATCTGGACGGTGTACGGCTTCACGGTGCTCGGCCCGATGCTGCCGCTCACCGCGGTCGAGGTCACCGAGGCGCACGGCTCGGGCACGTACGGCGTGATGATGGCGGTGAACGGCGCGGGCAGCGTCGTCGGCGGGCTGCTGGCCCTGCGCCTGAGACCCCGCCGCCCGCTCACGGCGGGCGCCGTCGCGCTGACCGGGGTCTGCGTGAACCTGCTGGTGCTGGGGCTCGGGCTGCCGGTGCCCGCGCTCGGGGCGGGGCAGTTCGCGGCGGGCGCGGCGTTCGCGTTCTGGCTGGTGATGTGGTCGACGACGGTCCAGACCCATGTGCCGCCCGAGGCGCTGAACCGCCTGCACGCGTACGACGTGGCGGGCTCGCTGCTGATGCTGGCGGCGGGCCGGGCCCTGGCCGGGCCGGTCGCGGACCGGGTGGGCACCGCCGAGGTACTGCTGGCCGGCGCGGTGATCAACCTGATGGTGGTGGCGGTGCTGCTGGTGGCCCGGCCGATCAGCCGGCTGGAGCGGATCGCGTGACCGGGCGAGGGGACGAGGGCGGGGTCGGGGGCGGGGCCGGAGTCGGGCTCGGGGCCGGGGGAGCCCGGACGGCCGGGCGCGCCCGTGCGGTCGCGGCCGGCGCCGCGGCGCTGACCGTGCTCGCCGGGCTCGGGGTCAGGGCCTTCATGGACGGCGACCTCGCCAAGTACGCCGGGGACGCCCTCTACACCGTGCTGATCTGCGCCCTGGCCGCTGTGATCGCGCCCGGCGCGCGGCCGGTCGTCACGGCCGGGGCGGGGCTGGCGTTCAGCTGGGCGGTGGAGCTGCTGCAACTGACCGGGGTGCCCGCGGAGCTCTCCCGGAACAGCACGGTGTCGCGGCTGGTGCTCGGCTCGACCTTCAACGCGCCCGATCTGCTCTGGTACGCGGTGGGCGCGGGCTTCGCCTGGGCGGTGTCGGCCCTGGCTACTTCTCCCGGCTCCGCTCCTCGGACTTCTGCATCTCGATGACCTCGAAGACATGGGCGCTGGTCTGCCTGCGCACACTGCCGGCGACCAGCAGCCCCGCACCGAGGACGGACAGGGGCGCGGAGATCCCCAGGACGGTCAGCCCCTTCGGTACGTCGCTCTCCACCTCGCACACCGACGACCTGCCCACGTAGCAGTACATGCCGTCCTGGTCCGCCAGCAGGAAGCCCAGCCAGACCCACAGCGCACAGGCGATGAGCAGCATCACGGAGCCCCAGGCCTGCATCAGCGCGGAGCGGTGGTGGAAGTGCTGGCGTGCTGCCCACTGCATGGAATCCCCCGGATCGGTGTGCTGTGCGACGAGGCCGGCGCGCCCGGCCCGTCGGCCGACTGGCGATCGTACGCGCACCCGGGCCCGTTCGTCCGCCCCGGCCGGGAAGCGGTGATCACGATGGCCCGGTGGCCCGATTCCTGCGAAGGGTGTCCCTCCGGCCACTCGTGGGGAGGTGCACCGCGACCCGATGCTGAGTGACGTGACCCAGACAACCGACAGCGCCGCCCGGTACGACGACCGGCCGGCCACCACCCCGGCAGCCCCCGGGCGTCCCTCGCGCCGACGTGTTCACCGCGCCTGGATCGTCGCCGCCGTCACCTTCGTGACGATCATCGGCGGTGCCGCCTTCAACTCCCTCCCCGGCCTCCTCATCGAGCCGCTCAACGCGCGGTTCGGCTGGTCGCGCGGGGAGATCGGACTCGCCGTCTCCATCGACATGGCGCTGTACGGTCTCACCGCCCCGTTCGCCGCCGCGCTGATGGACCGCTTCGGCATCCGCCGGGTGGTCGTCGTAGCCCTCACCGCCGTGGCCACCGGGGCGCTGGCCAGCGTATGGATGACGGCCTCCTGGCAGCTGATGCTCTACTGGGGCGTGCTCGTCGGCCTGGGCACCGGCTCCATGGCGATGGCGTTCTCCGCCACGGTCACCAACCGCTGGTTCGTGGCCCGGCGCGGCCTGGTCACCGGCATCCTCACCGCGGCCGGCGCCTCCGGCCAGCTGGTCTTCCTGCCGCTGTGCGCCTGGATCGTCGAGCACCACGGCTGGCGCCCTGCCTCGGTGACGGTGGCGCTCGCGGCCCTGGTCGTCGTCCCGTTCGTCTGGTTCCTGCTCCGCGACCACCCGGCCGATGTGGGCCTCGCCCCGTACGGCGGCAGCTACGTGGAGAAGCCGGCGCCCGCGCGCGGGGCGGCGCGGCGGACCCTGCGCGTACTGACCGACGCGGCGCGCACCGGGCCGTTCTGGCTGCTGGCCGGTACGTTCGCGATCTGCGGGGCCTCGACCAACGGCCTGATCCGTACGCACTTCGTGCCCTCGGCCCACGACCACCACATGCCGATCACCGCCGCGGCGTCACTGCTCGCCGTCATCGGGATCTTCGACATCATCGGCACCGTCTTCTCCGGCTGGCTCACCGACCGCTTCGACGCCCGGAGACTCCTCGCCGTCTACTACGCGCTGCGCGGAGTCTCGCTGCTCTTCCTGCCGATGCTGATGGCGCCGACGGTGCAGCCGCCGATGGTGTTCTTCATCGTCTTCTACGGCCTGGACTGGGTCGCCACCGTCCCGCCGACGCTGGCCCTGTGCCGCGAGCAGTACGGGGAGGACAGCGCCATCGTCTTCGG
This sequence comes from Streptomyces sp. NPDC102437, assembly GCF_044765565.1. Lineage (NCBI taxonomy): Bacteria > Bacillati > Actinomycetota > Actinomycetes > Kitasatosporales > Streptomycetaceae > Streptomyces > Streptomyces sp. NPDC102437. The sequence continues at coordinate 177,255 of NZ_JBIWKI010000006.1, read as the reverse complement.
CTGGGTGCTGGCGTCCCATCAGGTCGGTGCGGCACTGGTGGCTTTCCTGGGCGGGGTGGCGCGCGACGTGTTCGGCTCGTACGACGTGGTCTGGTACGCGTCCGGGGCGCTGTGCGCGATGGCGGCGCTGATGGCGCTGGTGATCCGCCGGGTGAAGGAGCCTTCGGACGCCGCCGTCGCCGGCCTCGGCTGATGTCGCCGGGAGCCGGGAGCGGTGAGCCGGGAGCCGGGCGCCGGGCGCCTCAGGCCGACGAACTTTCGGCGCAAAGGTGCTGGGCGACGGCCAGGAAGACGTGCAGGTTCGCGATGTCGCTGACCGCGGCGCTGCACCGGCGCCCGGAGCCGCCTGTCCCCATGGCGTTCACCCGGCCCGCTGACACGTGGATCTCCTGGACGTCGGACCAGGGGAGGTGGCCCTTCCCCCGGGCGGTCAGACCGGTGCGGGAGAGCGAGAATTCCCCGAAGTCGGCTGTCCCGCCCGCCAGGACCGATTCCAGGACCGCCGGGCCCTGGGCCCGCAGGACGGCCTGCTGCATATGGGGCCCCCAGGTCTCGGGGCCCTCGTAGAAGTGCGTGATCCTCGCGTGGTCCCGGCCCGGTCCCACCACGGAGTAGACGTACTCGGTGGTCGACGGGACGCCGTTGATGATCTTCTGGGTGATGTCCTGGTAGAGCCGCACGGAGTCCCAGCGGATGACGGCCCTGCCGTCGCCGGACTCCGGGTTCACGATCAGTCCGTTCTCGAACAGGTGGAGGCGCTTGGCGGCCTGTCTCCGGCTGAAGTCCGGGTACCGGCGCAGCCACCAGAAGAACAGCAGGCCGGGTATCACGAGCATCGCCAAGAGGTGGAGGGTCGTGAAGACGTAGAGGACGAAGAGCGCCTTGTTCAGGCGCTTGGGGGCGAACGTGCCCTGCGGAGCGCCGAGTCGGTGGGCGGCGGCCAGCTCGGCGGCCTCGGGCGACAGGGTGTTCGGTGCTGCTGCCATGGACGTTCCCTCGTCTCGAAGCTCGCGAACTCCTGTCGACGCTAGGACCGGACAAGCCATTCCACCAGCGACTAGATTGCATGCGAGTCATGCGAGGGAGGAATGTGTTCGAGATCGACGCGCTGCGTCTGCTGGTGACGGTGGCCGAAACCGGATCGTTCACGAAGGCCGCGGTCCGGCTCGACTACACGCAGTCGGCGGTGTCCCGGCGAATCGCCTCGTTGGAGAAGCAGGCGGGCGGACCGCTCTTCGAACGGCTCGCCCGGGGCGTACGGCTGAATCCGGCCGGCCATGCGCTGCACCGGCACGCCGTGGAGGTGCTCGCGCGCCTGGCGGGTGCGGAGCACGAGATGGCCGCGATCCGGGCCGGGCGGGGCGGGCGGCTTCGGGTGGGGGCGTTCGCCACGGCCAATGTCTCGCTGGTGCCCGCCGCGCTGCGGGCGTTCGCCAGGTCCAGGCCGGATGTCGAGTTCGTCGCGGTCGAGGGCCGGACCGGTGAGTCGATGCGGCGTCTGGCGGACGGGGCGCTCGACCTGGCCGTGGTCAGCGACTACCCGTCGGGTCTGCCGTCGGCCGACGGTGTCACGACCGAGGCGCTGCTGGAGGACGAGTTGTTCGTCGTGCTCCCCCGCGACCACCGCCTGGCCGTAACCAGGACGGTGGATCTGCGCGAACTGCGCGACGAGACCTGGCTCCAGGACGTGTCCGCCGACCGGCCCATGATGCTCGCCGAGGTCTGCGGCCGGGCCGGCTTCCGGCCGAAGCGGATCGTCCGGATCGCCGAGTGGACCGGCAAGTTCGGTTACGCGGCCGCCGGGTTGGGGGTCGCGCTGGTCCCCTCGCTGGCCGCCTGGGCGGTACCCGCCGAACTCGCCGTCTGCCGGCTCGGCGACCTCGCCCCGCGCCGGACCGTACATGTCGCACTGCCCGCGGCCCCGCTTCCGGCGGCGCTGAAGCTGCGGGATCTGCTGCGCGACGCGGCCGCCGGCTGAAGGCGTGCGCGTACCGGCGCGCCGAGGCGCCGGCGTACCCGCCGATCCGTCCTTGGCGCGTGCTCACCCGTCGAGCGGCCCGAACCGTCCGAACGTCCCCCGGTGGAACAGCAGCGGATCGGCGCCGTCCGCCGCTCCCATCGCCGCCACCCGGCCGACGACGATCAGATGGTCGCCTCCGGTGTGGACCGCCTGTATGCGGCAGTCGATCCAGGCCGGTACGGAGTCCAGCAGCGGTGACCCGGTCGCCGGGGCGGCCTCGTACGCCACCCCCGCGAACTTGTCCGCGCCGCTCACCGCGAAGCTCCGGCACAGCTCGCCCTGGCCCGCGCCGAGGATGTTGACGCAGAAGGCCCCGGCGCGCGCGATGCGCGGCCAGGTCGTCGACGTACGGGCGACCATGAACGTGACCAGCGGCGGGTCGAGTGAGAGCGAGGCGAACGACTGGCAGGCGAAGCCCGCCGGGCCCTCCTCGTCGTCCGGGTCGTGTGCGGTGACGATGGTGACGCCGCTGGCGAAGTGCCCCAGTACGCGGCGGAATTCGCCCGGGTCGACGGGCGGCCGCTCCCCGTCGGCCACGGCTCGCAGATGCGGGCGCGGCAGTGCGTCGACCGGTGCCGGCCCTGCGGTGGTGGCGGCGCCGACGGACCTGAGGTACCGGACGGCGATGGCGGCCATGCCTGCGTGTCCCATCACCCTTCGATTAGAGCTGACGCCCCATCAGATTGGAAGGGTCGCGGACCGGCAGCTTGGACCTGCCGGTGCGGCAGGGACCACCCCTGACGATCGTCGGGGGTGGTCCCTGCCGTTCGGCCCGGGTCCGCGGCCCCGCCGCTTTCTAGGTTCACGTCCATGTTCAAGTTCAGGTTCAAGAGACGAGAAACCGGAAGCGGAACCCGGGCCGGGGCGGGGACGGGTACCGGGCGGCCCCTGCTCGCCTGCGTCGTGCTGGCCTCGGGAGCGGCGGCCGTCATGGCGCTCGCCCCGGGCGGCCTGGGCACGGCCCGTGCCGTGGAGGTGACGGACGGCGCATCGGCGTCCGTCTACCGGTCGGTGACCCGGGCGGTGGCCGACGGGCCCTCCTGGGCGGGCCCCCTGTTGGAGGCGGCCACCGACGGCACCCTGGTGGTCCTCGGCCTGCTGCTGGCGTGGGTCTGGTGGAGCGCCGTACGACGCGGGGACACCCGGGTCTCCGCGGGCACGGTGCTCACCGGCATCGGCACCGTGGCGGCGTACGCGGTCAGCGAGGCGGCGAAACTGGTGGTGGACGAGGAACGCCCCTGCCGGGCCCTGCGCTCCATCGCGGAGACGGCCGCGGAGTGCCCGCCGCCCGGCGACTGGTCCTTCCCGAGCAATCACGCCACCCTCGCCGCCGGCCTCGCCGTGGGCCTCGCAGTGCTGCGCCCGCGCCTCGCCGCCGTCACCCTGTCGGTGGGCGCGGCGGCGGCGCTGCTGCGGGTCGCGGTGGGGGCGCACTATCCGCACGACGTGCTGGCCGGCGCGGTCCTCGGGGCCTCGGTGGTGGCGGCCGTACTCCTCGCTTTCCTGCCGCTCGCCCGGCGTGCGGCGTCAGCGGTCGAGCGGCGGCTGCGCGGGCGCGACGATTCCGGCCTCGTGGGCGACGACGGCCGCGGCGGCCCGGTTGTCCACGCCCAGCCGGGCCAGGATGGAGCTCACGTGCGCCTTGACCGTCCCTTCCACCAGGTGCAGGCGCCGGGCGATCTGCCCGTTGGACAGCCCGCTGCCGAGGAAGGCCAGTACGTCGCGTTCCCGCCCGGTGAGCGCGCCGACCCGTTCCCGGGCGGCGGCGCGGCGGCCGGCCAGGGCGCCCGCGCCCGTCGCCGAGAGATGGGCGACGACCCGCGCCGCGACCTTCGGTGACAGATAGGCGGCCCCGTCGGCCACCGCGCGGACCCCCGCGATCAGCTCCTCGGGCTCGCCCGACTTGATCAGGAAACCGGCGGCGCCGCCTCCCAGCGCCTGGAGGATGTAGTCGTCCTCTCCGAAGGTCGTGAGCATCACGACGCCCGTCTCCGGCACGGTGCGCCGGATCTCGGCCGCCGCCTCGATGCCGTTCGTCCCGGGCATCCGGATGTCGAGCACGGCGACGGCCGGGCGGTGGCGGCGTACCAGCTCCACGGCGTCGCGCCCGTCGGCGGCCTCGGCGACGACGTCGATGTCCGGATCGGTGGAGAGCACGGAGCGCACCCCCGCGCGGATCATCGGCTCGTCGTCCGCGATCAGCACCCGGATCACCGCCCGCTCACCCTTCCTGTCGTGTGTGGCGCCTGTTGTGTGTGGCGCGCTCGCGGCATCAGCGCTTCCCGAGGCATCAACCGGACTCACGGCGTCAGCGCCTCCTTGGACATCAGCCGGCCGTCCCGGAAACAGAGCCGGTAGGCGTCCCCGGACCGGTCGTCGAAGCGGTCCGCCGTCATCGCGTAGTACCGGCATGTGATGCCCTCTCCCTTCGGTTCCCCGGCCACCGGCCGCTGGGTGGTCTCGCGGTCGGGCAGCAGCCGCCCGACGCTCTCCCGATCCTGTCCCACCCGCAGCCGGGCGTAGTCGCCCGGGTCCAGCACGGACAGCCGGGCCGAGCGGATGTCCCAGGCCATCAGCGCCGCACTCAGCACCGCCCACGCCACCAGGGGCAGCACGACCGCGACGGCCAGCGCCCGGCGGGCGCGGCTGCGGGCGTGCCGGTGCTCGGGGGGCAGGGCCGGGGGAGCGGGCCTCGGTGCGGCGGGCGGCCGGTGGGCGGGCGGGGCGTGCGGTATCCGCGCGGTGACCGCGAAGCCGCCCGCGTACCGGCCGTGGGTGAAGGTGCCGCCGGTCAGCCGGACCCGTTCGTCGAGCCCGATCAGGCCCCGACCGGTGCCCGGTACGTCCTCGGCGCGGGCCGGTGCGGGGGCGGGCCCGTTCTCGACCCGTACGGTCGTCTCTTCGGCCGTGTGCGTCACCCGTACGTCCACCGGCGCGCGCGGCGCGTGTTTGGCCGCGTTGGTCAGGGCCTCCTGGACCACTCGGTGAGCGGCGCGCGAGGCCGACGGGGGCAGGGCGCCGGCGTCCCCCTCGACCCGCAGGGTCACCGCGAGCCCCGCGGCCGCGGCCTCCTCGACCAGCTGGGGAATGCCCGTGCCGGGCGGCTGCGGCGGCCCGTCGTCCGCCTCCTCGCGCAGCAGGCCGATCACCTCGCCGAGCCGCTCCACGGACGCCGCCGCGCGCGCCCGGATCTCCCCGGCCGCGGCCCGGTGCGCCTCGTCGAGTCCGGGGGCCAGCTTGAGGGCGCCGGCCGACAGGGCGATGAGACTGAGGTCGTGCCCGAGGACGTCGTGCATGTCCTGGGCGATCCTGGCCCGCTCGCGGGACCGGGCCTGCTCGGCGACGAGCCGCTGTTCGCGCTCCAGCCGGTCCGCCCGCTCCCAGCCCGCCCGGACGAGCTCCTGGTACTGGCGCCAGAACCGCCCCGCGAACCACGGCAGCATCGCGGCCACCGCCACCACCGCGACGAACCGCCCCGCCATCAGCAGCCAGGAGGGCACCAGCGCCACCGCCACCACTCCGCAGGCCACCACCGCCACGAGCACGAGGACCGGGGGCCCGGCCCTCCCCGGCTCCCGGCCCGCGAAGAACGCCGCCGCGGCGGCGGGCAGCGCCCACCACGGGCTGACCGCGCTCAGCCCGACACAGACCGCCGCACCGACGACCAAAAGATTCCCCGGGGCGACGAGGGCCCGCCGGACCGCACCGCTCAGCATCAGGCTCTTCACCCTCAAGCTCTTCACCGGACGACCGTACGCAGCCGAGGAGCGCCCCCGGCACTGCCGAAAGTCACCGTTGCCCAAATTCCCTGGCGCCGGCCAGGCAGAGACGGCTACGGTCACTCACGAGACGGGGTGTTCGTCTCGTTGCCGGACGAAGGAGTCGGATTCCGTGCCGAGCGCCAGGACTTGGTTCATTACCGGCGCTTCCCGTGGCCTGGGACGCGCCTTCGCCGAGGCCGCACTGTCCACCGGAGACCGGGTGGTTGCAGCCGCCCGCGACATCGGCCCGCTCGCCGACCTGGCGGAGAAGTACCCGGTCGCACTCCTGCGGCTCTCCCTCGACGTCTCCGACCGCGAGGCCGTGTTCGAGACCGTGAAACGTGCGGCGACGGCCTTCGACGGCCTGGACGTCGTCGTCAACAACGCCGGCGGTCTGCTGTACGGAATGGTCGAGGAGGCCACCGAGAAACAGATCCGCGACCACCTCGACGTCAACTTCTTCGGCGCGGTCTGGGTCGCCCAGGCCGTGATCCCCCAGCTGCGAGCCCGGGGCGGACGCCTCCTTCAGATCACGTCGATGGGCACCGGCGGCGGCATGGCCTCCGTCGGGTTCTACGGAGCCGGGAAGGCGGCGCTCGACTCGCTCAGCGAGGCGCTGGCGATGGAGGTCGAGCAGTTCGGGATCAAGGTCACCGTCGTGCAGATGGGCGGCTACGCCACGGGCCTGTTCACCTCCGGCACCACCGCGACCGCACCCGACCCCGCCTACGACGAGTTGCGCACCCGATTGACGGAGATGTGGGGCGACGACGCAGGCCCGGACCCGAGCGAGGCGGCCCCCGCACTCCTGGAACTGGCCGCCCTGCCCGACCCGCCGCGCCGCCTGATCCTCGGCGACCGGTCGTTCGACATGGTCCTGGAGATGGGCCGCGCCCGCGAGGAGCAGTACCGCGCCTGGGAATCCCTCAGCCGCATGGCACCGGGCTGAGCACCCCGACGGCTACCGCAGCCGGTTGCGGACCGCTGCTCCGGGTGACCCGAGCGGCCGAGCGGGTCGAGTCGAGGAGGTGGAGCGGGGCGCGGACACCAGAGCCCTGTCACCCGCGTGACCCGGACGACCCGGACAGAGAAGACGCCCCAGACACCGCCTAGATCCCCCGGTACTTCGGCGCTCTCCGCTCCACGAAGCTCGCCACGCCCTCGTTGGCGTCCTGCGTCGTCATGTTGATCTCCTGGGCCGTGGCTTCGGCGGCGAACGCCGTCGACCGGTCGGCGTCCAGCGACGCGTTGACGAGCTGCTTGGTCAGGGCGATCGACCGGGTCGGCCCCTCGGCCAGCCGATGCGCCCACTCCCGCGCCGTCGCCGCCAGCTCCTCGTCCGGCACGACCCGGTTGACCAGCCCAAGGCGTTCCGCCTCCGCCGCCGGGAGCGAGTCGCCGAAGAACATCAGCTCCTTGGCGCGCTGCGGGCCGATCAGCCTCGGCAGCAGATACGCACCGCCGCCGTCGGGCACGAGGCCGCGCCGTACGAACACCTCGATGAACTTCGCCGATCCGGCGGCCAGCACCAGATCGCAGGCGAACGCGAGATGGGCGCCGATGCCGGCCGCCGTGCCGTTGACGGCCGCGATGACTGGCTTCTCGCAGTCCAGGACCGCGGCGATCAGACGCTGCGCGCCGAGGCGGATCGTACGGGCCACATCGCCCGGTACTCGCTCGCCGGTCGCCGGGGCGCCGCGCAGGTCGGCGCCCGCGCAGAAACCGCGGCCGGTGGCAGTGAGGACGACGGCCCGGACCGCCGGGTCGGCGGAGGCCTCGGCGAGCAGGCCGATGACGCGCTCCCGCTGCTCCCAGGTGACGGCGTTCATCGCTTCGGGGCGGTTGAGCGTGATCCACGAGACGCCGTTGTCAGTGGCGTGGAGTACCAATGAATGGAGCGGGTCGGCCGACTTGGCGGACTCGGCGGACTCGGTGATGTCTTCGGGGGAGGACGGCATGGGGCAGCTCCTGGGTGGGCGTGGTGGCGGTCGGGAAGGCGGGCGATTCGAGAGATTTGGCCGGTCCGACGGGTCCGACGGGTCCGACGGGTCCGACCGGGCCGGTCGATTCGGTCGATGGTGCCTGCGGTGGCGGGGCCGACGCGGGAAGGACCGGTCAGCGGCAGACGGCGAGCGCGTCCAGTGCCACCGCGCCCTGCCCCCGCCCGAGCACCATCAGCGGGTTGATGTCCAGTTCGGCGAGGTCGTCGCCCAGTTCCAGCGCCATCCGCTGCACCCGCAGCACGACCTCGACGAGCGCGTCCACATCCACCGGCGGACCACCGCGCACACCCTCCAGCAGGGCCCGGCCGCGCAGTTCGGCCAGCATCGACCGCGCCTGATCCTCGCCGAACGGCGGCACCCGTACCGCCGCGTCGTGCAGCACCTCGACGAGTACGCCCCCGAGCCCGACCGTCACCGTCGGCCCGAACAGCGCGTCCTGGGTTACGCCGACCATCATCTCGACGCCCCGCTCGACCATCTGGCAGACCAGGATCCCGTCCAGCTCGATGCCCTCGAACCGCGCGATGTCGGTCAGTTCGCGATACGCGTCCCGCACCTGGCTCGCGGAGGTGAGCCCGACCTTGACCAGGCCCAGTTCGGTCTTGTGGGCGAGCCGGGCGCCCGACGCCTTCATGACGACCGGGTAGCCGACCAGTGCCGCGGCCCGGACGGACGCCGCCGCGCTGGTCACCAACTGCTCGCGCGGCACGCGGATCCCGTACGCCCGCAGCAGCTGCTTCGCCGCGTGCTCGCTCAACTGCTGGCCCGGACGCATCAGTGCCTGCGCCTTGCGGAACGAGGGCGAGGGCGTGCGCGGCGCCTCGTCGAAGGGGGAGCGGTAGGAAGCGGCGAACCGGTGGTGGTCCAGGTAGGCCTTCACGGCGGTGATGCAGTTGCCGAAGGTACGGAAGGTGGCGACGCGGGACGAGCCGAGCAGCGTCGTGCGGTACGCCTCCTCCGTGCCGACGGGCGAGCCCCACACCACGCACACCAGCTTGTCCGTGGCCTCCGCCGCGTCCACCAGGTCCTGCGCGAGCTTGTCGCTCATCGGCGGGAAGGGGCCGGTGATCGGACAGATCAGCACCCCGACGTCGGGGTCGGCGAGTATCGCGTCGATGATCTTCCGGCCGCGCCAGTCGCCGACCGGATGCCCGCCGTTGTCGACCGGGTTCGCCACGTTCAGATAGCCGGGGATCCACTCGTGCAGCTCGCGCTGCTTCGTTTCGGACAGGGTGGGCAGGCTCAGCCCCGCGCCGGTCGCCAGGTCCGAGAAGTGCGCGCCCGTGCCGCCCGAGATCGAATACACGACGACCCCCTCGGCCTGCGGCTTCCGGGCCCGCGCGAGCAGCGCCGCGGTGTCCTGGAGTTCGTCGAGTCCGTCAACCCGGATCACGCCGAACTGCCGCATTGCCGCGTCCACCACCTGGTCGGCGCCGGTCAGCTTGCCGGTGTGTGACGCGGCCATCCTGGCCCCCGTCTCGGTACGCCCCACCTTGACCGCCACGACCGGGACCCCGGCCCGCGCGGCCCGGTCCGCGGCCAGCAGGAAGGAGCGCCCGTCCTTGAGCCCCTCCACGTAGCAGGCGATGGCCCCGACCTCGGGGCGCTGAGAGAAGTACGAGATGAAGTCGGCGGTCTCCAGATCCGCCTCGTTGCCCGTGGGCGCCCAGTGCGAGAGCCGCACACCCAGCTCCTGAAGGGTGTAGACGGGGCGGCCCTGGTGGCCGGACTGGGTGATCAGCGCGATGGCCGGCCCGTCCAGATCGTCCCGGAACTCCTCGAAGGCGTTGAGGTTGGTGTTCGGCCCGAGCAGCCGCAGCCCGGACCGTTCCACCGCGGCGGCCAGCCGTGCCTGGGCGGTGGCGCCCTCCTCGCCGGTCTCGGCGAACCCGGAGGCGAAGGCGACGGCGAACCGCACCTTGGCCTGGGCGAGTTCCTCGATCACCGGGAGCGGGTCGCCGACCAGCAGCACGGCCAGATCCACCTGCTCCGGCAGCTCCGCGACGGAAGGAGAACAGGCCAGCCCGAACACGGATTTCCGGGTGGGGTGCACGGGATAAAGCCGTGCCCCGACCCGCTCGGCCCAGCGGATCAGCTGCCGGGTGATGCCGGTGTTGGGCCGTCCCTCGGTGTCGGACGCGCCGACGACGGCCACGGACCCGGGCCGGAAGAACCGGTCCAGATCCGGTACGGCCGCGTACAACGGTCGGCCGCTGACGTCCAGCACGCCTTCCGTCGCGGCGGCGACCGTCATGCTGTGGACGGCGGCATGCGGCTCTTCGCCGCAGGCCACCACCCTGGCGCGGAAGTCGGTGGTGAGGGTGCCGTGAGTCGATCCAAGCATCGTTCCGCCCACTCCTGCTCGGGGTCCGTCGGGGTGATCGTGCCGGGCCAGCCAAAAGCTGACGCTCTGTCAGGTTACTGAACTGACGGCTCGTCAGGAATGGGTGTGCAGGCAAAGCCTGAGAGAGGGAGGAGACATAGGCCGGAGCCGTACAACCTCCGGGTGATCTTGAAGGTCCAACGGTCGGACCGGACACACCGGCCGCCGTACGCCATCCATCACCATCCATGGCTCACCCCTGGGAGAAACATGAGACCCGTCTCCGCCCGGCGCACCGTGCGCCTCGGTGTCTGTGTCGCCGCAGCCGCCGGACTGCTGACCGCCGGACTCGCGGCTCCCGCGTTCGCCGAGGAGCAGACCGATCAGCTCTGGATACAGGCCCCCAGCGAGCAGAAACTGACGCCCGGCGGCAGCACGTCGGAGGGCAGTCCGCTGGACATCGGGCTCTATCACGACAACGACAACTTCGCCGTCACCGACGGCCGGCTCTCGGTCGACATCTCCGGTGTCGCCGGGGTGGCCGATGTGACCTGGCCCGACAACTGCGCCCCGACCGGGACCACAGCCGTGTGCACCGTCCCCGAGGTCCCCGTCATCGGTGAGTCCTACAGCCCGCAGGTCCACCTCACGGTCCGCGCCGCCGACGGCGCCGAGCCCGGGGCCCAGGGGCGGATCACCTACGCCGCCGTGGCCACCGGCGGCCCCGACGGCACGCTGGAAGCCCCGCTCGATTCGTTCGACACCGCGGTCTCGGTCGGTTCGGCCCCCGACCTGTCCCTCGGGGAGATCGCGCCGGTGAAGAACCTCCAGCCGGGCACCGCCCGGACCGTACCGTTCGCGGTGACCAACAAGGGCAGCGAGCGGTCCGAGGGCCTCACCGCCACCTTCACCGCTTCGTACGGGCTCGACTTCCTCACCAAGTACACCGAGTGCGCCTACAGCACGACCGGCGGCGACTACGCCCCGATGTCCCAGGCCACCTGCTCCTTCGACCAGGTCATCGAGCCGGGCGACTCCTTCACCCTGCCGACGCCGCTGCGGGTCGCCCTCGCCGCGCACGCGTACACCGAGCGGCTGGACATCAGCGTCGAGCCCGGCAACGGAACGGCCGACCTCTCGGACGAGGACAACTACACCATCGCCGCGTTCGGCGCGGTGAACACGGCGGACTTCGCGGCACAGGGCGCCCAGGTCACGGGCGGCGTCGGCGAGACCGTCACCGCCGAGCTCGGCTTCCGCAACAACGGCCCCGCCTGGATCGGCAACCTCGGCTCCGGCGACCCGGTCGCGGCCGTCGACTTCACCGTCCCCGAGGGCGTCACCGTCACCAACGCCCCCGCCGACTGCGAGCCGCGCACCCTGAGCGGCGGCTACTACCCGCAGCGGACCGGCGCACCGCGTTACAGCTGCGAGATGCCGTACTGGGCGCTGCCGGACACGACGCGTTCCCTCCCGTTCCAGCTGCGCATCGACCGCGTCGTCCCCGGCGCGACCGGCCGCGTCACGCTCACCACCGGCGGCTCCAGCCCCGCGACCTTCCCCTTCGACCCGCAGTCGGCCAACAACACGGCCCAGCTCGTACTGAACGCCACGCCCACGGCCTGACCGGGCCCCCGAAACGCCTGCGCGGGGCGCGGCCGGATCTCCAGGCCGCGCCCCGCGCGGGGCGGTTGCTGATGCCGGTCAGCGCGAAGACGCGTAGCTCACGAACTCTGCCCATGCCGCGAACGTGACAGTGAACGGGGGAAGTGTCACGTTCTTCGAGTCGCGGACGTGGGCGGTGCCCGGAGCGGTCGCGACCTCGATGCAGTCGCTGGGGTTGCTGCTGTCGCTGTAGGTGCTCTTGAACCACTTCAGCTCGGAAGTGTCCCCGGCAGAGGGCTTGTGGATCACGTCTCTCCCATCACTTGCGTCACGGGCACGGACGGTGTCGGTCAGTTCGTGGATGCGTAGTTCACGAAGTCGGTCCACGCCACGGACGTGACGGCGAATCGGGGGCCCGGAACGCTCTTCGAGTCGCGGACGTGGACCACTCCTGGAGTGGTCGCCACCTCGACGCAGGAGTCACCTTCGCTACTGCTGCTGTAGCTGCTCTTGAACCACTTCAGTTCGGAAGCATCCCCGGCAGAGGGCTTGCGGATCATGTCTCTCCCAGCACTTGCTCGATGAAGGCCAGAGACTCTCGCGGCGAGAGAGCCTGAGCCCGGATCATCCCATAGCGCAGTTCAAGGATCCTGAGCTGTTTTGGATCGGAGACCGGGCGGCCGTTGAGGGCCCCGTCTGACCGTCCCACCGCCGTGCCGTCCCCGAACTTCAGTACCTCGATCGCACCGCCCATCCCTGCGTGGTCCTCGCGGTTGGTAGGCATGACCTGGACTTCGACATGCCTCAACCGGCTCAAATCCAAAAGACGTTCCAGCTGTTGCCGCAACCCCGTCATGCCTCCGATGGGGCGCCTAAGCGTCACTTCCTCCTGGACGAAGCTGAGCGCAGGCGCAGGAGTCCTCCCGAAGACGGACTGCCTGGCAATGCGCGCGGCCAGAGCCGTCTCCACCTCGTCCACCGAGTACGAGGGCCTCCTCATCTCGAACAAGGCGCGCGCGTACTCGGGCGTCTGCAGAAGCCCGTGGATGTTGTGGTTGCTGCACAGCCCGATCTCAACCGCCCGCTTCTCCAGATTGGTCAGCTGACGAACCTTCTTCGGGTACCGGGCCACCGCCACGTCCTTCTTCATCGCGGAGAGCTTTCCGCCCGCGCTCAGTACCTCGTCCGCTCCGTCCAGGAACTCCGGCCGGGGGATGCGGCGGCCGCCCTCCACTTTGTAGACCTGGTCCTCCCCGTACCCGATCGCCTTGCCGAACTCACAGGCGCGCAGGCCGGCCGACTCCCGCCATGCCTTGATCTGACGGCCCACCGCAGCGAGCACGGCCAGGCCCGACTCGTCATCGGGGTCGACGTCCCAGCCGGGCTCGTCCGTTCCTCCGGCAGCGTGTTCCGTACCGGTCTCATCCACGCTCATGCGTGCCCCATTTCTGCTGTGCGTGCCGTTCTTCCTCAACCCCTTCTGTCCCCGGCCCGTCACTACGGACAGCCAGGACAGCACTGGACAAGCCCGGGACAATGGCCGTACGCAACGGCTTTGTCACTGTTCACGGTAGGCAGGCCCGACCACGCTGAGTGATGTGAATCGAGAAATCGCTCAAATTCAACTCGCCGCCCCCAACCGAGCGTTCGCCGTGCTGCTCTCGCCCACGCGCCGAGGTGCCCGTCTCGCCCGGCTGCTGGCAACGGCGCATCTGGGGGACTGGGGGATCGCCTGCGAACCGGCCGCGCACATCGTCGCCGAACTGGCTGCCAATGCCACGGTCCACGGCCGAGTGGTCGGCCGGGACTTCCGGCTGGGCCTCGCGGTGCACGGTGACGCGCTGTTGCGGATCGAGGTGAGCGACGCCCGGGGCGAGCGCCTTCCGCCCGGTCCCGGCGCGACCGCCGTCCCCGCCGACGACGCCGAGCACGGGCGCGGTCTGCTCATCGTCGAGGCGCTCGCGGACCGTTGGGGTGTCGTTCCCGGTCCGTTCCCGCGCAAGACGATCTGGGCCGAAATCGACCTCGCGCGGTGACTGTCCCCACCGGATCGCGGCAGTCGCGACCCGGTGGACCACGATTCGGGGAACGGCGAGGCGGCGGGCCGCGACGTGGCGCACCGCGACGCGGTCGCGCACGACGTCAAAAGAACCAAGAACCGGGGAGAAAACCCTTCCCGACCAAACCCGACCCCCCGTCACTCGCAAGGGTGACGTTCCCCAACTCGGCTGGATGTCGGAACGGTTGGCTGGCATATGCTCGCCACACAACCCCAGACACGCGACGGCCCTCGGCCAGGACGGCAATCCTGAACGAGGGCCTGACCAACGAGGAAGAAGCACCTTCCTGATGGATACCCCGCAGATTATCGCGCCCTCGCGCGCCCCGTCATCCGGTGTCGTACACAGCAACACCCGGCACACCAGCCGCTTCACGGTCGTCGGCAACCACCTCACCCAGCACAACGAGCTGTCCCTCACCGCGATCGGCCTCGCCGCCCACATCCAGTCGCTGCCCGCCGGAGCCAGGATCGGCATCAAGCACCTCGCCGAACGCTTCCCGGAGAGCGAGACCCGCATTGCCGCCGCCCTGCGCGAGCTGGAGGCCCACGGCTACCTGAAGCGCACCCGCGAGCGCCTCCCCAGCGGCCGGGTAGTCACGCGCACGGTCTCGTACAACCAGCCCGTCGCCGGTGCGGCCCCCGCCGGAGCGGCAGAACCGCAGCCGGAGCCAAGGCCGCGGCCGCAGCCGAGACAGCAGCCGGTGCCGCAGCCGCGGACACGGCCGCAGCAGAACCAACAACAGAGGCAACAGCCGCAGCCGCAGCCGCAACCCAGGCCCGTTCGCCCCGTTCCCCAGGCCCCCGCTCCCGGGACCCCGGCCCCCGAGGCCCCGGACCCCGCGCCTCTGCCTCGGCCGGAAACAGACAAACTCGCCCCCGCCTCCGAGCCCGTCTCCATCCCCGTACCGACTCGCCCGTCGCTCCCCAGGCCGCAGGTCCATGACCTCGACCGCCATCGCACGGCCCTCGATCTCCTGGCGGATCTGCGACGCCATGAACCCCGGCTGCTGCTCGGCGAGGCGGACATCCACCGGCTGGCCCCCGCCGTCGCCGCCTGGTTCGAACGCGACGCTCACCCCGATGCCGTACGCCGCACTCTCGTCGCTGACCTGCCCGAACCGCTGACCCGCCCGGCGGGCCTCATCGCCCACCGCCTCACCACACTCCTGCCGCCACCCCTGCCCACCGCCGCCCCGGCCGAGGAAGCCGCGCCGCGCCATGACCCCCTGCAGAACTGCGACGGCTGCGACCGGGCCTTCCGGGCTCCGGAGCCGGGCCACTGCCGCGAGTGCCGAACCGACCTGAAGGAGGCCGCCTAGCATGAACGTGACGACCCTTGCCCCCGGGCGCAGACGAGGAGCGCATGCCATGGCCAACGCCCCGGACCACGTACAGCGGGACTCGGCCCACTACCGGGCCATGCGCAACATCGTCGAGCAGATGCAGGACGACGCTCCCGGAAAGTTCGAGATCACCCGAGAAGGAATCGTCCACGACATGATGGCGCCTGCCGGACTCCACGAACTGACAGCACTCCGTGTGCGGAAGCGCCTGGAGAAGGTGATGCCGGAAGAGCTGGTGGCCCACACCGGGACTCCCGACGTGGAGAACGCGGCTCACGGCATCATGCGGCACCCCGATGTCATGGTGATCGCCGAGGCCGACATGGAGATCGACTGCTCCTTCGACGCCCGTACGCTCATCGCCGCCGTCGAAATCGTCTCCCGGTCCAATCCGGACAACGACTGGGTGAGCAAGCTGCGGGACTACCCACTGCTCGGCGTCCCCATCTACGGGATCTTCGATCCCCGTACGGGCACGGGTGCCGTCCTCTCCGAGATCCACGCGACGCCGGAAGGCCCGCGTTACGCGATCCGCAAGGATTTCGTGTACGGCGAGGACGTCACCATCGGCGAGTGGACGATCTCGACCGAAGGGTTGCCGCTGTACGGCTGACGCCCGTGCTTCTGCCGCTGTGCGCCGGGCGCCCGTGCGTCTGCCGGTGCACGCCGGGTGCCCGCCCGGCCTCAACCCCTGCGTGCCACCCTCTTCGCGATCTTCCGTGCGTCCAGGGCCAGTTCGCGCAGCATGCCGCTGATCGGGTTGGTGAAGCCGGTGAAGTACAGACCGGGGGCCTGCTTGGGGGTGCGGGCGCCGTGGACCACCGGCCGGCCCCGGGCGTCCAGTACGCCGAGATGGCCGACCAGCCCCTCCAGGGCACGCCGGTAGCCGGTCGCCGCGATCACCGCGTCCGGGGTGATCCGCTCGCCGTCGGCCAGTACCACCGCGTCCCCGTCGAACGACTCGACGGCCGCCACCGGTACCACCCGGCCGCGCTTCACCGCGTCGATCAGTCCCACGTCCTGCACCGGGATCGCGCCGTCCTTGACCCGTGAGTACAGACCGGTGTCGGGGCGGGGGAGGCCCTGCGCGGAGAGGTCGGGCACGGCGGCCCTGGCCATCAGGCGCCCGGCCCGGTCGACCAGCCGGACCGGCAGCCTGCGTACCAGGATGCCGGTCAACTGCGCGGGCCAGCCCGCCGTCGAGCGGCGCACGATGTGCGGCACGGTGCGCACGGCGATCCGCACCCGGGACGCCCCGCCCTCGACCAGGTCGACGGCGATCTCCGCGCCCGTGTTGCCGATGCCGACGACCAGGACGTCCTTGCCCGCGTACGGGGCGGGGTTGCGGTAGTCGCAGGCGTGGACCAGATCGCCGGTGAAGGTGTCGAGGCCGGGCCAGTCGGGGACGCGCGGGGTGTGGTTGAAGCCGGTGGCGACGACGACCGCCCGGCCGGTCAGCACCCGTCCGCCGGTCGCGGTCAGTTGCCAGTCCCTGCCGTCCGGGGCGCGGTCGATCCGTGACACCTCGACGCCCGTCACCACTTCCAGCTCATGGTGCTCGGCGTACTTGTCCAGATAGCGCACCACGTCGTCCCGGGACACCCAGCGGCCGAACCGGCGCGGCATCGCGAGCCCCGGCAGCGCGGACCGGCTCCGGGTCGTGTGGAGGTGCAGCCGGTCGTAATGACGGCGCCAGGACGCGCCCACGGCTCCGGACTTCTCCAGCACGACCGCCCGTACGCCCTGCTCGCGCAGGGCCGCCGCGGCCGCGAGACCGCCCGGACCGCCGCCGACCACGTAGACGGGGCGGCCCTCGGTGAGGCCGGTGGGGGCCGATATGGGGGTACCGGCGGTAAGTGCGCTGTCGGACATGGTTCGGAGCGTAATCGCGCACCCGGTTGATGGGTCTCGGTCAAGACCGAAATCGATTGCGAATTGATCACGCGTGCAAGCCGACTGGCGGATCTCGCCCGGTCGGACGACGCGAGGATGTCAGTGGTGGGCGACATGGAATCTGTCAGCGCCGAAACGCCCCCGGCGCGGGCTTGCGCCAGGGGCGGTCCGGTGTGGCCAGGAACTGCTGACACAGTGGGCTTTTGCCTCGGGGCTGTCGGGGCCGCCGACGGCGGGTTGCGTCAGCGCGTGGCCACTCCCCGCGGCGGCGTCGGCGAGGCGCCCCAGCTCTGGGGTGTGTCACTCATCGCGAAGCGGAGCTGACCGCCCCGCAGCAGGTCGGAGTGGCGCAGCGTCGGCGTGGTGATGGCGCGGCCGTTCAGGGACAGGGACTGGACGTACTGCTTCGTCGCCGCTCCCGAGGCGCTGATCACCAGCGGGCGGGACGCGGCCGGCAGGCGCACTTCCGCCCGGTCGAAGAAAGGGCTGCCCACCGCGTACGTCGCCGATGCGGGGTTGACCGGGTAGAGGCCCAGCGAGGAGAGCACGTACCAGGCGGACATCTGTCCGCAGTCGTCGTTGCCGCTGAGTCCGTCCGTGCGGTTCGCGTAGTTCGCCGCGGCGATGCGGCGCACCATCTCCTGTGTCTTCCACGGCCGGCCCGCGTCGTTGTAGAGGTAGGCGGAGTGGTGGCTGGGTTCGTTGGTGTGGTTGTTGTGGCCGCCGTCGAAGTAGCGGTCCAGCCACGACGCGAACTTCTCCTTGCCGCCCATCAGGTCCATCAGCCCCGGGACGTCGTGCAGGACGTCGAGCGTGTACACCCACCGGTCGCCCTCGGTCCAGCCGCCCAAGGCCCACCAGCCGTTGCGGAAGCGGGCCTGCATGAAGCCGGTGGCGGGGTTGTACAACTTCTTGTAATTGGCGCTGCGCTTCAGGAACATCTCCGCGTCGTCGGTCTTGCCGACCGCCTTGGCGACCTGCGCGACCGCCCAGTCCTCGTGGGCGTAGTCCAGCGTGCGGGACGCGGATTCCGCCGTATGTTCCGCCGCGACCCAGCCGTTCTGCTTGTAGTAGGTCAGGCCCGCCCGCGCTTCCACCGGAGTGCCCTCCTGGCGGTCGTAGTAGAGCAGTTCGGTGTCCTTGTCCGGCGGGGTCATCGCGTCCTTGTACACCGCTTCGTACGCGAGCTTGCGGTCGAAGCCGGTGAAGCCCTTGGCGATGGCCTCCGCGATCACCGAGTCCGCGTTGCTGCCGACCATGATGTTGGTCTCGGTGATGTTCTTCCACATCGGCAGCCAGCCGCCCTCCTGGTAGTCGTGCAGCATCGAGGTGACCATGCCGTCGATCCGCTCGGGGGCGAAGAGCGTCAGGAACGCGTTCTCGGCGCGGTAGGTGTCCCACAGCGAGTAGCCGGTGTAGCTGACACCGGTGTGGACCTTGTCGTCGTACGCGCTGTAGTAGCGGCCCTGTTCGGAGTTCTCCGACGGGTACTGCAGGGCGTGGTACATCGATGTGTAGAAGAGCGCCTGCTGGTCGGCGGTCGCGCCGCGCAGGCGGACCTGATCCAGCTTCTGGTTCCACTGCGTGCGGGTCTTTCCGGCGGTCTTCTCGAAGGACTGGTCGTCCGGCGCCTCGGCGGCCAGGTTCGCGCGGGCCTGCTGCAGTGAGATGAACGACGTCGCGATCCGTACCTGGACCGTCCGGGTGCCGGCCGGGAACCGTACATACGCGGACACATCGCCGTCGGTGCGGTCGCTTCGGCCCTCGTGCAGCGTCGCACCGGTGGCCGTGCCGTAGCTGTCGAAGCCGGTGTCGAACCGGGCGACGAAGTACCCCTTGAAGTTCGGCGCCCTGAACGGCCCGAGGTTGCCGTCCTGGCGGTCGGGGTTGTAGCCGGTGACCTCCCGGGCGGCGGGATCGACGTGCACGTTGCCGGTGACGCCCGCGCGGGTGGCCTGCACGACGAAGTGGGTGTCCACACCCTGCGGATACGTCGTACGCAGCAGGCCGACGCGGGATGTCGCGGTCATCTCCGTCTTCAGCGCCCGCCCCTCTCCGGCCTGCATCTGAACCGAGTACCGGTCCGGTGCGGCGTGCTCGTCGGCATGGCTGAACGGCAGTGCCCGGTCATCGGCCGACGTCTTGACCGGCCCCACCCCGGGCATCCCCGCCACGTAACCGGAATCGCCCATCCAGATCGCCGGCTGGTGGGTGCCGATGAAGCCGCTGATCTTCGTGTCGTCGTAGTGGTACGGCGTCCGGCTGACGTAGTTCTGCCGGGTCATCGGCGACCAGCGGGTCATGGCGAACGGCGGGGCGGTGCTCGGGATCATCCCGCCGTACTCGGTGGCGCTCCGGCCCGACGTCCCGATGAACGGGTTGACCAGGTCCACGGTGGACCGCCCGGACTCCGCCCAGCCGGTGGCCGTGAACGGTGGTACGAACCCCGCCACCAATGCCGTCGCGATGACAAAGGCCCACACTGTGGTCGCCGATCGCTGACACCAAAGACGCAGGGCTCCGGGAACACCGGGCGCCGGGGATCTGCCGTTGTACATACTGGCTACCTCCACAGGTGACATCGTTGTCAATGGCCCGTGGAGTCTGGCGTACGGGCCTTTGACACACAAGACCCCGGGGCACTCCCTGCACGCCCCTTGCGCGAGTCGCCTGCCATCAGGTGAACTGACGTACCGTCAGATTCAGTGAACGGAGGCCCCATGCAGACGATCTGGCTCGGCGGAGCCGAGTGGCTCGCCGTTCTCCGGATAGGCCTCGGCCTGTGGTGGCTGGAGAGCTGGCGGCACAAGGACAAGAAGGGCTGGTTCGAGCGCGGAACAGGCATCGCCTGGGCCGCGGACGTCGCGGGCAAGCACCGCTGGCCGGCCGTACGCACCGGATTCCAGAAGATCGTCGCCCCGCGTCCCGAACTCATGGCATACGTCGTCGTGTACGCCGAACTCGCCCTGGGGCTCGGCCTGGTCGTCGGATTCCTCACCCCCGTCGCACTGGTCGCGGGGCTCCTCCTCAACCTGCTCTATCTGGTGCTGATGATCCACGACTGGGCCGAGCAGGGGCAGAACGCGATGATGGCGCTCATCTCGCTCGTCGCGCTGTTCGCGATGGCCTGGCAGACCTGGTCCCTCGACAACGCGATCGGACTCTTCCTGTGACCGCGGCCGCCGTACGTTTCGACCTTCCCGAGCCCGACGCCTTCACCCGCCCGTACTGGGACGCCGCCGCCCGGGGGCAGTTGCTGCTGCGCCGCTGCCACGACTGCGGGCGCGCGCACCACTACCCGCGCGAGTTCTGCCCGAACTGCTGGAGCGAGGACTGCGCCTGGGAGCAGGCGAGCGGGGATGCCACGCTCTACACCTGGTCCGTCGTCCACCGGAACGACCTGCCGCCGTTCGGCGCCCGCGTCCCGTACGTCGCCGCCGTGGTCGACCTGGCGGAGGGGCCGCGAATGATGACGGAGGTCGTGGGGTGCGAGGAGGCCGTGCTCGCCATCGGCATGGCGCTGCGGGTGACCTTCCGGCAGGAGGAGGGGCAGGAGTCCGTTCCGGTCTTCCACCCCGGGGACTGCTGAGCGCGCTTCGCCGGGCCGGCCCGCCCTGCTTCTACCGCTGCGCGGGACCGAGAGCGGGCGGGTTCTGGCCGTCCCCGGGGAGGCCGGTGTCGCCGCTCCCCCACTCGGGGTCGTAGGCGCAGGGCACGGAGGCACCACCGGTGAAGTACTCCCGGTCCGGGTACCAGTTGAAGGACATCCGCTCGTTCCCGTCGTCCCGCTCGACGTACAGGTCCCAGGACTTGCTCTTCCCGCCCTCGCGGTAGGACGAGACCTCCCAGCCGTCGTCCTTGAGCTGCCGGTGCAGTCGGCGGAGGCCGGAGACGGCCTGGTCCGCGGGTACGTGGTCCAGTGCCCAGCTGTGACTCATCCGATAGGCGCCGTCGACGGTCTTGTCCTCCATCCCGAGCAGACCCCCGTCGTAGCAGTAGCCCGAGCTCAGTGTGTTCTCCGTGCTGACGCCGAGCTTCTCGACCCCTGGCCGCACGGTGCGCGTGAACCCCATGAGGTCGTACGCCTCCTGGGAGCGCTGGAAGGCGCGGTCCGCCATCTTCCCGGGCGCGACCTTGGGAAAGTCCGTCGACCCAGAAAAGCCCCCGGAGAGCAGGACGACCAGGGCGACGACGGGTACGAGGAGGAGCGCGGCGCAGCCGCATCCGAGGGCCCCGAGGACGGAGGAGGAGGACTTGGACCCGGCCGGGGCGGGAGCGGTAACGGGATCGGGCGTGGCGTCGGCGGGTGCGGTCTCGTCGGGCATACGAGGGACGGTATGCCCTCGGCAATGGGCGCCGGATGGGCGCGGTCACCCGCAAGGAGTAGGTATGCGTACTCAGTTGATCCGCACCGGGTGCCGGTGCGGATCGGCGCGGCTCAGGGCTCGATGCCGCGCAGCTTGCGCCGTTCGCGGAAGTTCGGGTGGCGTACGACCACACCGCCCATGCCGCAGGAGCCCGTCAGCCGCAGGAGCGGGGCGCCGGGGGTCCGCGCGTCGCTGGTCTTGTCCTTCAGGCCGCCGATCCCCAGGTCCAGACCGTCGGTGTGCACGGTCCAGCCCTCCGGGATCACGATCCTCACCCCGGCCATCTCGCCGCGCACTTCCAGTGAGATCTCGCGCAGCCGGCACTCGGCGCGGGTGAAGTCGAGCCGGACGCCGCCGATGCCGCCCTGGGCACGTATCACCGGGGGCACCTTCCAGACGCCCGAGCGCGTCGCGCCGTGCATGCCGCCCTTGACGACCAGCGGTTCACCGGTGGCCACCTCGATGGGGACCAGGTCCTCGGTGAGGGGCGCGAGTTCGGCGTAGGTCTTGGCGGAGAGCGCCGCCCCGAGCCGGGTGTCCAGCTCGTCCATGTCGATGCGGCCCTCGGCCGCCGCCTCGCGCAACTGCTCGACCACCGCCTCGCGATCGGCATCCGAAGCGCGCATACGGGCGGCGGAACGGGCGGGCTCAGCAGTCATGGAAGCGATGATACGGGCGGGTACCGCGCCGGGCCTCCCCGCTCTTTTCCCGCGCTTTCCCCTGGTCCTTCCTCCGGTCCTTTCTCCGCCCGCGTCACAGCCCAGGCGCCCCCCACACCGGGAACCACCGAGCCAGGTCCTTCTCCACCCGCAGGTCGTCGCCGAGCACCGCTCTGACCTGCAACTCCAGCTGGTTGTCCCGCCTCTCCACGCCACCGGGCACGGGTGCGAACGGGTAGAACGTGCCGCGCTTGTAGAGGTAGACCAGGGCCAGCGGACGGTCCCGCGCATCGCGGAAGCCGATCAGGGAGCAGAGCAGGTGCGGGCCGAACCCGCCGTCCTGGAGCAGGGTGTTGACCGCGTGCAGGTCGTTGACCAGGGCGGCGGTGTCGTCGGCCGGGCGGCTGGAGAGCAGCCAGGTGTAGCCGTACGCGTCCTGGCTGAACTCCACCGGGATTCCGCCGCGGCCGGTGTCGGCGTCGAGCAGTTCTCGTACGTCCTGCTCGACGCGGGCGAAGGTGCCGCCCTCGACCCCCGCGAAGCACACCGATCCGAGACCGGTCGGTGTGAAGCCCGCGCCCGCCTGGAGGGTGAGGGCGGCGGAGGGTACGGCGAAGAGCTGGTCGAGGTCGGGGCGGACCGGCTTGCTGCGGCCGAGGATGGTGTCGAGAAGACCCATGGGGCGTTCCTCCGGGCGTCGCATCGGGCGCGTTGTTTTCGGGCGGTGCTCCGGGTGCCGCAGCGGTGGCGGCACAGCGGGCTTCGCAGCGGGCGTTGCTCACGGACGGGCGAGGTCGGCGGAGATGCGGGCCAGCTGGTCGAGGCGCTGTTCGAGCGTCGGGTGGGAGGAGAGCAGCCGGCTCAGGCTCTCCTTGGAGGAGAACGCGGGGACGAAGTAGAAGGCGTTGTACGGCTCCGCCTTGCGCAGGTCCTCGGTCGGGATCCGGGCCATCTGGCCGGTCACCTTGGTGAGGGCGGAGGCGAGCGCGGAGGGGCGACCGGTGAGCAGGGCGGCGGTGCGGTCGGCGGAGAGCTCGCGGTAGCGGGAGAGCAGCCGGGTCAGCAGGAAGCTCAGGGCGTACACGACCGCGCTGACCAGTGGGATCAGCATGATCGCGATGCCGACCGGGTCGTTGCTGCGGCTGTTGCGGGAGAGCCCGCCCCACAGGGCGACGCGGGTGATGACGCCGGCGAGCACGCCGAGGAACGAGGCGATCGTCATGACGGCGACATCGCGGTGCGCGACGTGCGACATCTCGTGCGCGAGCACGCCCTCCAGCTCCGGGGGATCGAGTCTGCGCAGCAGACCGGTGGTCGCGCAGACGAGGGCGGTCTTCTCGCTGCGGCCCGTCGCGAAGGCGTTAGGTACGTCGCTCCGGGCGATCGCCACGCGTGGTTTCGGCATGTCGGCAAGGGCGCAGATCCGGTCGACGGCACCGTGCAGCTCGGGCGCCTCCTCCGGGGTGACCTCACGGGCGCCCATGCTGAACGCCGCGATGCGGTCGCTGAACCAGAACTGCGCTATGAACATGCCACCGACGAGAATCAGAATGATCGGCCAGGCGCCGCGCAGTACGGCGAGCAGTACGCCGATGAGAACCACGTAGAGCAGGCCGATCAGGAACATGGTGCCGACCATGCGCGTGGTCAACCCGCTGTCGGGGGCGTAACGGGAACGGGGACGCGCGCCGACGCGGGTGCGGGAAAGGGTTCGGCTCATTTTCGCCTCCAGTCCGCCTGATGCCTTCCATATTGCTCCTTTCGAAAGGAACACGGAGGCGATCGGGTGGCTCGAAATGCCCACCCGGTCGGGCGGGCGGAGAATGGATCTTCCCGATGACATTTGGCCGAACATCACCTAGACCCATTAGGTGCCCGAGGCATCTAGTGACGGGAGATCGACAGGACTCCCCCTCTCTTTGCGAGGTCCGCCATGGCAGATGCCGAGACCGTCTCCTTTCCGCAGAACCGCACCTGTCCCTACAACCCGCCGACGGGATATCGCGAGCACCGGGGGCAGCGGCCCGTGTCTCCCGCCAGACTCTTCGACGGCCGCATTGTGTGGCTGGTGACCGGGCACGCCGAGGCGCGTTCGCTCCTGGTGGACCAGAGGCTCTCGTCCGACCGGGAGAACCCCGCGTTCCCGTTCTTCGCCGAGCGGGTGGCCGCGAGCACCCTGCGCCGTGTCGAACTGCTCGGGGTCGACGATCCGGAGCACAACGCCCAGCGCCGGATGCTGATCCCGAGCTTCACGGTCAAGCGGACGGCCGCGCTCCGGCCGCAGATCCAGGAGACCGTGGACCGGCTGCTCGACGCGATGGCCGAGCAGGGCCCGCCTACCGATCTGGTCGACGCCTTCGCCCTGCCCGTACCGTCCATGGTCATCTGCGCCCTGCTCGGAGTGCCCTACGAGGACCACGAGTTCTTCGAGGCGCAGTCGCGCAAGCTGCTCCGCGGTCCGGCGGCCGCGGATGTCGAGGCGGCGCGGGACGAGCTGGACGACTACTTCAGGGTGCTGATCGAGCAGAAGCGGGCCGCCCCGGGCGAAGGGCTGCTGGACGAGCTCATCGTCAAGCAGCTGGAGACCGGGGGCGTGGACCACGACGAGCTGGTGCGGCTGGCCCAGATCCTGCTCGTCGCCGGGCACGAGACCACCGCGAACATGATCTCGCTCGGCACGTTCACACTGCTCCAGCATCCCGATCAGCTGGCCCGGATGCGTGAGTCCGAGGGGCTGACGGGTTCGGCGGTCGAGGAACTGCTCCGCTTCCTGTCCATCGCCGACGGGATTCCCCGGGTGGCCGTCGAGGACATCGAGATCGGCGGGGTGACCATTCACGCGGGGGACGGTGTCATCCTGACCATGGCGGTGATCAACCGGGACGAGGCCGTTTATCCGTCACCGGACGATCTGGACCTCGGCCGGAACGCGCGCAATCACGTCGCTTTCGGGTTCGGAATCCATCAGTGCCTGGGCCAGAATCTGGCACGGGCCGAGCTGGAGATCGCGCTGCCCGCGCTTTTCGACCGCCTTCCCGGTCTGCGGCTCGCGGTACCCGCGGAAGAAATCCCGTTCAAGCCCGGTGACACCATTCAGGGGCTGCTCGAACTACCCGTGACCTGGTGATCGAAACGTGCTGATCGGAACATGGTGATCGCAATGCGAGCGGAAGGATCTGCCGGAATGCGGATCAGTATCGACAAGGACCGGTGCATCGGCGCGGGCCAGTGCGCGCTCACCGCGCCGAAGGTGTTCACCCAGGACGACGACGGGTTCAGCGAACTGCTGCCCGGCTACGAGGAGGCCCTCGACGGTGCCACGGTGAAGGAGGCCGTACGGGTCTGCCCGGTGCAGGCGATCACCCTGGACTGACGGACCGCCGCCCGTGCCCGTGCGGCAGGTACCGCGCGGGAAGGGGCGTGCGCGGGCCGACGCAGGCGGGTACGGGCCGGCATGGGTGCGGGCAGGGCGCGGGCCTCACGGCCAGAGCAGCTCCCGGGTCCAGGCCGCGTCGTTCCCGGCCGCGTCCTGTCTGCGGTAGCGCAGCCGTACGTGCCGGCGCGCCGCGTCGCCCTGGAAGAACTCGACTTCCCGGGCCTCGGCCACGTACCGGGTCCAGCTCGTCACCTCCGCGTCCGGCTCGGCCCGTGCCCGCTCCCAGGCGGCGTCGGCGGTGCGGGTCAGCTCCTCCAGCGAGCCCAGCACCTCGCTCTGCGACCCGGTCAGCGCGGATGCGAGCGCGCCGGTCGAGCGGGCGTGCAGATCGGCCAGGCTCTCGTCGGGTGCGCAAGCGGTGACCGGCCCCCGAACCCGTACCTGCCGGCCCTGCACCGGCCAGTAGAAGCCGAGCGCCGCATACGGTCGGGAGGCCAGCTGGCGGCCCTTCGCGCTGGTGCGATGGGTGGCGAAGTGCCAGCCGCGCTCGTCCGCGTCGTGGAGCATCACCGTCCGCACATCGGGGTGGCCCTCGGCGTCCACGGTGGCCAGCGACATGGTGTGCGGCTCCACCTGCCCGGCGGCCACCGCCTCGGCGAACCAGCTCCGGAAGAGGGGGAGCGGGTCCGGGGGCGCGGCGGCCGGGTCGAAGCCGGGGAGCTCCACGTCCCAGACGCGCTGGGCATGGAGGAGGTCCAGGAAGCTCTGGTGTGCGTCGGTCATGCCCCCATTGCAGCGCACGGCGCCCCACGGGGCGGGCGAGGCGATCGCTGTAGCGCAGCGGGACACGCAGGGCTACCCTGACGCGGCCGACTTCGAGGGGCTGGAGGGTGCGCTCACCGTCGTCCCGGTGTGACCGCTCCCGGCCGCGGAGCCCGCCCTCTCACCGTCGTCCCGGTGTGACCGCCCCCGGCCGCGGAGCCGCCCCCTCACCCCCGCCCCAGCACCACCGTCCCCGAGGAGCAGAACCAGCCGCCCGTGCCCGAGGCCACCGCCAGTTCCGGGAGCCGGCCGCCGGCCTTGCGCACCTGGCGTTCGCCCGCCTCGCCGCGGAGTTGGCGTACCGCCTCCACCAGCAGGAACAGCCCGCGCATCCCGGGGTGGCAGGCGGACAGGCCGCCGCCGTCGGTGTTCACCGGGAGCTCGCCCGTCAGCCCGGTCCGGCCCTTCTCCACGAACGCGCCGCCCTCGCCCTTCGCGCAGAAACCCAGGTCCTCCAGCGTCACCAGGGTCATGTAGGTGAACGCGTCGTAGACCTCGGCGAGGTCGATGTCCGAGGGCCGTACCCCGGCCCGCTCGAACGCCACCCGTCCCGAGACCGCCGCCGGGGAGACCGTGAAGTCGTCCCACTCCGACATGGTGGCGTGCGAGACGTGCTCGCCCGTGCCGAGGATCCACACCGGTGCCTTCGCCGTGTCCGGTACGTACTCCTCGGCGGCCAGCAGCACCGCGCAGCCGCCGTCGCTGCGGATGCAGCAGTGCAGTTTGGTGAACGGGTCCGCGATCATCGGCCCCGACAGCACGTCGTCCACCGTGACCGGATCCCGGAACATCGCGTCCGGGTTGGCCGCCGCGTTCGCCCGCGCCTGGACCGCGACCTCGGCGAGCTGCTCCAGGGTCGTCCCGTACTCGTGCATGTGGCGGCGGGCGGCCATCGCGTACTTGGCGATCAGCGAATGCCCGTACGGCACCTCGAACTGGAGCGGGCCGCGCGCGCCGAAGGAGAGGTTGGAGGTCCGCCGGCCCGCCTTGATGTCCGCGCGCGCCGTCGACCCGTACACCAGCAGTACGGCGTTGGCGCGTCCCGCCGCGATGGCGTCCGCCGCGTGGGCCGCCATCACCTCCCAGGTCGAGCCGCCGACCGAGGTGGAGTCCACCCAGGTGGGCTTCAGGCCCAGGTACTCGGCGACCTCGACCGGGGCGAGCGTGCCGAGTCCGGCGGAGGCGAAACCGTCGACGACGGACCTCTCCAGCCCCGAATCGGCCAGCGCCCGGCGGGCGGCCTGGGCGTGCAGGGCGTACGGCGTGGCCGTGTCGACGCGCCCGCAGTCGGCGAGGGATATGCCGACGACAGCGACCTTGCGGTGGGAAGAAGGCATGAATCTGACGGTACATCAGATCGGCGCGCCAGGGGGCCGTCCGGCAGGGTGGGGACCTTCCGGCTCCCTTCCGTGCGCGACTCTGGGCATCTGGAGAATTCGCCCCTAGCATGACGCACCGTCAGATCGGAGGCCGGAGGCCTCCGAGGGGAAGGAGTCCGACGATGGATGCCGCCTTCACCGCGGAACAGGACGAGATCCGCCGCACCTTGCGCGAACTGCTCGCCGAACACTGCGCGCCCGACGACGTCAGGAGCGCCGTACGGACCGCCGACGGGTACGACGCGGCCCTGTGGCGAAGGCTCGCCCAGGACCTCGGGCTGCCCGGACTCGCGCTCCCGCAGGAGTACGGGGGCGTCGGCTGCGGCCTCACCGAGCTCGCCGTCGCCTGCGAGGAGACCGGCCGCGCCCTGCTGCCCTCGCCGCTGATCGCCACCGCCGTGCTCGCCGCGCCCCTGATCGCCGCACTCGGCACCGACGCCCAGCGCACCGCCCTGCTGCCCCGCATCGCGGCCGGTGAACTGACCGCGACCCTGGCCGTTCCCGGCGGCTCGCTCGCCACCGCCCTCGGTCTCACCGGCGACCCCGCCGACGGCTCCTGGGCGGGCGGCGGCCGGGCGGGCGGCGTGCAGGCCAGGCCGGGCGCCGGCGACGGGGGCTGGCGGCTGTACGGGGAGGCCGCGCAGGTCCTCGACGGGCACAGCGCCGAACTGCTCCTGGTCGCGGCCCACGCCGGGGGCTTCCCGCGCAGCCGCACGCTCCTCTTCCTGGTCCGCCCGGACACGGCGGCCGGAGTCGTCCGCGCCCGCCGGACCTCGCTCGACGAGACCCGCCCGCTGGCCCGCATCGAACTCCGCGACACCGAGGCCGAACTCCTCGGCGCCGACGACACCGCCGACGTGAGTGGCGCACTCGCCTCGGCCGGACACCCGGTCGCCGCGCTGCTCGCTGCCCAGGCGGTGGGGGCGGCGGGCAGCGCGCTGGAGCGGACGGTCGAGTACGTCAAGGCGCGCGAGCAGTTCGGCCGGGCGATCGGCTCCTTCCAGGCCGTGAAACACCGCCTGGCGGATCTCTATGTGCAGGTGCAGGCGGCTCGTTCCGCCGCGTACTACGCGGCCTGGGACCCGGCCGACGCCGGGGGGCTCGCCCTGGCCCAGGCCCTGGAGGCGCTCCGGATCACCACCGCCGAGGCCGTCCAGCTGCACGGCGGACTCGGCTTCACCTGGGAGCACGAGGCGCACCTGTACTTCAAACGGGCCGCCGCCGACGAACTGCTCTTCGGCCCCGTCCACCGGCTCCGGGACCACGCGGCGCAGCTGGCCGGACTGTTCGCGGGACCGGCCCCGTCCGCCGCGTCGGCCTCGTCCGAGCGGGTGGCGGTCTGATGGCGCCCGGCATCCGGCTGATGCAGAAGGTCTCCTCCACCCGCGCGTTCGCGAAGGTCGCCCCGCATGTCGTGCCGGCCATGGACCGTGCGGTGCACCGGCTCACGCGGGGCAAGGTGCTGCTCAGCTCCCGGATGCTGCCGGGGCTGATCCTGACGGTGCCGGGGGCGCGCAGCGGGCAGCTCAGAACCACTCCGCTGGCCTGTATGCCCGAGAAGGGGACGGAGCGGAGCTGGATCCTGGTCGGCAGCAACTTCGGCCGTACGGGGCACCCGGCCTGGACCGCGAATCTGCTGGCCGGTCCCGACAGGGCGGTCGTCAACTGGCAGGGCCGGGACGTTCCGGTGCACGCCACGCTGCTGGAGGGCGGGGAGCGGGAAGAGGTGTGGCGAGCGGCGCTGAAGTTCTGGCCGCCGTACGCGACTTACCAGGCGCGGGTGGAGCGGGAGATCCGGCTCTTCAGGCTGCGCGAGAGGGGCGACGCCGCGCCCTGATGCCGGGGGTACCGGCAGCGGGGAAAGGTCCGGGTGCACCGACGGCGGGCCACATGCGTGGCCCGCCGTCGGTGAGACAGGACCTGGGGCGCCCGGGACGGCCGCGCGAAACCCGGTGGGGGAGGGGCCGTCGGCGCCTGTGCTACCTCGTGGGCTTCTTTCCGGTGATGCCCAGATGCACCAACAGGGCGAGGTTCGGCTTGAGTTCGGCCTGCTTCACACCCCAGGTCGTGAAGCCCTTCTGGTGCGAGGCGACGGCGGCCAGCATCGCGACCAGCGAGCCCGCCATCGCGGCGGCGCTGACCTCCTTGTCGACCTTGCCCTTGGCCTGGAGCTCCTTCACCGAGTCGGTGAGCGAGTTGGTGACCGAGTTCAGGATCTTCATGCGGATCTTGTAGAACCGCTTGTCGCCCTCGGCCGCACCGAGGTCGACCACGCGCAGGATCGCGTCGTGATGCCGCCAGAAGTCGAGGAATCCCTCGACGAGTTCCTCGGCCGTCTGCCAGCCGGCCTTGCCGACCCAGGAGCGGCCGGCGACCAGTTCGGTCAGTCCGGCGCCCTCCTTGGCCATTTCCTCGGCGATTTCGAGGACGGCGCCCTCGACGTCGGGGAAGTATTGGTAGAAGGTCGCAGGTGAAGTCCCCGCCTTCCGGGCGACGTCGATGACTTTGACGTCCCGGTACGGCGAGGAGCTGAGCATCTCGCTGAGGCAGTCGAGCAGCTTCTGCCGCGTCGCCTGTCCGCGTCGACCGGCCACGCGGCCGTCGACGGTGCGCACTTGTCCTGTCATGCCGTCAGCTTACCGAGGGGTGATCCGAGCGCGATTCGGCCGACTGCAAATGGGGATCACCGCAGACACGGCGGGGGGAGTGGCCGGATTTCGACGCATGCGCCCCACAGGTCGATAAGTCTTATCAACAGCCTGTGGATAACTTCCGTGGATAACTTTCCGTGATGCCACGGGCATGGAACGCTTCCATCGAGATTCTTCGAAAATGAGTTCGATGTGGAGGGGTCGGGGCGCGGTGCGGGCGATGCGTGGTTACGTTTGCTGTGACGAGTGTCACTGTCATGACCCGTGAACGACGCGGGATCACGGAAGGACCCGGGCCCATGGCCGCATTCGCGCGATCCGCGCCGTGCTGGGTGGATGTGCAGCTGCCCGACCTGGAAGCGGGCAAGCGCTTCTACGGCGAGCTGTTCGGCTGGACCTTCCGGGCCGGTGAAGGGCCGCACGGTGAAAGGCCGTACGCGGATGCCTACAGCGGCGGCAAGCTCGTCGCCGCGCTCGCCGCCAAGAAGGACGGCCGGATGCCCACCGCCTGGGGGATCTACTTCTCCACCGACGACATCGCCGCGTCCGTCGCCCGGATCAGGGAGGCGGGCGGCCAGGTGATCACCGAGCCGGTCCGGGCCGGCCGGGCCGGGGTGCTCGCCCAGGCGGCCGACCCCGGCGGGGCGGTCTTCGGACTCTGGCAGGCCGGTGACCGCGAGGGATTCCAGAAGCAGAACGAACCCGGCTCCTTCTGCTGGACAGAGGTCCACACCCGGCAGAAGGACCGTGTGGACGCCTTCTACGAGGAGGTCTTCGGCTTCCAGGGCACCGACCTCTCCCAGGGCACCGACCTCTCCGAAGGCGCCGACCTCGACGTCTCCGACGTGGCACCCGGCGAATCCGGCGTGGACGAGGCGGAGGCGTCGGGCTTTCGCATGTGGTCCCCGGCGGGCACCGAGCCCGGCCCGGACACCGCGGTCGGCGGCCGCAGCGTCATGACCGACGCTTTCCCGGCGGAGATGCCCAGCTACTTCCTCAGCTACTTCGCCGTCGAGGACTGCAACCGCGCCGCCGGGAACGCCGTACGCCTCGGCGGCCGCATCTCCGCACCCCCTTTCGACATCCCGTACGGGCGGATGGCCGTCCTCCAGGACGATCAGGGCGCCGTGTTCGCCGTACTTCAGCCCCCTGTGTCCGAGAACGGGGCAGAGTGAGCTGTGACACCCCGATCCGCCCCCGGGTTCGCAACCAGGGCCTCAGCCAGGAAGAATCGGGGGTGCGCACCGCCGGGTGGTGCCCAGTGGTGAGACGCCGTACAGGGCGGGTTTCGCGGGCTTCTGTTCCTGAGGCTCGTACGGGGAGGTGGCAGGGCAAGTGGTGGAGCAGCTGACGCAGCACGACCCGAGGCGGATCGGCCCGTTCGAGGTGCTGGGACGGCTCGGTGCCGGCGGCATGGGGCTGGTCTATCTCGCCCGCTCGGCTTCGGGCCGGCGCGTGGCGATCAAGACGGTCCGTACGGAGCTCGCCGAGGACCAGCTGTTCCGGGTCCGGTTCACGCGCGAGGTGGAGGCCGCCCGCGCCGTCAGCGGCTTCTACACGGCGGCGGTGGTGGACGCGGACCCGCGCGCGGCCGTGCCGTGGCTGGCCACCGCCTACGTGCCGGCCCCCTCGCTGGAGGAGATAGTGAGCGAGTGCGGGCCCATGCCCGTCCAGGCGGTGCGCTGGCTGGCCGCCGGTATCGCCGAGGCGCTCCAGTCGATCCACGGCGCGGGACTGGTCCACCGCGACATGAAGCCCTCGAACGTGCTCGTCGTCGAGGACGGCCCCCGGGTGATCGACTTCGGGATCGCGTCCGGGGTCTCCAACACCCGGCTGACCATGACGAACGTCGCCGTCGGAACGCCCGCCTACATGTCGCCGGAGCAGGCCAGGGACTCCCGCAGCGTCACCGGCGCCAGCGACATCTTCTCGCTCGGCTCCACCCTCGTCTTCGCCGCCACCGGCCACGCGCCCTTCCACGGCGCCAACCCCGTCGAGACGGTCTTCATGCTGCTGCGCGAGGGCCCCGACCTGGAGGGCCTGCCCGGCGAGCTGCGGCCGCTGATCGAGTCCTGCATGCAGATGGACGCCGGACTGCGGCCCACCCCTGCCGACCTACAGGCCCAGCTCGCCCCGCACCTCTTCGCCTCCGGCGGTGACGACAGCGGTACCGCCTCGGCCTGGCTGCCGGCCTCCGCCACCGCGATGATCGAGCAGCGCCGCGGTGGCCGCAGGCCCGTGGGCCCCGGCCCGGCCCAGCCGCCGGGCCCGCCGCCCGGACCGCCGCCGGGCATCGACCCCGGCCGGCGCGCCAACACCGATCCGCGCCCGCAGGTTTCCGATCCGCGCCCCCAGGCACCTGACCCGCGCCCGCAGGCCCCCGAACCGGTGCTCGCGTCCGACGCGGGCGGTCCGGTGCGGCTGCCCGGTGCGAAGGTGCCGATCGGCCCCGGCCCGCGGGCCCAGGACGTACGGTCCACGGCCACCGCGGACGCGGGCCCCGCGACCGGCTGGGTGCGCGCGCCCGCCGGAGTGAACGGTTCCGCCCCGGCAGCACCCGCCGTGCCCGTGCCCGGCCCCGCGCAGCCGCCGGAGCCGCCGCCGGGTCCGGACCGCTGGCGGCCCTGGCGGTTCCGGATGTCCAACGACGTCTGGGGGACACCCGTCGTCGCCGGGGACCTCCTCTACGTCACGTCGTTCGAGGTGCACGCCCTGGACGTGGGCAACGGGCGGCGCCAGTTCAAGACCCGCGACGTGGCCTGGGCGATGGCCGTCGAGGCCGGCCGTATCCACGCCTCCGACGGGCCGTCCCTGTACGCGCTGGACGCGACCACCGGCGCCGAGCAGTGGCGGCTCCAGACGGACGCCTGGGTGTACTCCCTCAAGGCCGACCGCGGCACGGTCGTCACCGGCACCCGGGGCGGCGGCGTCCAGGCGTGGGAGGCGTCCACCGGCGAGAGGCTGTGGGAGAGCGGCGGCGTCCAGACCGACTTCGAGACGGCGGAGGCCGGCCCCGCGATCCACGACGGCACGGTCTACCTCTGGCAGGACGCCCGGCTGCGCGCCGTCGACGCCCGTACCGGCATCGAGCGCTGGTCGTACCCCATCGGCGACGCCGCCTCCTGCGGCGGGGTGCCGGTCCGGGTGACCGCGGCGCCGGACGGCTTCGTCTACGTCAGCGCGGGGGCCCGGGTCCTCGCCGTGGACACCGTGTCCGGTCATGTGCGCTGGCACTTCGAGTCGCCCGCGGTCTTCCTCTCCCCGCCCGCGTTCGCGCCGGGCCCCGCCGTCACCGGCGGCGGGGTGTACCTCGCCGACTACCTCGGCACGGTGTACGCGATCGACGCCTCGACCGGCAAGGACCGCTGGCGCATCGCCACGGAGGCCCGCCAGTCGACCGAACCGGTGCTGGTGACGGCCGGAAACGTCCATGTCGGCAGCGGCAGCGCGCTGTACACGCTCGACGCGGTCACCGGCACCCCGAAGTGGCGGTTCGCAGCGGGCGGTGAGGTGGTGGGCGCCCCGGTGGTCGCCGACGGCCGGGTCCACTTCGGCTCCGCCGACCACGTCCTGTACACCCTGGACGCGGCGGGCGGGCAGCTCCGCTGGAAGCTGGCGACCGGCGGCGAGATCACGGGTTCGCCGGTGGCGCAGGGCGGTGTCGTGTACGCGTGCAGCAAGGACCGCTGCGTGTACGCGCTGGACGCGCTGAAGGGAACGGGGACGGGCAGCCGGGCCAGGGCGTAGCGCCCCGGGATCCGGCCCGTCCGGGGCCAGGCCGGGACGTGGGCCGGGACGCGGCGAATCCGGCCCGTCCGAGACCAGGCTGGGAACCGGGCCTGGACTCGGTGAAACCCAGCCCGTCCGGCGTTTGAGCACGGAACCCCGGCACGAAGGGCCTCAGCCGTTCGGGCGCCCGTCCGCATCCGGGGCCTTGCCCGGGGCCTCGTCCGGCGCGACGGGCTGCGGGGCCGTGTCCCGGCCGTCCGGGGCCGGGCGGGGGGCCGGGCCCGAGCCCGGACCGTGCCGTTCCGCCGGATCCGGCCCCGTGTACAGCTCCGGCTCGGGCTCCGGCAGGGTGCTCGTCTGCACGGACGGCCCCGGCTCCTGCGTCGGCGGCCAGGTGTCCGGGTGCTCCGAGCCGGGCGCCGTGTACGGCTGGTCGCGCCGCTTGCGGGCGAGCCGGCGTCCGGCCCCGTGCCGCCCCGGCATCACCGCCGCGCCCAACAGCAGCAGCACCCCGCCCGCCGCGGCCTCGGCCACGCCCCACCCCAGCCCGGAACCGTCGCCCGCGATCGCCAGACTGCCCACCGACTCCCCCTGGCGCACCATCCACAGCACGGTGAACCCGAGCACCACCACACCCGCCGCCGCCACCAGCAGCCGAGACCGCAGCACCACCCCGGCCACCGTCAGCAGGGCGGCGAAGAGGAACGCGAGCAGGATCGAATCCAGCGGTCCGGGCCGGTTCGCGCTGATTCCGGAGAACAGCTCCGCGACCCGGTAATCACGCCCGGGGCGACCGTCGTACCAGTGACGGAAGGGGCTCAGCACGGCGGCCGCCGCTCCGGCGAGAGCGAGCACCGGGCCGAGGACGTTGCGGATCATCATCGGCCTCCTGCGTGGCACGGACCGGCGTCACAGCTCTGCACCGCTCTAGGCCTCGACGCTACGCCCGGCCCCTCGCCCTCGCACCTTGCGCTAGCGTGACGGACGGTCGTTCGACAACTGCAGAGACGGACAACAACACAAGGGGGGCTGCATCGATGATGCGGCAGCACATAAAACTTTCCGCGGTACTGGTCGTGGTGGTGCTCGCGCTCACCGGCTTCTCGACCTCCAGTCACGGCGGCCGCAGCGGCGGGGGCAAGAGCAAGAGCAAGAGCAGCGGGTCGAGCAGCGGCGGCGGCTGCTCCAACTCCAAGAAGAGCAACAACGGTTACCACAGCAGCGACTACGACGACGATGACTACGACTCGTCGAGCAGCTCCTCCGGCTCCACCGACTACGGCACCCCGACCCCGACCGCCATGGCGTCCGACGAGCCCCAGGCGTACGTCTTCCGCTGCGCCCAGCCCCGCAAGGGCAAGCGCAAGGCCGTGACCGCCTCCACCGTGAGGCTCACCGCCGACGCCGGTGCCACCGGCTCGCACACGTACGAGGTCGACGTGACCTTCCTCGACGCACGCGGCAACACCGTCGACACCGGTGACGCGACCGTGGAAGCCGATGGCGGCGAGACCAAGACCGTCTCCGTGCGAATGGACAACCCGCGCAAGGTCTCCAAGGTGAAGAACTGCCGCGTGGATGCCGAGCTGAGCTACTGACCCGCCGGCCGGCCCGTCAGCGCGTCCGGAACTCTCCCGCGCCCCGCCCCCGGAACAGTTCGTCCTGCCGCTCCGGCGGCAGATTGCCGAGTGCGACGAGGTGCGGGGCGTGGGCCATGGCCTGCGCCCTGGCCGCCTCCCGCGCGGACCACACCGCCCGTACCGTCCCCTGCACCGCCCCGGTCGGGTACGAGGCGATCACGGCCGCCGCCCGCAGCGCCGCGTCCACCGCGCCGCCGGGCGCCGTCAACTCGCTCACCAGGCCGGTCTCGTACGCGCGGCGGGCCGAGACCCGTTCCGCCGTCCCCATCAGCGACATCCGGGCCACCTCGCCGAACGGCATCCGCTGCGCCATCGAGATCGCCTCGAACGCGCTGACCATGCCGTACGTCGTGTGCGGGTCGAAGAACGTCGCCTCCTCGGACGCGATCACGAACTCCGACTCGCCCAGCAGATAGAAGGCCCCGCCGCAGGCCATCCCCTCCACAGCCGCGATCACCGGCTTCCACAGGTCGTTCGCCTTCGGCCCGATCGCGAGCAGCGGATCGTCGATCGTGTACGGGGACGAGGGCTGCGGCACGGCCACGCCCCGGTCGATCCCGGTGCAGAAGGCCCGGCCGCCCGCACCGGTGAGGACCACCGCCCGCACCCCGTCGTCGAAGCGGAACGCCCGCCATGCGGCCGCCAGTTCGGCGGCCGTGGCCAGGTCGATCGCGTTGTGCTTCGCGGGCCGGTCGAGGGTGACGAGCGCGACCCCGGTCTCCTTGTCCGTCTCCGTGCGCAGCGCCATCGCCCGTCACCTCTCCAGCAGCCAGCGCACCAACGTGACCCCGGAACCGGCCGGGCAGAACACCGCCCGCACCGGCGCCCCGATCCGCAGCCGCTCCGGATCGACCGAGTCCAGCGGGGCGTCCGGACCGCTCACCACGTTCCCCACCAGCCGGATCTGCGGGGCGTCCGCCAGCTCGACCACCACCGCGTTGTACGGGGCCTGCGCGGCGTACGCGGGCAGCAGCGGCGGATGCGGCCGTATGTAGGACCAGATGCGGCCGCGTCCGCTCATCGGCCGCCACTCGCTCTCGAAGGACTGGCAGTGCGGGCAGCACGGCCGCGGCGGGAAGCGAAGCCGTCCGCACTCGGGGGCGGCGCACGCCTGGACGCGGAGTTCACCGCGGGCCGCGTACTCCCAGAAGGGGGCGCCGTCCTCGTCCACGACGGGCAGCAGCAGTCCGTCCATCCCGGTCAACTCCCTCAGCTCCTCAGCAGTACGGCGGATGTGGGAACGCCCTCCCCGGCGGTGACCAGGCACGTCCCGGCGTCCGGGACCTGGGCGGTGGAGACGCCGCGCAGCTGCTTGACGCCCTCGTTGATCAGGTTGAAGCCGTGCACGTACGCCTCGCTGAGCCCGCCGCCCCCGGTGTTGATGGGCAGCCGTCCGCCGCTCTCCAGCGCCCCGCCCTCGGTGAACGCGGCGCCCTCGCCGCGCCCGCAGAAGCCGTAGCCCTCCAGGGAGAGCGGGATGAGCGGGGTGAACGCGTCGTAGATCTGGGCCACATCGACATCGTCCGGTCCGAAGTCGGCCTGCTTCCACAGCTGCCGGGCGGCCGTCCAGGCGGGTCCGCTGAGCGGGTCGTCGTTCCAGTAGTTGACCATCCCGTGGTGCTGAGCGGGCAGCCCCTGGGCGACGGAGTGGATGTAGACGGGCTTCTGCCGGCAGTCGCGGGCCCGCTCGGCGGAGACGATCACGCAGGCCAGCGCCCCGTCCGTCTCCAGGCAGTTGTCGAAGAGGCAGAGCGGATCGCTGATCCAGCGCGAGGTCATATACATCTCGCGGGTCAGCGGCCGTTCGTACATCATCGCGTCCGGGTTCTGGTTGGCGCGGTTGCGGCAGGCGAGGGCGACGTTGAAGAGGTGGTCGCGGGTCGCCCCGTACTCGTGCATGTACCGCCGCGCCAGCATCCCGATCTCGTCGGCCGGCCGCAGCAGCCCGTACGGGCGGGTCCACTGGGCTGGGGTGGGCAGTTGCACGGCGGTGTTCTTCCAGGGCCGGGGCCCCGACCCCCGCTTGCGCGACCGCCAGGCGACACCGACGCTCGCCTGCCCGGTCGCCACGGCGGCGGCGAGGTGCGCGATCGTCGCGCAGGAGCCGCCGCCTCCGTACCCCACCTTGCTGAAGAAGGTGACATCGCCGGCCCCGATGGCCTTGGCGACCTCCACCTCATCGGTCTCCTCCATCGTGTACGAGGCGAATCCGTCCACCTCCGACGCGGCGATGCCCGCGTCGTCGAGCGCCGCGACGATGGCCCGGCAGGCCAAGGTCTTCTCGGATTCCGGCAGTTGTTTCGCGAAGGCCGTCTGTCCTATGCCGGCTATCGCCGTCGCGTCCTTGAGTGCCGTCACCGCACCTCCCAGGCCGTCATGACTGCTGACAGCGGCTGAGGCTACAGCTAATCTGACGGATAGTCAGCTACTGCGTCAGGAGGGCCAGTGATGCGCGGTGACGAGGAGTGGGGCAGCATCCCGGGACTCATCCGGGCGGCGGCGCGACGCTACGGGGACCGGGAGGCGGTCGTCGAGGGCCGCACCCGGGTCTCGTACGCCGAACTCGGCGAGCGCGTGGAGCGGGCCGCCGCGGCGTGCATCGCCTCGGGCGTGGAGCCGGGGGACCGGGTCGCGGTCTGGGCCCCGAACACCCTGGACTGGATCGTCTCCGCGCTGGGGGCGGTGACGGCCGGCGCGGTCCTCGTCCCCCTCAACACCCGCTTCAAGGGCAGCGAGGCGGCGTACATCCTGCAGCGCAGCCGGGCGAAGCTTCTCTTCGTCACGGGCACCTTCCTCGGCACGTCGTACGTGGCGTCGCTGCGCCGGGCGGACGTGCGGCTCCCGCACCTGGAACGAGTGGTGGTGCTCGCCGACTCCGCGCCCGAGGACTACGTCACCTGGAAGGACTTCCTGGCGGCGGGGGAGGAGGTGTCCGGGGCCGAGGTGCGCACCCGGGCCGACGCGATCGCCTCCTCGGCCCCCTCCGACATCATCTACACCTCGGGCACCACGGGCCGGCCCAAGGGCGCGGTCATCACCCATGCCCAGACCCTGCGCTGCTACGCGATCTGGAGCGAGCTCGCGGACCTGCGCGAGGGGGACCGCTATCTGATCGTGAACCCCTTCTTCCACACCTTCGGCTACAAGGCGGGCATCATCGCGTGCCTGATGCGGGGCGCGACGATGGTCCCGCAGCCGGTCTTCAACGTGGACACGGCCCTGGCCAACATCGCCGCCGAACGGATCTCGGTGCTGCCCGGCCCGCCCACCCTCCACCAGTCCCTCCTGGACCACCCCGCGCGCTCCACCCACGACCTCTCCGCCCTGCGCCTGGTGGTGACGGGCGCGGCGGTGGTCCCCCTGAAACTGGTGGAACGGCTGCGCACCGAGCTCGGCATCGCCACGGTCCTCACCGCGTACGGCCTCTCCGAGGCGAGCGGCATCGTCACGATGTGCCGCCGCGGCGACCCGGCGGAGACGATCGCCTCGACGTCCGGCCGGGCGATCCCGGACACCGAGATCTGCGTCCTGGCCGACCCCGGCGCCCCCGGCGAGGTCCTGGTCCGCGGCTTCAACGTGATGCAGGGCTACTTCGAGGACCCGGAGACCACGGCCGCCGCGATCACCCCCGACGGCTGGCTCCACACGGGCGATGTGGGCGTTCTCGACGAGGCGGGCAACCTCCGGATCACCGACCGGATCAAGGACATGTTCATAGTCGGCGGCTTCAACGCATACCCGGCCGAGATAGAGCAACTCCTCGGCCTGCACCCCGATGTGGCCGACGTGGCGGTCATCGGCGTCCCCGACCCCCGCCTCGGCGAGGTCGGCAGGGCCTACGTGGTGCGCCGCCCGGGTGCGACGACGACAGCCGACGACCTGATCGCCTGGTCCCGCCGCGAGATGGCGAACTACAAGGTCCCCAGAGCGGTGGAGTTCGTACCCGAACTGCCGCGCAACGCGAGCGGCAAGGTGGTGAAGGGGGAGCTGCGGGGGCGGGCGTAGCGGTCGGTGGCGGTCGTCGTCGCGGTCCTGGCGGCCCGCCGCAGGCCACGTGGCCCCGGCAAGTAGCGTCTTCGTCCAGTGAGCCCCACCAGCCACCGGACCGAGGAACGACACGTTGAACATCGGCAGCTACTACGAGCCCATCGACGAGCACCGCTACAAGCCCACCGCCCACGCGAGCGGTGCCTGGGACACCGACGAGCAGCACTTCAGCCCGCTCGGCGGCCTCATCGTCCACGCCATGGACCGTCACCTGGCCGCGCGCCCGGACAGCGGCCCGGACAGCGACCCGGACCGCCGGCCGGTCCTGTCCCGGATCAGTTTCGACATCCTCGGGCGGCTCGCCCTCGACGAGTGCGAGATCCGGGTCGAGACCCTCCGGCCCGGCCGCACCATCGAACTGATCGAAGCCGTCGCCCTGATCGCGGGCCGCCCCGTCGTCCGCGCCCGTGCCTGGCTCCTCGCCTCCGGCGACACCACCTCCGTCGCCGGCGGCCCCGCGGACCGGCTCACCCCTCCCCAGGCGCTCAAGTCCTGGCCCATGAGCGAGGTCTGGCCCGGCGGCTACATCGCCTCCCTCGACGTCCGCCCGCTCGCCGAACCGCAGCCGGGCCGTACGACCGCCTGGATCTCCACGCCCCTGGACCTCGTCGCCGGGCAGACCGCGAGCCCCCTCGCGTCCTACATCGCGCTCGTCGACACCGCCAACGGCATCGCCGTACGCGAGTCGCCCACCGCCTGGATGTTCCCCAACGTCGACCTGACCGTCCACCTTCACCGCCGGCCCGAGGGCCGCTGGACGGGACTGGACACCACGGTGACCTTCGGCCCCACCGGCCAGGGCGTCACCAGCACCGTCCTGCACGACGCCGACGGGCCGGTCGGCCACGCCCAGCAGATGCTCACCGTCCGGCCCCTGTGACCACCGGCCCTGCCTGGGGCGTCCAGCGCGTACGTGAACGCGGAGAGGGGCACGAGACGTTGGCTCGTGCCCCCTCTCCGCGTCCGCAGACATGCAGCGGCCGCGACGGCTCCCCCTCCGCGCCGCCGCGGCCGCTCCCCCGTCGAGTGACGCTCAGGCCGTCTCGGAACCCGCGTGGTTCTCCTGCGTCTTGAGGAGGTCCTTCGGCGTGCTGCCGGCGTGGTTCTCCAGGGTCGTGATGTCCTCGGTCACGCTGCCGGCGTGGTTCTCCAGCGGCTTGACGGTGCCTGCACCGCTGCCCGGGCTGCCGGCGTGGTTCTCCTGAGTGGTCGCACCTGTCTTCGGCTTCAATGCGTCGCTCATGCCTGTCAACTCCCAAAGTTCTTGCTTGCGTGGTCGGCGATGCCCGTCCGGCTGCTCCCCCGTGGGCTGCCGGACGGGCATATCAGGGCCGTTCACCCTAGCGGTGTGGTCCCCCGTACAACCCGCCTGCCCCCCGACACGACGGATCGATGGGCTTAAGACTGACGAGTGGTGATAAACGTTCGATGAACGCCGACGGCTCGCGGCCCGTCCCGGTGCGTCAGGCGGCACTGACCGGATTGAGGAGTGCCCGGACCTTGTCCGCCTCCACCGCTCCGAACTGCTCGTGGATGGCCAGTGCTTCGGTCCAGCATGCATGGGCCCGATCGATCTGACCGAGGCGTTCGAGGGCGTGTCCCAGGGTGATCAGAACGTTGCCTCGCATCCATTCGCCTCCGATGACCCGTAGGGCCAGGGCCTGCTCCGCGTGCTGGGCCGCCTGCGCGGGGCGTTTGTCAGCCAGGTGGGCCTCGGCGATACGGAAGTGGGTCGAGCCTTCCCAGAGTCGTTGCCGGTTGCCCCGGAACACGCGCAGCGCCTCGTCGAGCTCCTCCAGGGCGTCGGACGGCCTTCCGGCCTGAGTGAGCGCGATGCCCAGCGCGAAGCGGCCGTTGGCCGTGCGGAGGCTGAGTCCCATGCCGTCGAAGATGGCCGTGCCCTGCTGGGCGAGCTCGACCGCGCTGGCCGTGCGGTCCATGTTCACGTGGATGCGCGAGAGATTGCACAGCGCGGAGGCCTCGCCGACCAGGTTTCCGTCCGCGCGGTAGTTCTCTATCGCTGCCTGCAGGAACTTCTCGCCCTCTTCGTGCCTGCCCTGGTAGAACGCGATGATGCCGCGATCGTTGGGTGCCCAGCACGCGGGGATCGGGTCCTTGGTGCTCTCCGCCAGATCCATTGCGTGCCGCGCCTCCTCGTCGGCCAGCGTGAAACGGCCGGAGACGAGGTAGACGGTGGACAGCGAGGCGCGGGCTCGCGCCTCGGAGCGGGGGTCGGCGGCAGTCCGCGCCGCGTCACGCAGAGCCGCGGCGGTGGTCTCGTACTGGCGGGAGTTCGCGCCCGACTCGGCGAGGTCCTTTGCCGCGCAGAGCAGGTCGACGGCTCGCTGAAGCATTCCGTTCGACGCGCTCTGATGAGCGCAGGCGAGCAGCGAATTGGCCTCGCTGTACAGCCAGTCCACGGCCTGCGGCCCGTCCGTGAATTCGAGCCCCGGGTGCTCGGTGTCCACCAGGTGGGCAACAGCCCGGTCCCCCGGCCGCTCCAGCGCATACACCCCCGCCGCCGTCGCCAGGTAGAAGTCCAGCAGCCGCGACAGCGCCGACTCCCGTTCCTCCAGGGGCTCTTCGCCCCGCTCCGCGCAGGAACGCGCGTAGAGGCGCACCAGGTCGTGGAAGCGGTAGCGGCCGGGGGCCGCGGACTCCAGGAGGCTGGTGTCGACCAGGGCCTCCAGGAGGTCCTCCGCGGCGTGCACGTCCAGGTTCAGTACGGCGGCCGCGGCGGCCAGGGAGATGTCGGGGCCGTCCGCCAGGCCGAGAAGGCGGAAGGCGCGGGCCTGGGCGGGCTCCAGCTGGCCGTAGCCGAGTTCGAAGGTGGCCTTCACCGCGAGGTCGCCGGCCTGGAGCTCGTCCAGGCGGCGGCGTTCGTCGGCGAGCTTGGCG
This sequence comes from Streptomyces sp. NPDC102437, assembly GCF_044765565.1. Classification (NCBI taxonomy): domain Bacteria; kingdom Bacillati; phylum Actinomycetota; class Actinomycetes; order Kitasatosporales; family Streptomycetaceae; genus Streptomyces; species Streptomyces sp. NPDC102437. The sequence goes on along the minus strand of NZ_JBIWKI010000006.1, from coordinate 134,677 downwards.
GCCAGGACGGAGACCGTCCAGGTGCGGCGGGAGGCCAGGCGGGAGGCGGCGATGCGGATGGCCAGGGGGAGGAAACCGCAGGCGGCGACCACGTCGAGGGCGGCGTCGCGCTCGGCGTTGATCCGCTCCTCGCCCACGATGCGGGTGAAGAGCTGGAGCGCCTCCTCGGGGGACATCACGTCCAGGTCGACGAGGTGGGCGCCGGCCAGGTCGACCATGCGGACGCGGCTGGTGACCAGGGCCGCGCAGCCCGCGGTGCCGGGAAGGAGGGGGCGGATCTGGGCCGCGTCGTGGGCGTTGTCGAGGAGGACCAGTATGCGGCGGCCGTCCAGCGTGGACCGGTACAGCGCGGCGCGCTCGTCCACGGAGTCCGGGATCGCCGAGTCCGCCGTGCCCAGGGCGCGCAGGAACGCGCCGAGGACCGTCTCCGGCTCCGCCGCCCGTGCGCCCGCGCCCTGGAGGTCCACGTACAGCTGGCCGTCCGGGAAGTGCTGGCGGGCCTGGTGGGCGACGTGCACGGCGAGGGTGGTCTTGCCGACGCCGCCGATGCCGGCCAGCGCCGAGACCGCCATCACCGAACCCTCGGCGGTCGCCAGCCGGTCGCCCAGTTCGCGTACGAAGGAGGCGCGGCCGGTGAAGTCCGGGACGGTGGCCGGAAGCTGGGCGGGGCGCACCGGAGCCGGGGCGGGAGCAGGTTCGTCCGCGGGGCGGGCGAGTTCCTCGTCGGCCTGCAGGATGCGCTGCTGGAGCTGGGCGAGCGCGGGACGCGGGTCGACGCCCAGTTCGTCGGCGAGCAGCCTGCGGGTGTCGGCGTAGACGGCCAGCGCCTCGGCCTGACGGCCACTGCGGTACAGGGCGACCATCAGGAGCTCGCGCAGCCGCTCCCGCAGCGGGTGCGCGGCCGTGAGCGCGGTGAGCTCGGAGACCGCCTCCGCGTGGCAGCCGACCTCGAGGTCCAGGTCCAGGCGGGTCTCGGTGAGCTGGAGCCGCCACTCCTCCAGACGGGCGCGCTGGTTCTCGGCGTACGGTCCGGGCACGGAGGCCAGCGCCTCGCCGTCCCACAGCCCGAGCGCCTTCCCGAGCAGGGCCCGGGCCTGGCCGCGGTCGCCGGACGCACGCGCCTTGTCCGCGTCGGCCGCCAGCTCCTGGGCCACCGTCACGTCGAGGGCGTCGGGGCCGGTCCGGATCGCGTACCCGCCGGCGTCGCTGACCAGCGTCCGGGGGTCGAGGACCTTGCGGAGCCGGGAGGCGTACGTACGTATGGTGGCGAGCGCCTGGGAGGGCGGCTCGTCGCCCCAGATGGCGTCGATGAGCTCCGAGGCGGTGGCGGTGCGGCCGCCGCGCAGCAGGAGTGCCGCCAGCAGGGCGCGCTGCTGCGGCGAACCGGACGACAGGGCTTCGCCGTCCCGCCAGGCCCGCACCGGGCCGAGCACGGAGAAGCGCAGATCGATGCCGCCCGCCGACCGCTGTTGTGGAGCTCGTTGCTCCGGAACACGCACGTGTGGCCCGCTGTCACGGTCCATTGCTACCCCCTGTCCTGCTCGACCCGCCTGTGCTGCCCATCGTGCTTGATGCTGTCCGCCTGGATTGCCCGCCCGTGTGCCGGTCCAGGGCGGGTGGATTCGGATTGCTCGCTACCGCTGGTATCGCGCTCAACAGTCTGCCTTGTCTTGGGTGGCACGTCAGCAGTGGGTGACGCTCTGCACAAGGCCTCGACAACGATTACCGAACAGGGTCGGGTCCGAGGAGCTGACGGTTCGTCAGATCGACGCTACGGTGGTATGCATGGAGACCTTCCCGAAGATCATCTCGGTGGACGACCACACGGTGGAGCCCGCTCATGTCTGGCGGGACCGGCTCCCGTCCAAGTACCTCGACCGCGGCCCGCGGATCGTCCGCGCACCGCTCAAGGAAATGACCTTCATGGGCGGGAAATTCGCGCCCGTGATGGGTGCGAAGGGTGACGACGGGCCGATCGGCGACTGGTGGGTGTACGAGGATCTGCACCGTCCGCTCACCCGGCTCGACACCGCGGTCGGCTACGACCGGGACGAGATCAAGCTGGAGATCATCACCTACGAGCAGATGCGTCCGGGTTCGTTCTCGGTTCCCGAGCGGCTCGCCGACATGGACGTCAACCACGTCCAGTCCGCGCTCTGCTTCCCCACCTTCCCGCGCTTCTGCGGCCAGACCTTCACCGAAGCGAAGGATCGCGAACTGGGGCTGCTCGGAGTGCGCGCGTACAACGACTGGATGGTCGAGGAGTGGTGCGGGCCCGAGGCGCACGGCCGGCTCATCCCACTCACGCTGATTCCGCTCTGGGACGCGGAGCTGGCCGCGGCCGAGGTGCGGCGCAACGCGGCGCGCGGCGTGCGCGCGGTGGCGTTCTCCGAAATACCCCCGCACCTCGGACTGCCGTCGATTCACACGGATGAGTGGGATCCCTTCCTGCGCGCCTGTGACGAGACCGGGACGGTGATCGCGATGCACATCGGCTCGTCCTCGAAGATGCCGTCCACCTCGGCGGACGCCCCGCCCGCTGTCGGCTCCACCATCACCTTCGCCAACTGCTGCTTCTCGATGGTCGACTGGCTGATGAGCGGCAAGTTCGAAAGGTTCCCGAACCTCCGGATCATGTACGCGGAGGGTCAGATCGGCTGGATCCCGTACATCCTGGAACGTGCCGACGTGGTCTGGGAGGAGAACCGGGCCTGGGGCGGCGTCGCCGACAAGGTCCACCGCCCGCCGTCGGAGCTGTTCGCCGACCATGTCTTCGGCTGCTTCTTCGACGACGCCTTCGGGCTGAAGAACCTGGACTCGATCGGTGTGGGGAACGTCCTGTACGAGACGGACTACCCGCACTCCGACTCCACCTGGCCCAAGTCGCGCGAGGTCGGCGAGGCGCAGATGGGGCATCTGGACGCGGATGTGGTGGACCGGATCGTGCGGCGCAACGCGATCGACCTGCTGGGGCTGACGGACGACGGGCTGTGGGCGGGGCCCGGCGGCGGGCACTAGGCCTGTCCGGCGGATCAGGGTCGGTCAGAACCGAGGGGTGGAAAGGAACGTGACACTTCGGGTGCCGAGTGTCACGTTCCTTTCCCGCCAGAGGTATCCGGAGCGGGTCAGAGCTTGATGACCGGCTCCTGGAGCTCCGTCACCCACTGGTCCCGGTCCTCGGGGCACTCCAGGTTGATCTCCCGGGCGTACCCCGCGGACCGGTAGCCGTTGGCGTCGATCCAGCGGGCCAGGGTCTGGGACGTCGGCAGGACGCCGTCCATCGAACCCCGGTGGACGATGGTCGCCGCCTCGAACGGGGGCAGCTCGACCACCGTGACCCCGGTGCCGCCCAGCGGGCCCACCGGCGCGGAAACCGTGACCCCCGCGTGGACGACGATTGCGCCGCCGCCCTCCGGGGCGTCCTCGTAGTACGCGATCCCGGGACCGCTCGGAGCGACGCCGGCCTCTCCCAGCAGCGGGAACAGCCGGTCGTACAGCGGAACGATCACCGGAGTGATGTGCTCCGGCTCGTAGCCGGACGCGGTGCCGGTCAGCTCGGCGACCCGTACCGCGGCAACACTTTTGACGACGACATCGTCCACGGACATGCTTCCCTCGCTCTCGATCGACCGGAGCCTCGCCTCGATCTGCGTCAGCCGTGCGGCCGCCGCCCTCATGGCCTCCTCCAGCTCCGCCCGGCGCAGCCGCAGCATCCCGCGCAGCTCCTCCGGCCCCACCTGCTCGTCGAGGATGGCCCGCACCTGCTGGAGCGTGAAGCCGAGATCCTTCAGAGCGATGACGCGGTTGAGGCGGGCGAGTTGGGCGGCGCCGTAGAAGCGGTAGCCGGTGGCGGGGTCGGTGCGGTCGGGGCGCAGCAGCCCGATGGCGTCGTAGTGACGCAGCATCCGGGTCGACACCCGTCCGTACCTGGCGAAGTCTCCGATGGTGAACATGATGTGTCCCAGCCCACCGCTTCACACGGTGTCAAGGTCAAGCGCCGCCGCCCGGGGCCCGGCACCGGAAGGGCCGGAAGGAGAAGAACGCGAAGACGAACGGGAAGGCGAAGGAGAAGGAAGAGGGATAGGGGACGAGAAAGGGATGGGAAAAGGCAGGAGCCCCGTTCCCCGCCGAAGCGGAGGAGCGGGGCTCCTTGGGTACTACTAGCCGGCCGCGATCGGCCGACCCGGGCAACTAGGCCGGGGTGACGTTCTCAGCCTGCGGACCCTTGGGTCCCTGAGTGACGTCGAAGTTCACGACCTGGTTCTCCTCGAGGGAGCGGAACCCGGACGCGTTGATCGCGGAGTAGTGGACGAAGACATCCGGGCCGCCGCCGTCCTGGGCGATGAAGCCGAAGCCCTTTTCAGCGTTGAACCACTTGACGGTTCCGGTAGCCATAAGCCCTCCTTGGGCCAAAGGGTTGCCCTGCTCCAGAACCTGCAAAGAAGTCTGAAAACTACAAAAGCCTGCGGGTTACATGCTCCGCAGGCTCTGTACTGCAAGGGAAACCAAACTGCAACTTGCGTCGAGCCTAGCACGCAGCGTGTATCGAAGGGTAGAGGGAAAGATCACTTCACTCGGATGTTTGATTGCAGTGCCGACGAGCTGACGAAGTGGGGCTGCGAGAGGGTGTCGCGGGGGTGACTTCCGGGGGTTCGGAGGGTGCCTCCGGAGCTCCGGAGGGCGCTCCCGGGGGCGAGTTCGGGTGTGCCCCGCGCCCCCGGTGCCGTCCGGATCGCGCCACGGGTCTAGCCTCGCGATGTGGACAATTCAACCGTCTCAACCGTCGCAGGCGACGACCGTCGCAGCAGGCCGCGCGTCGGCCACATCCAGTTCCTGAACTGCCTTCCCCTGTACTGGGGGCTGGCACGCACCGGGACCCTGCTCGACCTGGAGCTCTCGAAGGACACCCCGGAGAAGCTCAGTGAGCAGCTGATCAGGGGCGATCTGGACATCGGCCCCGTCACGCTGGTCGAGTACCTGCGCAACGCCGACGACCTGGTCGCCTTCCCCGACATCGCGGTGGGCTGCGACGGGCCTGTCATGTCGTGCGTGATCGTGTCCCAGGTCCCGCTGGACCAGCTCGACCGGGCCAGGGTGGCCCTCGGCTCGACCTCGCGCACCTCCGTCCGTCTGGCCCAGTTGCTGCTCGCCGAGCGGTACGGGGTCAGCCCGGACTACTACACCTGCCCGCCGGACCTCGGCCTGATGATGCAGGAGGCGGATGCCGCCGTGCTGATCGGCGACGCCGCGCTGCGCGCCAACCTGCACGACGCGCCCCGGCTCGGCCTCCAGGTCCACGACCTGGGGCAGATGTGGAAGGAATGGACCGGGCTGCCGTTCGTCTTCGCGATCTGGGCGGCCCGCAAGGACTACCTGGCGGCCGAACCCGACCAGGTGGGAAAGGTGCACGAGGCGTTCCTGGCCTCCCGGGACCTCTCCCTGGAGGAGGTCACCAAGGTCGCGGAGCAGGCGGCGCGCTGGGAGGCCTTCGACTCGGAGGTGCTGGAGCGGTACTTCACGACCCTGGACTTCCGCTTCGGCCCGGACCAGCTGGCGGGCGTGCAGGAGTTCGCGCGCCGGGTCGGTCCGACGACCGGCTTCCCGGCGGACGTGAAGGTCGAGCTGCTCGGCGGCTGAGGCGGGCCGGAAGCGGGGCGCGGCGCGGGGACGCGAGTACGGGGGAGCGGGTACGGGAGTAAGGAGCGCGGGGCGTGCGCCTCGCGCGGGAATCCCCGGGGTATAGGTGAATCCCGAACCTTTCGTGGTCGCTTATCCCTTCCCGCGACCTCTCCCGCCGCTTCCCGCCGCTTCTCCCTATGTCCTTCTGCATGTCCTTCTGCCGGTACGGCCTCGATTCGGGTTAATACGCGTCGAATAGCCGATTCCCGGACGGTGCCCGCCGAGTGTCCCGGCCGGTCCCGGAATCGCTCGGGTGAACGACGCATTCACGCCTTTTGTTGTGTCGAAAGCAGTTGTTCGTTCCCTTGGGGGTGAAATAGGCGGATGGTTTCCTCTGTGACCCGATGACCTTCGCCCCCTAGGCTTCGGTCGGAGGTCAGGCCGGGTCCACAGGGGGAGTGTCCATATGCAGCCGCTGGAAACCGGCGAACCGCTGACCATCGGTTCCTACCGATTGCTCGGCAGGCTCGGTGCGGGCGGTATGGGCCGGGTCTATCTGGGGCGCAGCGCGGGCGGACGCACCGTCGCGGTCAAGGTCGTGCATCCCCATTTCGCGCTGGACGAGCAGTTCCGCGCGCGCTTCCGGCGTGAGGTGGACGCGGCCCGGCGGATCGGTGCGCAGTGGACGGCCCCGGTGCTGGACGCAGACCCGGACGCCCCCATTCCGTGGGTCGCCACCGGCTACGTGGCCGGCCCCCCGCTCTCCGCCGCGGTCCCCGAGCACGGCCCGCTGCCCGAGAACGCGGTGCGGACGCTGGGTGCCGGGCTCGGGGAGGCGCTGGCGGCGGTGCACGGGCAGGGCCTCATCCACCGTGATGTGAAGCCGTCCAACGTACTGCTGGCCCTGGACGGCCCCCGGCTGATCGACTTCGGCATCGCCCACGCCATCGGCGCCACCGCCTCGCTCACCTCCACCGGCGTCTCGGTCGGCTCGCCCGGCTACATGGCGCCGGAGCAGATCCGGGGCGTCGACATCTCGGGCGCCGCCGATGTCTTCTCGCTCGGCGCGGTGCTCGCGTACGCGGCGACCGGCACCGCCCCCTTCCTCGGCGACTCCTCCGCCGTACTCCTCTACAAGGTGGTGCACGAGGAGCCCGAGCTGGGGGAGTTGGAGGGGGATCTGCGGGAGGTCATCGCCGGGTGCCTGGAGAAGGAGCCCGAGGACCGGCCCACACCCGTGGAACTGGCCCGGCGGCTGGCGCCGGGCGGGGCCGCCGCGCTGGTGGCGGCCGGCTGGCTGCCCGGACCGTTGGTGCGCGAGGTCAGCCGGGCGGCGGTCGCGCTGCTGGACCTGGAGCCGCAGGACACGCCGGTGCAGTCGGGGCCGGTGCCGTTCAGCGGCGCGGCGTGGGGTGCGGACGGCGCCGATGGCACGAGCGGGGCGAACGGGGTCAGGGGCGTGGGCGGCGGGTTCGGTTCGCCGGCCGAGCCCTTCCCCACGCACGACCCGACCCGGCTGTCCCATCCGGGCGTACTGCCCTCGTGGCCCGCGGCCGCGGGCACGGCCGGGCCGGCCAGGGCGGCGGGGGTCCCCGGACAGTCGCCGCGGACCGGTGACTCCGGGCTGCCCGGCCAACGTACGGCCGACCCCCGTTTCTCCGTCACCGTCAGCGCGGACTCCTCCCCGGCCCGGCCGGACGCGAACAGTGGCCGGCGGCTCAGCTGCACCGTCGCCCTCGCGGTGGCGGGTGCGCTGGCCGCCGTGACCGTGGGCAGCGCGTTCCTCTTCGACCTGATGCCGGGCGGCGGAGGGAAGAACAGCGCCGAGCACGGCAACGTCGGCGGCACCCCGACCGCCGCCACCCCGCCCGCCGCCACCCCGTCCGACGGGCCGTCGCAGCCGACGGGCTCGGGCGATGGGAGCCCGGAGCAGATCACCGGACTCCCGAAGGAGTTCATCGGCACCTGGCGGGGCCCGGTCACCGAGAAGACCACCGGGCAGCCGCACGGCACGCTCACCGCCGTCTTCACCGCGGGAAAGAAGGGCACGGACGTGGTCCGGATGAACACCGAGCTCACCAGCCTCGGCGTCACCGTCAGCTGCAACAGCGTCGCCAGCCTCACCTCCGGCACCGCCGAGGAGCTGACGCTCCACGAGCGCGTCGACCCGGACCGCCCCAGCACCCCGGCCCTGTGCACCTCCACCACCACCGACGTCCACTTCACCCTGGCCGCCGACGGCACCCTGCGCTTCCGGTCCGAGGAACGGGCCGCGGGCCTGCCGTACGGAACGCTGAGCCGGTCCGGCGGCTGACCCCGCAAGGGGCTGGCGTACGCTGAACCGGTCCGTAGATCCGTTGAAAAACCGCCGAAAGGTGACAGCCCGGTGACCGAGAAGGCCGACCTCCAGCCCATCCTCGACCGAGCCGCCGAGGGCGGTCGGATCTCCCCGGAGGAGGCGCTCGACCTCTACCGCTCGGCGCCGCTGCACGCGCTGGGCGCGGCCGCCGACGCCGTACGCCGCCGCCGTTACGCCGGTACGGAGCACATCGCGACGTACATCATCGAGCGCAACATCAACTACACGAACGTCTGTGTCACGGCCTGCAAGTTCTGCGCCTTCTACGCCGCGCCGAAGGATACCGCCAAGGGCTGGTCCCGCGACCTCGACGACATCCTGCGCCGCTGCGCGGAGACCGTCGAACTCGGCGGTACGCAGATCATGTTCCAGGGCGGGCACCACCCGGACTACGGCGTCGAGTACTACGAGGAGCACTTCTCCGCGATCAAGAAGGCGTTCCCGCAGCTGGTCATCCACTCGCTGGGCGCCTCCGAGGTCGAGCACATGGCCCGGATCTCCAAGGTCTCCGTCGAGGAAGCCATCCAGCGCATCCACGCCGCCGGTCTCGACTCCTTCGCGGGGGCCGGCGCCGAGCTGCTGCCGGCCCGTCCGCGCACCGCGATCGCCCCGCTCAAGGAGTCCGGCGAGCGCTGGCTGGAGATCATGGAGATCGCCCACCGCCTCGGTGTCGAGTCCACCTCCACCATGCTGATGGGCACCGGCGAGACCAACGCCGAGCGCATCGAGCACCTGCGGATGATCCGCGACGTACAGGACCGGACGGGCGGCTTCCGTGCGTTCATCCCGTACACGTACCAGCCGGAGAACAACAAGCTGAAGGGCCAGACGCAGGCCACGCTCTTCGAGTACCTGCGGATGATCGCCATCGCCCGGATCTTCCTCGACAACGTCGCCCACATCCAGGGCTCCTGGCTGACCACCGGCAAGGAGGTCGGCCAGCTGTCGCTGCACTACGGCGCCGACGACCTCGGCTCGATCATGCTGGAGGAGAACGTCGTCTCCTCGGCGGGTGCCAAGCACCGCTCCAACCGCCTGGAGATCATCGACCTGATCCGCAAGGCGGACCGGGTGCCGGCCCAGCGCGCCACCACGTACGAGCACCTCGTCGTCCACGACGACCCGGCGAACGACCCGGTCGACGAGCGCGTCGTCTCGCACATCTCGTCCACGGCGATCGAGGGCGGCACGGCCCACCCGGAGCTGAAGCTCCTCAACGCCAACTGAGCCCGTCTTGCTGACGGTTCACACCGCCGACGCGGTGCACGGCGCCCCCGACGGGGCGGACTCCGTGGCCGTGGACGGCGGCGTGGTCGTCGCCGTCGGCGCGTACGAGGAGCTGACCGCCGCCCGTCCGCAGGCCCGGATCCGGCGGTGGTCCGGGCTGATCACCCCCGGCCTGCTGAACGCGGCGGCCCCGGCGCTGCTGGAGGCCGCCTACCACCCGGACCCGCGCGAGGCCGACGAACTGGGCACCGAACCCCTCACCGGCGACGCGCTCACCGCACTCGGCATGGACGACGCCCGCTGGGGCGCGAGTGCCCGGCGCGGCCTGCAACGGATGCTGCGGCACGGCACGACCGCCGTCCGGGGCCCGTTCACCCGCCCCGCCGTGCGCACCGCGGTCGCCCGCTCGGGTATGCGCGTCCACGCCCCCGGCCCGGTACCGGGACGAGACGTGTCGCTCGACCCGCTTGCCTCGGTGGCGGAGCCGGGCGAGGCGTTCGCGACGGCGCTGACCGTCGGCGGGCCCGCGGACCTGGCGGTGTTCGGGGTGGCGGGCCTGGCGGCGCTGCGGGCCGAGGGTGCGGGGAGCTGCGTGGCGACGGTGCTCGGCGGCCGGCTGGTCTTCCGCCGCAGCTGACACGTACGCGCGGCGGGCCGGCTCACGGCACCTGCGGGCCGCCCAGATAGCGGCCCTTCGCGTCGTACGGCCAGGCGTTGGCGACGCACCCCTTCAGCCCGTAGATCTGCTGCATCATCGCGGGGGCGGGGCGGCCCTTGCCCGGACAGGTCTCGTGGCCGTGGCCCAGCCAGTGGCCGACCTCGTGGTTGATGATCAGGGCCCGGTACTCGGCGAGCGGGCCGTGGAACTCGGGCGATCCCCGCTGCCAGCGCTTGAGGTTGACCATCACGTCGGCGCCGACCCGGCAGTTGACCTCGCCGTGGGTGTCGAGGCCGCCCTTCCGGCAGATCGCGTCGGTGGTCGCGGGGGTGGCGATCCGGACGACGAGTCCGGCCGGCCCGTCGGAGACCCGGCGGAAGGTGTGCTCGCCGTGGTGCGACCATCCCCGTGGTGCGGCCAGGATGCGGGCGATCTCGGCGGCGGCCCGGTCCGGATCGACGCCCGAACCGCCCTCCACCTCGACCCGGTACGCCAGACCGCTGTCCCCGCCCGCGCCCCCGCTCCTGCCGGTGTCCTGGGCGCGGGCGACGGTGAACTTCCCGGTGCCCGCCGAACTCCCCGACGCGGACGGCCCGGACGACGCGGGCGGCCCGGCCGGCTGCTCCTCGGCGCCGGTGCTCCACCGCGGCCCCAGCACGGCGGCGGCGCAGATCAGTGCCGCCGGAACGACCACGGCGGCGGACAGGCGTCTTCGGCTGCTTTCGGGCCCTGCTCCTCGTGCGGACATCTGGGCTCCCCCCTGGATCCCGGCGGCTCGGTGCCCCCACTTGTACTGACCACCGATCGAACCGATTGGTTCAGTCCACTCGGGTAACGACTCGCGACCGGCGCGGAGCGGCGCGGACCGGGCTGCTTGAATGGACGGGTGACCCGAGCATCCCTGGACAAGCAGCCGCACGAAGTCGCCTCGATGTTCGACGGCGTGGCGGCCAACTACGACCTCACCAACGATGTGCTGTCGCTCGGCCAGGCCCGGCTGTGGCGCAAGGAGGTCGCGAAGGCGGTGCACGCCCGGCCCGCGGAGAAGATCCTCGACCTGGCCGCGGGCACGGCTACGTCCTCGCTGCCGTTCGCCGCCACCGGCGCGTACGTCGTGCCGTGCGACTTCTCCCTCGGCATGCTCCAGGAGGGCAAGAAGCGCAACTCCTGGCTGCCCTTCACCGCGGGCGATGCCACCCGGCTGCCGTTCCGCGACGAGAGCTTCGACGCGGTGACGATCTCCTTCGGGCTGCGCAACGTCCAGGACACGGACGCGGCGCTGCGCGAGCTGTACCGGGTGACCAAGCCGGGCGGCCGGGTGGTGATCTGCGAGTTCTCGCAGCCGACCTGGGCGCCGTTCCGCACGGTCTACACCGAGTATTTGATGCGGGCGCTGCCGCCGGTCGCGCGTGCGGTGTCGTCCAACCCCGACGCGTACGTCTACCTCGCCGAGTCCATCCGCGCCTGGCCCGATCAGCCGGGCCTCGCGGCCGCGCTCCAGCGGGCCGGCTGGTCGAAGGTCGCCTGGCGCGACCTCACCGGCGGTGTGGTGGCGCTGCACCGGGGCGTGCGCCCCTGAGGCAACGGTTCGGCGACTTCCGCCGACGGGAACCGGGCGATGGGGAAGATGTGTCCGTTGAAGCACACATGTCTTCCCCGACATCGTCGTCCCCCTCCCCGTTCCCGTTGCCGGAGTCCGCATGCCGCTGTACTGCCCCTTCTGTGGAACACAGGCCCCGGACGGGGCGCGCTTCTGTATGAAGTGCGGGCGCGAGCGCCCGACGGCTGCCGATACGGCACCGGCCGCCACGCCCTCGATGCCGGAAGCGCCGCCCCGGCCCGAACCGTTCGGGCCGCCGCCCCACCAGCCCCCGCCGCCCGGTCACACGCCGCTGCAGGCCGCTCCGCCGCCGCCGGGTCCGCCGGTTCCCTCGCCCCTCGGCGCCTTCTTCGGCCGGACCTTCCGGGGCGACTGGGCGGATTCGGTGAAGGCGGCCGCCTGGCCCACCGGACTGATCCTGGCCCTCGCGGTGGCGCTCGCCATCCCCTCGTACGGGCAGGGCGACGATGTCGTCGTCGGCTGGGGCGACCGGCTGCGGATCGCGCTGGCGATGCTGCTCCAGGCGTTCGGCGGCGGCTTCGAACTGCGGCCCACCGGCCCGGTCGGCGGCAACGGCAGCGATTTCGAGGCCGGGTGGTACGACCTCGAAGAAGGCATGTCGCAGGGCGGCGCCTCGCTCTCGGTCGTCCCGCTGACCGTCACCGTGCTGTGGGTGGGCGCACTGATCCTGGGCGCCCGCAGGACCCGTGCGCAGGGCAGCGGTCTTGAGGCGGCGGTACGGATCGGCCTGGTGGCCTCCGCCGCCGTCCTGGTCCTCGGGCTGTTCGCCCAGCCCGATGTCCAGGGGGTATCGGTCTCTTCGGCGCCGCTCCTGGCCACGCTCGGGGCGCTGGTCATCTCGCTGCTCGTCACGGGCGGCGTACTCCAGCGCGACGCCGCGGCACAGTGGCTGGCCGCGCGCCCGGGGGCGCTCACCACGGTCCGGGCGGTGGGGACGGCGGTACGGGCGCTGGGCGCCGTAGTCCTCCTCTGCGGCCTGATCGGGTACATCGCGTACGCCAACGCCGACGACGTGGACGGCACGGCCATGCTGCTCGTGCTGCCGCTGCTGCCGAACATCGGCCTGGCGGTGCTCGGGCTGAGCTGGGGCGCCCCGGTCGAGTACGACGTCCGCGGGCAGGTGAGCTTCTTCGGCTCGGGCACGGAGCACGGCAGCGTCGGGCTGTCCGAACTGGGCGAGGCAGTGAACGGCTGGGCGGTGACCGGCGCGCTGGCCACCGGTGTCGTCTGTGCGCTGACCGTGGGGGTATGGGCCGCGCGACGCTCGGCGGACCGGCGTGAACAGGCCACCGCGGGCGCGCTGTTCCTGGCGATGTTCCTGGTGCTGAGCGGCGTCGGCGGGGTGTCCGTGAAGCTGGCGGGCGGCTTCGGGGACATGGGCGGCCAGGGCACGGGGGAGCTGGCGACGAGTGTGTCGGACGCGCTGCTGTTCGGGCTGTTGTGGGTGGGCGGCGCGGTGCTTGTGGCGCCCCATCTGCTGCGGCTGACGGGGCGGGGCACGCCGGTCGCGCCGCAGGTGCCGATGCCGATGCCGGGGGCGACGCCGATGTCGATGCCGGCGCCGCCGCTGCCCGGCGTGGCTCCGGACAACCCGACCACGGTGGTCCCGGTGATGCCGAATCCGACCCCGGTTCCGGCTTCGACCCTGGCTCCGCCTTCGGCTCCGACTCCGACCCCGGCTCCGGCTCCGGCTCCGACTCCGACCCCGGCTCCGACTGCGTACGACCCGCAGACCGTCGGGCTCTCCGCCGCGCCGACCACGCCCGCCGCGCCCGCCGCGCCCGCCGCGCCGGATCCGTACGACCCGCAGACCGTCGGGCTCTCCGCCGCGCCGACCACGCCCACCACCCCCACGCCCGTGGTCTCGCCCGCCTCCCCGCCCGACTCCCGCAAGCGCGCCGCCCTCATCTGGACCGGCACCCTCGTCGCGGCGTTGCTCGTCGGCGGCGGCGCGACGGCGGGAGTGCTGGCCCTTACGGACCGCGGGGGCGGGGCCGGAACCGTCGAGGACGGCAGGCCCACCGCCCGGGCCCGGAGCAGTCAGTCACCCTCGGCCGAGCCGTCGCAGCAGCAGACCCCCTCCGCCGACCCGGCCCCCACCGCCTCCGCCGTCTCCACGACCCCCGACGCGACCCCCTCCGCCCCGACCGTCCCCGAGGGCTTCCGGCTCGTCTCCGACACCGCAGGGTTCTCCTTCGCCGTCCCCACGGTCTGGGACCGGCGGAGCGAGAAGAACAACCAGATCACCTACGCGGGTTCCACCGGACGGGCCGAGCTCAAGGTCGGCGTCATCCACAATGCCCCGTACAGCTCGTACGACAACTTCACGACGCTGGAGCGGACCGCCGACGCCAACCAGAAGAACTACCGCCGCATCGGGCTGACGGCCAACACCTTCCAGGGGCGGCCCGGCGCGATCTGGGAGTACACCTACGAGGACCGGGAGAGCGGCGAGACGATCCACGCGATCGACCAGAGCTACATCGCTGACGACGGCACCGAGTACGCCATCTACACCACCGAACGCGACACCGAATGGCCCGGCGCCCGGCGGATCTTCGACACCGCCCTGTCCACCTGGATGCTCAACGACATCGACTGACGCCCGAGTTCACGGCGCCGGTGTCACAGGGCCAGCCGGAAGCAGACCACTTCCCGGCCCGCCCCCGGCGTCGTGAAGCTTTCCGCCCGCTCCATCCCGAGCCGCCGGGCCACGGCTATGGACCGTTCGTTCCCCGCGTCGATCGTCGCCACCACCCGCTCCACCCCGGCCGCGCGCAGCCGCTCCAGCGTGAGGAGCGCGGCGGCGGTGGCGTAACCCCGGCCCCAGGCGCTTCGGGCCAGCCGCCAGCCGATCTCGGTCTCGCCGACCGGCCCGTAATCGGCGCGCGGCCACGGCTGGGCGCCCGTGAACCCGGCCACCTCGCCGTCCTCGCCCAGCACCGTCCACAGGCAGTAGCCGAGTTCGGCGTCGAGCCGGCGCTGCCGGGCGGTCCACTCCTCGTACATCGAGAGCTCCTCCGACGCACCGCCGAAGAACTCCATCACCTCCGGATCGTCGAACGCGCGATGCCAGGAGAGCGCGTCCTCGTCGGTCGGGACGCGCAGCTGTACGGAGGGAGCACCGGGAAGCACGGTCGACATCTGGGAGCCCTTCGGAAAGTTGATCAGCGGACCCCCATAGACTGCATGGGACAGGTGCCGCGCGGCACGTGATTTCGAGTCTTCGGGAGATCCGACCGTGACCGAGCAGCCCCTCTCCGAACACAGCGCGGATGTGATCGTCGTCGGGGCAGGCCCGGCCGGCTCCACGACGGCGTACTACCTGGCCAAGGCCGGACTGGACGTCCTGCTCCTGGAGAAGACGGCGTTCCCCCGCGAGAAGGTCTGCGGCGACGGCCTCACCCCGCGCGCCACCAAGCAGCTCGTCTCCATGGGCATCGACATCTCCGAAGAGGCCGGCTGGCTGCGCAACAAGGGCCTGCGCATCATCGGCGGCGGTGTCCGTCTCCAGCTGGACTGGCCCGACCTCGCCTCGTACCCGGACTACGGGCTGGTCCGCAAGCGCGACGACTTCGACGAGCAGCTGGCCCGCCAGGCGCAGAAGGCGGGCGCGCGGCTGTACGAGCGCTGCAATGTCGGCGCCCCGATCGTCGACGACCGCACCGGCCGCATCACCGGCGTCAACGCGAAGCTCGGCGAGGAGAAGACCCCGGTCACCTTCCACGCCCCGCTCGTCGTGGCCGCCGACGGCAACTCCACCCGGCTGTCGCTCGCCATGGGCCTGCACCGCCGCGAGGACCGCCCGATGGGCGTGGCCGTCCGCACGTACTTCACCTCGCCCCGCCACGACGACGACTACCTGGAGTCCTGGCTGGAGCTGTGGGACCGCCGCGGGCCCCAGGACCGCCTGCTGCCCGGCTACGGCTGGATCTTCGGCATGGGCGACGGCACGTCCAACGTCGGCCTCGGCATCCTCAACTCCTCCTCCGCGTTCAAGGAGCTGGACTGGCGCGAGGTCCTCAAGGCGTGGTGCGCCTCGATGCCGGAGGACTGGGGCTACACCCCCGAGAACATGACGACGCCGATCCGCGGCGCCGCCCTCCCGATGGCCTTCAATCGCCAGCCGCACTACACCAAGGGCCTGCTGCTCGTCGGTGACGCGGGCGGCATGGTCAACCCGTTCAACGGCGAGGGCATCGCGTACGCCATGGAGTCGGGCCAGATCGCCGCGGACGTCATCGTCCAGGCCCACGCCCGCGCGACCCCCGCCCAGCGCGAACTGGCCCTGAACAACTACCCGAAGGTGCTCAAGGAGACCTACGGCGGCTACTACACGATGGGCCGCGCCTTCGTGAAGCTGATCGGCAACCCGAAGGTCATGAAGGTCGCCACCCAGCGCGGCCTGACGCACCCGCTGCTGATGAAGTTCACCCTGAAGATGCTCGCCAATCTCACCGACCCCACGGGCGGCGACGCGATGGACCGCATCATCAACGGCCTGTCCAAGGTGGCCCCGAAGGCCTGAGCAGCCCCCCCTTCTCCTGGCGTCAAGTCGGATTTCTGGTCCGGGAAGAGCTCTCCCTCTTCCCGGACGTGACCCGTCGGCAGGGTGCCGCTTTCGCCGACGCCGGTCAGCGGCGGCCCGTCCGCCCGTAGCACCGCGCCAGTGCGTGGAAGGCCTGCTTCGGTTCCCAGTGCCAGTCGGACTCCGGGTCGTCGAACCGGTCCTTGATCGGCTTCACGACCGCGTAATTAGCCATGTCCAGGTCGTAGCGCGGGACGGGGGAGTGCGGGGCGTCGGCGGTGATGAACTCGAAGGCCATCGCGGCGTACAGGCCCATTTCCTCGAAGACGCCGAGAAGGTCGGTGAGGTAGGCGGCCTGGGTTCGCTCACTGCGTACCAAGTCGCCTTTGATCTCCGGCGGTTGCTTGGTGTAGTCGACCGTGTCCCATCCCATGCCGCCCTGCTCGGGCGCCCCCGCATACGTACACGTGCCGAACTCCGTGATCGCCACCGGCTTTCCCCAGCGCAGGTACGAGCGCAGCTCGCGCACGTAGTCCGCGCGGTCGGGGAAGTACGAGTAGTAGTCGATGCCCACGATGTCGAAGAGGTTCCAGTCGACCTCGTCGTCCTGCGCGGCCGCGTACGAGAGCTTGCCGCCGAAGACCGACCGTCCGACCGACGCGGCCCGTGCTGTGAACTCGGACAGGCAGCGCATCATCTGCTCCGGGTCGAAGTTCCCGGCCATCAGATTGCGGATCCGTTCCTGTGCGTCGTCGCCGGGCACGATGCCCGGCACGAACAGCCAGAACTCGCACCCCACGCTCAGATCGGCCCGCGCGCCCTGGCGGCGCAGCCGCTCCAGGTGCCGGCCGGTCTCCGCGAGGTGGTCGAGGATCTCCGACGCGGCGCGGTCGCCCAGGGTCGGCTGGAGCCAGATGTGCAGGCCGAGCTCGGCGGCCTCGGACGCGGTGGCGTTGAGACGGTCGACGCCGTCGCCCGTCACCTCGATCGAGGTGGCGTGCAGATCGTTCCTGATGGCACGGAGGTCCTTGCGCATGCGGGCGGTGCTCCACGCGGTGCCGGGGGTCTCGCCCGCGCCTACCGTGTAGCAGATCCCTCGGTGCTTCAGTCCGCCGCTGCCTCGGCGGTCGGCCGTGGCGGCCGCCCAGGCCGACGGCCCGGTCAGGAACGATCCGGCTGCCGCCGCGGCCCCGACCGCCCCAGCTCCGGCCAGGAACCCTGCCCGGCTGATTCCCCCGCTGCGCCCGTCGCGATGCACTCTGACTCCCCGTATGGTCGGCGGTTCGTGTGTCGCCGCCAGTCTGCGGAGCGGGGGCGGGTGCGGGCGTCCCCCGAAAGTCTGCGGATGCGCGACCAAAGGATGAACCCGGCGTCCGGAACGGCTACTTCAGTCGCCGAGGATCCGCTCCCACAACAGCCCGTCCCGCCAGCTTCCGTCGAGAAAAATCGAGGAGTGCGCGACGCCGTACGGGCTGAACCCGTTGCGGCGCAGTACCCGCTGCGACGGCAGATTCTCCAGGCTGGTGGACGCCTCGGCGCGATGCAGCCCGAGTTCCTCCGTCATCACCCGGAGCACAAGGGCGACGGCGTGGCCGGCGTGCCCTTGATTCTGGGCGACGCCGGCGATCCAGTATCCGACGGAGCCGCGGCGCAGGTGCGGCTGCGAAAGGATGCCTCCGACGGTGACCTGCCCGATCACCTGGTCGTCGGCGAGCACCACGCCCGGCCAGACCGTGCCGGCCCGGTATCCGGCCAGCAGGCTGTCGATTCGCTCCGCCTGGCCCTCCGGGGTGAAGAACGCGGCGGGCTGGGCCGGTTCCCACGGCCGGAAGGCCTCGAAGTCGCGCACCCGATGCGCGGCTATCGGGGCGGCATCGGTGGGCTCGATCAGGCGGATCACGGTGCTGTTGCGCATGGGCTGATCCTCGTCGCGGTGCGTCGGATGAAACGGTCAGCCTATGCGGGCCGCGAGAGCCGCCACCGTGTCCGGCGGCCCGGCCCGCGTGACGCCGGATACCGCAGGCGCTGCCGACGCAGCCCCGCAGCGCAATCCGCCCCAGGGCCCGGTCCTGCCCTGATCCGCCGGACAGGCCCCGGGCCGCGCCCTCGGCGGCCGGAGCACCGCGCTCACCTGGACGGGACCCGGCGCTCCTCCTCGACCTCGGCGCGCCTCCCGCCGGAGGCGACCACGCGGCCCCCGGACCTGCGCGGCAGCAGGCGACGGGTGAGGCCGGACGCGTAGCGGGGCTGGAGCAGCAGGAACAGGCCCACCGCGCAGACGGACGCGACCCCGAAGAGCATCCAGGACTTGGCGCCCCGCGCCGAGTAGGCCACGATCCCGAACGAGAACAGCGCCGACCAGAAGTACATGAGCAGCACGGCCCGGCGGTGCGAGTGGCCGAGCTGGAGCAGACGGTGGTGGAGGTGGCCCTTGTCGGCGGCGAAGGGGGACATCCCGTTCCACGTACGCCTGATGACGGCGAGCACCAGGTCCGCGACGGGCAGCGCGATGACGGACAGAGGAAGCATCAGCGGAATGTAGACGGGCACCATCGCGGCCGACCCGGACGTGCCGTCCACCGACTGCTTGAGGAGGCTCGGGTCGACCTCACCCGTCACCGAGACCGCGCACCCGGCGATGAGCAACCCCAGCAGCATCGAGCCCGAGTCACCCATGAAGATCCGGGCCGGGTGGGAGTTGTGGACCAGGAAGCCCAGGCACATGCCCGCCAGGATCGCGGAGATCAGCGTGGTGGACGCGGCTGCCTCGATCCCGTAGCCGTACCAGAGCCGGTACCCGTACAGGAAGAACGCCGCCGCCGCGATGCCCACCGTGCCCGCCGCCAGCCCGTCGAGCCCGTCGACGAAGTTGACCGCGTTGATGGAGACGACGATCAGCCCCACGGTCAGCAGGGTGCCCTGCCAGTCGGAGAGGTAGATCCCGTCGGTGCCCGGCACCGGGAGCCAGAGAATCGTCAGCCCCTGGAAGACCATCACTCCGGCCGCCAGAACCTGGCCGCCGAGCTTGACCAGCGCGTCCACGCCCCATTTGTCGTCGAGTACGCCGAGCAGACAGATCAGTGCCGCGCCGGACAGCAGCGCCCGTGGCGTCGAGCTCTGGGTGAAGATGTCTTCCAGGTGCGGCAGGTGGGAGGCGACCAGCAGCCCGGCCAGCAGCCCACCGAACATGGCCATGCCGCCCAGGCGTGGAGTGGGCTCGCGGTGCACGTCGCGCGCCCGGACCTCGGGGACCACTCCGATGGAGATCGCGAACTTTCGTACGGGGCCGGTCAGGAGATGGGTCACGGCCGCCGTGATGAACAGCATGAGCAAGTAGTCCCGCACGGGCGGCCTCACATTCCGGCCCAGCGGGCCGATACCTGAGCCCGATCGATGCCCTCGCTGCGCCCCGGCGAGCCTAACTCATACGTAGTTCTGTGCGACGGGGAGCGGGGTGGGGTGGCGGTGCAGGCGCCGAGCGATACGTACGTCAGTGGGCGGACGTGCCATTAGATGTGCCGGCCGCCGTGCAGCATGAGCGTGAACCCGCAGGTCTCGCCGCGGTGGAGCGCCCCCAGGGCCTGCACCCAGCCGCCCTGGTCCGCCCAGTGGTGGGCGCGGATCAGTTCGCGCGGCGTGAGGCCGAAGAGGTGGTTCGCCCGGAGCTGGACGCGGATGGCGCGGACGGCCTCCTGCGGTGTGGCGAGGATGCGGAGGTCGATCGGTTCGGGGACGAAGTCGGTGGCGGGGGCGTAGCGGAGGGCCTCGAACCGGTGGCCGTGTTCGACGGCTGGTCGTAAGGGGGTGAGGGGGGTGCGCATGGTCGACCGTCCGATCGCTGCGAGCACGCCAAGTGGCGTGGGCATGGGCCCTCCCCTTCGTGCGGGTACGAGTGTGCCGCCCAGTCGTGCCACTGGTCCACTCGTATGGGTGCTACGGCCGTCACAATGTTGCGCCGTCCCACTGGTGCCCTAGCGTCCAGTGCTGTCGAGCCCAAGGTCGGTCAGGCCCGAAGTGCAGCCGCCCGTAAGCGAGTTGAACGTTCACGGAGCTCGGCCAATGCCACGGGCCACGCCCACCGCACGACCCCCGGAGACCACCTCACGCAGGGAGACCGCGCCATGACCCCCGCAACCGCTCCTCCGTCACCCGCCCCCTACCTCCCCCAACGCGGCGAGCGCTACCGGCTCGTCGTGCCGAACGCCCCCACCGCCCCCAAGATCGTGCGGGACTTCGTGGCGACGGTGCTGTGGGTCGCCGAACACCCGCATCTCGTCGACGACGCCCGGCTCTGCGTGAGCGAGGTCGTCGCCAACGCCTACTGCCACACCGACTCGCCGCAGATTCGGGTGGAGGTCACCGTCAATCACCGGCAGGTGACCGTGTACGTGACGGACGACGAACCCGGTTCGACGCACTGTCCCCGCACCGCCGTGCAGCCGGACAAAGACGAGCACGGCAGGGGGCTCCTCCTCGTGGACGGACTCGCCGCCCGGTGGGGGACCACCGCTTACGGAGCGCAGTGACCGCACTCGAAGACGGTGTCGTTCACCCTCTCCGCTGCGAGCGCGGCTAGGGCCTGTTGCGAAAGTGGATCTTGGTCGTGGACGATCACGCCCTGTGGGGCGTGGTGATCTGACGAATGGACAGTGGGCCCGGCTTGAGCCGTTGTTGCCGCAGGGCATCAAGCCGGGCCGTCCGCCGGTGTGGACGCGACGGCAGCTGATAGACGGCATCCGGTGGCGGACCCGTACCGGTGCTCCCTGGCGTGATGTGCCGGAACGCTACGGGCCCTGGGAACGGGTCTACGACCTGTTTCCAACAAACCCTAGTCGACCCTGACCACGTACTTGCCCTGCACCCCGCCCGCCTCCAGCGCCCGGTGTGCGGCCGCTGTCTCTTCCAGCGGGAAGACCGTGTCCACCGCCGGCCGCAGCTTCCCCTCTGTCACCTGGCGGGCGAGGTCGTCGAAGAGCGCACGTTCGGGGTTGCCGCTGAAGAAGCGCACCCGGCCGCGTCCGTGGACGGCGCTGGCCGCGATGTAGCCCAGCGAGGCGGCGGGCCGCGTCAGGTCGAAGGCGATGGTGACCATGCGTCCGCCCGGTTTCAGCATCCGCCGTACGGTACGCAGGTCGGTGCCCGCCGTGTCGAGGACCACGTCGAACAGCCCCAGTTCCGCAGGGGACACGGTCCGGTGGTCGACGGCGTGGTGGGCACCGAGCGTACGGACGAAGTCGAGGTTGGCAGCGCGGGCCAGGGCCGTGACCTCGGCACCGTACGCCTGTCCCAGCTGGACGGCGGCGTTGCCGACGCCGCCCGCCGCGCCCCGTACAAGCAGCCGTTCGCCGGGGCGCAGTGCGGCCTTGTCGCGGAGGGCCGTGACGGCCGTGGTGGCCACCGGCAGCGCGGCAGCGGCTACGAGGTCCAGTCCGTCCGGGACCCGGCCGAGCCGCTCGGGCCGTACCGTCACGTACTCGGCGGCGCTGCCGAATCCGGAGCTGCGGCCCAGGACGCCCCACACCTGGTCGCCGACCGCTACGCCGGTCGCGCCGGTGCCGAGTGCGGCGATCTCGCCAGTGAAGTCCAGCCCGATGCGCTGCGGGAACTTCCGGCCGGTGATGAGGCGGGCCCGACCGGAACGGGCCGCCAGTTCGCCGCCGTTCACGCTGAACGCGCGCACGCGCACGAGGACCTCGCCGGGTGCCGGTCCGGGACGTGGCACCCGGCCCACATACAGCACCTCGGGGCCGCCGAAGCGGTCGAACAGTACGGCTTTCATCGTGCGGTCGTCCATCGTTGCGTTCTCACCTTCGCCACCAGTGGCCGTGCGGGGGATCGTGGCGCCGAGCGTAGGCTGGCAAGCGGACGAGATCGTCCATTTGACCGGAGGTGAGAGACAGCGGTGGGGGAATCCTCTCGGATCGCGGGGCAGGACAGTCTGCGGGCGGACGCCCGGCGCAACCGGCGGCGCATCCTTTCGGCTGCCCGCGTGGTCTTCGCCGAGCACGGCATCGACGCGCCCATGGCGACCGTGGCCCGGCGGGCGGGGGTCGGCGTGGCGACGTTGTACCGGCGTTTCCCGACGCGGGACGCACTGGTGCGGGCCGCGTTCGCGCACCAGATGGACACCTGCGCTCGGGCGCTCACCGAGGCGCTGGCCGACCCCGATCCGTGGCAGGGCTTCCAGCGACTGGTCGAGACGGTCTGCGAACTACAACGGGAGGAACGGGGCTTCCCGGCCGCGTTCGTCGCGGCCTTTCCGGACAGCACGCGAGAACACGCGCGGGTACGGGAACAGGCCGAGCGGGACTTCATCACCCTGGTCCGCAGGGCTCAGGCGGCGGGCGTGCTGCGGGCCGACTTCCACCCCTCCGACTTTGCCGTGGCCCTGTTGTCCCACTGCGGTCTGGTCACCGCATTGCCGGATGACCGTGCCGCGTCCCGGCGTCTGGTGGCGTACTTGCTCCAGTCGTTCCGCGCCGAGGCGGCCCACGGAGCGCTGCCGGCGCCGAGCGCACTGTCGCTGCGCAGTCTTCCGCTCGCGGCCCACGGCTCCCAGGGACAGCGGTCCTCCGGAGCCTGATACGAAGCGGCGCCTGCCGCGTGGCCGCCCTTCGGGTGACCGCGCCACTTTCGCAACAGGCCCTAGTAGTACTCCAGTCTGACTTCGTGATCTTGTCGCAGACCCGGCTGGGAACAGGTACGGCCACCGCGTGATCATCGGGGGTTGTGTGGACTCCCGAAGATCGTGCGGTGGCCGCAGGCCATAGCGTAGACCCTGCCCGCTGGCGGGCGATGTTCCGCACTGGAGTACTAGCCTCTCCATTTGATTTGGACGACCGTCCAGGACTATCGTCCAAATCGACGGCCAACTCCGCACGTATCGGAGAGTGTGATGAATCAATCCTTGCTTGCGACCGTGATCGCGGCACTCCTGGTCTGGGAGGCGCTCCTGCTGATTCCCATGGTCCCGGGGAAGCTGATCGACACGAGGGACTTCTCTCCGCTTCCCCGGTGGCAGTACAACAGCTTCAACGTGTTCCTGACCTCGCTCGGGCTCGCCAGCTTCGTGGTGGCCGGGTTCGCCATGACCGGCCGGCACTGGGCCTTCGTGGCGGCGCTGGTGCTGAGCCTCGGCTACATCGCGGTCTTCGCGGCGGACCTCGGCGCGGTGTTCCCCGTCGTGCCCGACCCCCTGCCGGTGCAGTTGCTCGTTCTCGAAGCCATCGCGCTGGCCTCGGCCGGTGTGATCGCCGTGATCGCGATCCAGGGGGTACGGCTGTGAGCAACGAGTCCACGGGCCCCTCGCGCGGGACGGACACGCGCGAGAAGATCATCGAAGCCGCGGCCTCCCTCATTCCCGAGCTGGGCTGGGGCGATGTGAGCAGCCGACGGGTGGCGGAGCGCGCGGGTGTGAACACCGGAGTGATCCACTACCACGTGGGGAGCATCGGCGAACTCCGGCGCATCGCCGCCGTACGGAAGATCCGCACGTTTTTCCTCGACCGGATCGACGAAGCCCTGTCGCAGACGGATCCGGCCGTGGCCGTGGAGATCATGCTCCGCGCGTTGTCCGCCAATGATCCGCGTGATCCGGAGCTGCTGCTGCTGTACGAGTCGCTCGTCGCCGCGAGCCGCGACGACGAGCTGCGCACCGAGATCGCCGCCTTGCTGGCCGAGTTGCGTCGGCGGCTGTGCGACTGGTTCGCGGCCCGCGGCGTCTCGCGTCCGCTCACCGTCGCGGTGACCCTCACGGCGGCGATCGACGGCTACCTGCTCCAGCGGTCGCTCGACCCGTCCGTCGAACCCGGCCCCCTCATCGAGGGACTGGTAAGCCTGGTCCGGCAACAGCTCGCAGCCGACGACTCCTGAGGCGCGGACGGGCGAGGGCCTCATCAGCCGCCCTGCCGCGAGAGAACCCGGGCATCTTCATGGCGCACCGCCCGCTGAACGGGCACGGTGCGGATGTCCTGGACATCAGCGACAGCGACAACCGTCCCACGGGCCTTCTTCTCCCGTACGACGAGCAGCCCGGCCACCACCAGCACCACCCACAGCACCGGGCCGACCGGGTTTCCTGGGGCGATGAACCCCTGCGCGGCAAGTCCGAGGAGACCGCCGGCGGAAAGCACCGCCGCGAGAACGACCTTGCCGAGGCTCATTTCCGATGCCGTGCCGGAACGGCGGCGGAATTCGAACCGGCCGAAAATTCTGGTGAAGCACAGCAGGAAGAATCCCGAGGCGACGACCCACAGCGGGGCCACCGCGAACCACATCGGGCTGCCCGGCGTCGGCGTCGCGAATCCGAGTCCGACAATTGCGATTCCCGCCGTCATCACGAGCGCGGGCATGTGCCAGAGATACAGGGTCATGAAGCGAGTTCCGCACCACTGAAGTACGGCGGTGGCCATGGGACGTTCGGCGAATCGCGTGATGACCGGCTTGAGCGTCAGCCACAGGCCGAGCTGGCCGATCGTCAACGACAGCATCACGGCGGTCGGCGGGCTCATGTTGGAGACCGGGGCCCCGGGCATTCCGATCATGGACGCCGGGTAGGGGCCGAAGAACACGGCGGCCGCGGTGAGTCCGAAGCCGACCGCGGCCAAGCCCGCCGAAGCCCACCCGCTCCGCATGCGCAGGCCGCCGTCGGCGTAGTGGAAGCCGAACTGGTGGGCCGCCAGCCAGACGAACAGGGCGTTCAGGAAACCGATCGCGGGGCTGAACTCGAAGCGCAGTACGTCGACGGCCAGGGCACAGACGGCGAGTGCGCCGACCACCCGCCAGCCGAACCGGCGGTAGAACGAGAACATCACCGGCGTGAGCGCGACCACGAGCACATAGACGGCGAGGAACCAGAGCAGCTGCCCGGCGATTTTGCCCGCCATCAGCACCGGCTGCTCAGGCACCCCCGCGCCGATCAACGCGTGGGGCAACAGCAGCCACACGGCCGCCAGGGGCACGACCGGCACCAGGAGGCGCGCAATTCTGCTCCGGAGCCAGGTGTTCACCGATTTCACCGACCGGAACGAGAAGAAATTGGCGGCGCCACCGGCGAAGAACACCATGGGCATGATCTGCGTCAGCCATGTGACAATCCACCAGCCGGGACTCGCGAGAGCATTTCCGGTACTCAAATGCCCATTTTCATAGGCCAGTACGGGCATGAGCCAGTGCTGGGAAATCACGGCCAGCACGCACAGTGCTCTGATGACGTCTATGAATGGATCGCGACCGCGACTGCTGCTGCGGCCGAGCGAATGAGCGTGGGTTTGCTGCATGTAAACAGCGTGGCGTCAGCAGGCGATACGCACAGTGAAGCGGCCCCCCGAATTGGTCGGGGGGCCAGCACTTCGTGCCATGGTGGGGTTCTCCCCACCGGCCCTGAGCCGGGGCGGTCCGACCGGGCCTCCTTCGTCCGGGCACCTCTTGGAAGCTGTCTCAATTGGCGAACCGCCGCCCGGACCACGGCCCCACCACGACCAGCACCAGAGCCGCGACCGCGCCGCCGAGCGGCATGACCACCGACACGGACAGGTGGTCCAGGACGGCTCCGCCCGCCAGGGCGCCGAGGGCGAAGGTCGCCTGGAAGGACGCGGTGAACAGGACGGACGCCGCTTCGGGTGTGTCGGGTGCGGCCTTGGCGAACCAGGTCTGCGAGCAGACCGGCACCGCACCGTAGGCGACGCCCCAGACGATCAGCAGCGCGACGGCTCCGGCCTCCCACCTGCCCAGGACCGGGAGCAGCGCGGTCGCGGCGGCGATCAGGCCCGCGGCGAGGGAGACCGCGAGGCGTGGGCGGCGCGTCACGAGCGCGCCGCCGACGAAGTTGCCGACGATCCCGGCGGCGCCGTAGACCAGCAGGAACACCGTGGTCAGCGCCGGACCGGCATGTGTGACCCGCTCCAGGAAGGGGGTGACATAGGTGTACGTCGCGAAGTGCGACAGAACGATGAGAAAGGTGATGAGCAGGGCGAACCGGGTGCCGGGCCGGGCGAGCACGGTGCCCAGCAGGCCCGCGCGGGTGGCCTGCGTCGGCGGGAGGGGCGGAACCACCAGGAGCATCAGGGCGAGTACGGCCACGCTCAGCACCCCCAGGACCACGAACGCCGTCCGCCAGCCGGCCAGGCCACCGATGAACGTACCTGCGGGGACGCCGAGTACGGAGCCCAGCGGGACGGCCGAGAAGATCACCGCTGTCGCCCGGCCGACCGACGCCGGGCGGACCAGCCGTCCGGCCAGTCCGGCCCCGATGGACCAGAAACCGCCGATGGTGACCCCGACCATCACCCGGGAGACCAGGACGAGGCGGTAGTCGGTCGCGGCGGCGACAAGGAAGTCGGCCAGCGCGAGCAGGAGCATGAAGGCGCAGAGCATCACGCGACGGTCGATGCGCGCCGTCGCCACCGTGACCAAGGGGGCGGAGACCGCCGCGAGGAGTCCGGGCATGGTCATCATCAGGCCCGCCGTGCCGTCCGAGACGGCGAAGTCGGACCCGATCGACGTGAGCAGGCCGATGGGCAGGATCTCGGTGGTGACGATCGAGAAGATGCCCAGCATGACGGAGAGGACGGCGAGCCGGCCGCGTAAGGGGGTGCGGGCCGGAAGGACGGTGCGTTCGGAGGGGGCGGTGGCCGCGGCGGTGTTCATGGTGCCGTCCTGTGCTCGGTGACGCGAGGGCTGTTCGCCCCAGTTCACAAGCGGCGGTGGACGGTGTCCGGCAGGTTCGCGACATCAACGCCGTCGGGCGGGGTCGAGGTCGCTTTCTCGCCGGAGGCCGGACACTTTTCGCCGGAGGACCGGACACAGCGAAGGGCCGTCGCTCCCGAGCGGGGGAGCGACAGCCCTTCAGCGCGCGCCGCGAAGGCGCTTGTGAATCCGTGAACCCGGAAGGTCGCGCCGAATCAGAGAACGCGGACCGCGCCCGACGGCGGGTCGTAGGAGAGCGGGCGCTGCACCACACCGGTGCTGGAGTTCTGCGCACCGACGAACTCGCCGCCGCCCACGTAGATCCCGACGTGGTACGCGCTGCCCGCGCCGCCCCAGTACAGGATGTCGCCCGGCTGGAGGTTGCTCAGGGAGACCTGGGTACCGGCGGTGGACTGGGACTGCGAGACGCGCGGCAGGTCGATGTTGACCGAACGGAACGCGGCCTGGACGAGGCCGGAGCAGTCCCACGCGCTGGGGCCGGAGCTGCCCATCACGTACGCGTCACCGAGCTGCGCCTTCGCGAAGGCGATGACGGCCGCTGCGGAGCCCGTCGCGTTCGACGAGGAGACGGAGGCCGACGTGGCCGAGCCGGAGGTCGTGCTCAGCGTCGTACGGGCGGTGGAGCGGGAAGCGCGCTCGGCGGCCTCCGCCTTGGCCTTGGCGGCCGCCTCCGCCTTCTTCTTGGCCTCTGCCTTGCGGACCGCCTCGGCCTTGGCCTTCTTGGCGGTCTTGGCCGCGGTGGCGGCTGCGGCGTCCTCCTGGGCCTGCGTCTGCAGGTCCTGGGCGACCTGCTGCGTGGCCTGGGCGGACGCGGCGACAGCGGTGGAGAGCCCGGAGGTGATGGTGGGCATCTCGATGGTCTGGGTCACCGGCTCGGCCTGGGCCGGACCGGCAGCGCCTGCGACCGCGATGGTGCTGAGGACGCCACCGGCAACTCCGGCCCGCAGCGCCGTCTTCGAGGCGTTTCGGCGGGGCTTCCGGTGGCTGGGTATGTGAGCGGTGTGGGACATGAGTACTAGCGCTATCAGGGCCCTGGGGGTCCCATCAAGAAACGTGTGTTGCGACACAGTTACGTACGGAATCTGTGAATCCGCTTCCTGAGGACCCTTATTGACGCCGTAACGGGCAAAGCGGGCGTGGCTGAACACGGCTGTGATCACGGGCTTTCGGTAATACGCCCGAATTGCCCGCTGCTTACCATCCGTTCACACCGATGGCCAAGCCCGCTTTTGTGGGGGCATTGATGGAGTGACGCAGGTCACAGTGTGGATGCGGGGTGAGAGGCGGTTATGCGCCATGCGGCCAAGGCGGCGCCGGGTGGAGGGAGATGTCCTGTTCCCCCCGAAGATCGGAAATGCTCTCGCGTGTCCACTTCGCTCCCCGTGACCCCCTCTCCCGAGTGAGGTTCGGGCGGCCGGGAGGGCCCTGGCGGGCCGGGGGAGGGGTGGGAAGCGTCCGACGGGACCAAGATCCGGAGGATTCCTTTATCACCACGGGTCGTCCATCGCCAATTTGCTTGGCACGGCCGTCTCTTGATAGTGCGACAGCCGTTTGACCAGCGGTAACAGCATCGGATGTCACGTCTCGTGATCACTCGGCCGCTTCGCGTGTGAAGATCACCGCTCATCCGACTTCATGATCCTTCGTCGGGTGGTGGAGATCACAAAGGCGTTGTCGCACCCCGTGTCGCAGATCACAGGGCGCAGGCATAGGATGCGGGGCAGTCGGGCTTGTGAACTGCCTCACATGTGCACGATCTTGGTGGGGTGGTGAGCCGGTCGCCCGATGCGGTCCAACGGTCAAGGACGACTGGAAGGAGCGAGGAGCGTGAATGCCTACGCGCCCATCCTCGTGCTCGGCGCCCTCGGGGCAGGGTTTGCGATCTTCTCCGTGGTCATGGCCACGCTTATCGGCCCCAAGCGGTACAACCGGGCAAAGCTCGAAGCGTACGAGTGCGGTATCGAACCCACACCCACTCCGGCCGGAGGCGGCCGCTTCCCCATCAAGTACTACCTGACGGCGATGCTCTTCATCGTCTTCGACATCGAGATCGTCTTCCTCTATCCCTGGGCGGTCACCTTCGACGCCCTGGGGATCTTCGGGCTCGTGGAGATGCTGCTCTTCGTGCTCACCGTCTTCGTCGCCTACGCGTATGTGTGGCGTCGCGGCGGCCTGGAATGGGACTGAGGGGCTGAGGGGCACACCATGGGACTCGAAGAGAAGCTGCCCAGCGGCTTCGTGCTGACCACTGTCGAGCAGGCCGCCGGCTGGGTACGGAAGTCCTCCGTCTTCCCCGCCACCTTCGGCCTCGCCTGTTGCGCCATCGAGATGATGACGACCGGGGCCGGGCGCTACGACCTGGCCCGTTTCGGCATGGAGGTCTTCCGCGGATCGCCGCGGCAGGCGGATCTGATGATCGTCGCAGGACGGGTCAGCCAGAAGATGGCGCCCGTCCTGCGTCAGGTCTACGACCAGATGCCCAATCCCAAGTGGGTGATCTCCATGGGGGTTTGCGCGTCATCGGGCGGAATGTTCAATAATTACGCCATTGTGCAGGGTGTTGATCACATTGTTCCGGTTGACATCTATTTGCCCGGTTGTCCGCCGCGGCCCGAGATGCTGATGGACGCGATCCTCAAGCTCCACCAGAAGATCCAGGGCTCCAAGCTCGGGGTCAACGCGGAGGAGGCCGCCCGCGAGGCGGAGGACGCGGCACTCAAGGCACTGCCCCTGATCGAGATGAAGGGGCTGCTGCGATGAGCGGGAACGACAACCACGACGAACAGAGCAACAACAACGTGCCCGCGCCGCGCACGGACACCGGCGAGGTCGTCAGCGTACGGAAGGGCATGTTCGGCGCCGACCACGGCGGCGACACCTCCGGCTACGGCGGTCTCGTCCGCACCGTGACCCTGCCGGGCGCCACTCCCCGCCCGTACGGCGGCTGGTTCGACGAAGTCGCCGACGAGCTGGAGGGGGCCCTGGAGGAACAGGACCTGCTTCCCGCCAACGCCATCGAGAAGACCGTCGTCGACCGCGGCGAGCTCACCTTCCACATCGCCCGCGAGCACCTCGTCCGGGTCGCACAGACCCTGCGCGACGACCCGGCGCTGCGCTTCGAGCTGTGCACGGGGGTGAGCGGCGTCCACTTCCTCGGCGACACGGGCCGCGAGCTGCACGCCGTCTACCACCTGCGCTCGATCACGCACGGCCGGCTGATCCGCCTGGAGGTGTCGGCCCCGGACAGCGATCCGCACATCCCGTCCCTCGTCGCGGTCTACCCGACCAACGACTGGCACGAGCGCGAGGCCTACGACTTCTTCGGGCTCGTCTTCGACGGGCACCCGGCTCTCACCCGGATCATGATGCCGGACGACTGGCAGGGCTTCCCGCAGCGCAAGGACTACCCGCTCGGCGGCATCGCCGTCGAGTACAAGGGCGCCCAGATCCCGGCTCCGGACCAGCGGAGGTCGTACTCCTGATGTCTACTCCCCACGCAACGCCCCGGGCCACGACCGAGGGGACTGTATATACAGTCACCGGCGGCGACTGGGACGAGGTCGTCGAGTCCGCCGTCAAGTCCGACGACGAGCGCATCATTGTCAACATGGGCCCCCAGCACCCGTCCACGCACGGTGTTCTGCGGCTGATCCTGGAGATCGACGGCGAGACCGTCACCGAGGCCCGCTGCGGCATCGGCTACCTCCACACCGGCATCGAGAAGAACCTCGAATACCGGAACTGGACGCAGGGCACCACCTTCGTCACGCGCATGGACTACCTGACGCCGTTCTTCAACGAGGCGGCGTACTGCCTGGGCGTGGAGAAGCTCCTCGGCATCGAGGACCAGATCCCCGACCGGGCCACCATCCTGCGCGTGCTCCTGATGGAGCTCAACCGGCTCTCCTCGCACCTGGTGTGCATCGCCACCGGCGGCATGGAGCTCGGCGCCACCACGATCATGATCTACGGCTTCCGTGATCGTGAACTCGTTCTCGACCTCTTCGAGCTGATCACCGGCCTGCGTATGAACCACGCGTTCATCCGCCCCGGCGGACTCGCCCAGGACCTGCCGCCCGGCGCGATCGACCAGCTCCGCGAGTTCGTGAAGACCATGAAGAAGAACCTGCCGGAGTACGACAAGCTCGCCACCGGCAACCCCATCTTCAAGGCACGCATGCAGGACGTCGGCTATCTCGACCTGACCGGCTGCATGGCGCTGGGCGCCACCGGTCCGATCCTGCGCTCCGCCGGACTCCCGCACGACCTGCGCAAGAGCGACCCGTACTGCGGCTACGAGACCTACGAGTTCGACGTCCCCACCGCCGACACCTGCGACGCCTACGGCCGCTTCCTCGTCCGCCTGGAGGAGATGCGCCAGTCGCTGCGGATCGTCGAGCAGTGCATCGACCGGCTCGCCCCCGGGCCCGTGATGGTCGCCGACAAGAAGATCGCCTGGCCGGCCCAGCTCGCGCTCGGCCCGGACGGGCTCGGCAACTCGCTCGACCACATCAAGAAGATCATGGGCACCTCCATGGAGGCCCTGATCCACCACTTCAAGCTGGTGACCGAGGGCTTCCGGGTCCCGGCCGGGCAGGCGTACACCGCGGTCGAGTCGCCCAAGGGCGAACTCGGCGTGCACGTCGTCTCGGACGGCGGCACCCGCCCCTACCGGGTCCACTTCCGTGACCCGTCCTTCACCAACCTCCAGGCCATGGCGGCGATGTGCGAGGGCGGCCAGGTCGCCGACGTCATCGTCGCCGTCGCGTCCATCGACCCCGTGATGGGAGGCGTCGACCGGTGACCGAAGCACGTCAGGAAGTCAGTCTGGGGATGCCGCAGCTCCCCGCCCCCGCCTACCCGGCCGAGGTGCGCGCCAGGCTCGAAGCGGACGCGAAGGAGGTGATCGCCCGCTACCCCGGCAGCCGCTCCGCCCTGCTGCCCCTGCTGCACCTGGTGCAGTCCGAGGAGGGCTACGTCTCCCGTACGGGCATGGCGTTCTGCGCCGAGCTGCTCGGCCTCACCACCGCCGAGGTCACCGCGGTCGCCACCTTCTACACGATGTACCGGCGCAGGCCGAGCGGCGACTACCAGGTCGGCGTCTGCACCAACACGCTCTGCGCGGTGATGGGCGGCGACGCGATCTTCGACCGGCTCAAGGAGCACCTCGGTGTCGGCAACGACGAGACGACCGAAGACGGCAAGGTCACCCTCGAACACATCGAGTGCAACGCGGCCTGCGACTTCGCGCCCGTGGTGATGGTCAACTGGGAGTTCTTCGACAACCAGACGCCCGAGAGCGCGACCCGCCTGGTCGACGACCTGATCGCCGGGCGCACCGTCGAACCCACCCGCGGCGCCCCGCTCTGCTCGTACAAGGAGACCGCCCGCATCCTGGCCGGTTTCCCCGACGAGCGCCCCGGCGCCGTCGAGGCCTCCGGCGGCGCGGGCCCCGCCTCGCTGATCGGCCTCCGCCTCGCCAAGGGGGAGGAGCCGCTCCCGCGCGTCGTCGCCCCCCGCGGCGAGCGCCCGCACGGCGAGCCCGGCCACACTGCCCCGCAGGACCCGGACCAGCCGGCCGGCCCGACCGCCGAGGAGGGGGAGTGATGACGTTGACGACCGAGATCAATGACAACGGAAGCGGCAACGGGGACAGCCCCGAGAAGCTGCTCGCCCCTGTCCTCTCCGCCTTCTGGGACGAGCCGGAATCCTGGACACTGGACACCTACCGCCGCCACGAGGGGTACGAGGGACTGCGCAAGGCCCTCGCCATGGCGCCGGACGACCTGATCGCCTACGTCAAGGACTCCGGTCTGCGCGGACGCGGCGGCGCGGGCTTCCCCACCGGGATGAAGTGGCAGTTCATCCCGCAGGGCGACGGCAAACCGCACTATCTGGTTGTCAACGCCGACGAATCGGAACCGGGGACCTGCAAGGACATCCCGCTCCTGTTCGCCAACCCGCACAGCCTCATCGAGGGCATCGTGATCGCCTGTTACGCGATCCGTTCGTCGCACGCGTTCATCTACTTGCGTGGTGAGGTCGTCCCCGTGCTGCGGCGCCTGCACGAGGCCGTACGAGAGGCGTACGAGGCGGGTTATCTGGGGACGAACATCCTGGGCTCGGGGCTCGATCTGGAACTCACGGTGCACGCCGGTGCCGGCGCGTACATCTGTGGTGAGGAAACCGCGCTGCTCGACTCTCTCGAAGGACGGCGTGGCCAGCCCCGGCTGCGACCTCCCTTCCCCGCGGTCGCCGGTCTGTACGCCTGCCCCACTGTGGTGAACAACGTCGAGTCCATCGCCTCGGTTCCCGCGATCCTGAACCGGGGCAAGGACTGGTTCAAGTCGATGGGCAGCGAGAAGTCCCCGGGCTTCACGCTGTACTCGCTCAGCGGGCACGTCGCGGGCCCCGGCCAGTACGAGGCCCCGCTCGGCATCACGCTGCGCCAGCTGCTCGACATGAGCGGCGGGATGCGTCCCGGCCACCGGCTGAAGTTCTGGACGCCCGGCGGCTCGTCGACCCCGATGTTCACCGACGAGCACCTCGACGTACCGCTCGACTACGAGGGCGTCGGCGCGGCCGGATCCATGCTCGGCACCAAGGCGCTCCAGTGCTTCGACGAGACCACCTGCGTGGTGCGGGCCGTCACCCGCTGGACCGAGTTCTACGCCCACGAGTCCTGCGGCAAGTGCACGCCCTGCCGCGAAGGCACCTACTGGCTCGTCCAGTTGCTGCGCGACATCGAGGCCGGCAAGGGCCAGATGTCCGACCTCGACAA
This sequence comes from Streptomyces sp. NPDC102437, assembly GCF_044765565.1. Lineage (NCBI taxonomy): Bacteria > Bacillati > Actinomycetota > Actinomycetes > Kitasatosporales > Streptomycetaceae > Streptomyces > Streptomyces sp. NPDC102437. The sequence continues at coordinate 101,177 of NZ_JBIWKI010000006.1, read as the reverse complement.
GCTGAACGACATCGCCGACAACATCAACGGCAAGTCCTTCTGCGCCCTCGGCGACGGCGCCGCCTCGCCGATCTTCTCCTCGCTGAAGTACTTCCGCGAGGAGTACGAGGAGCACATCACGGGCAAGGGCTGCCCCTTCGATCCCGCCAGGTCGACCGCCTGGGCCGACGACAAGAACGCTCACCAGGGGGTGAACGCATGACAGTCACCACGAGTGCGCCCTCCGGGGGCGGCGAGGCGGCCATCCCGCCCGAGGACCTGGTCACGCTGACCATCGACGGCATCGAGATCAGCGTGCCCAAGGGCACCCTGGTCATCCGGGCCGCCGAACTCCTCGGCATCGAGATCCCGCGCTTCTGCGACCACCCGCTCCTCGACCCGGTCGGCGCCTGCCGCCAGTGCATCGTCGAGGTCGAGGGGCAGCGCAAGCCGATGGCGTCCTGCACCATCACCTGCACCGACGGCATGGTCGTCAGGTCGCAGCTCACCTCGCCGGTCGCCGAGAAGGCCCAGAAGGGTGTGATGGAGCTGCTGCTCATCAACCACCCGCTGGACTGCCCGGTCTGCGACAAGGGCGGCGAGTGCCCGCTGCAGAACCAGGCGATGTCGCACGGCGACGCGGACTCCCGCTTCGACGGCAAGAAGCGGACGTACGAGAAGCCCGTCCCGATCTCCACCCAGGTGCTGCTGGACCGTGAGCGGTGCGTGCTCTGCGCGCGCTGCACCCGGTTCTCCAACCAGGTGGCGGGCGACCCGATGATCGAGCTGATCGAGCGCGGCGCGCTCCAGCAGGTCGGTACCGGCGAGGGCGACCCGTTCGAGTCGTACTTCTCCGGGAACACCATCCAGATCTGCCCGGTAGGGGCGCTGACCTCGGCGGCGTACCGATTCCGCTCCCGCCCCTTCGACCTGGTCTCCTCGCCGTCGGTGTGCGAGCACTGCGCGGGCGGCTGCGCGACCCGCACCGACCACCGGCGCGGCAAGGTCATGCGGCGGCTCGCCGCCAACGACCCCGAGGTCAACGAGGAGTGGGTCTGCGACAAGGGCCGCTTCGGCTTCCGTTACGCGCAGCAGCGGGACCGGCTCACCACCCCCCTGGTACGCAACGCGGACGGTGTCCTGGAACCCGCGGGCTGGCCCGAGGCGCTCGCCGCCGCGGCCGCCGGCCTCTCCGCGGCGCGCGGCCGGACCGGGGTGCTCACCGGCGGCCGGCTGACCGTCGAGGACGCCTACGCGTACAGCAAGTTCGCCCGGATCGCCCTGGACACCAACGACATCGACTTCCGGGCCCGGGTCCACAGCAGCGAGGAGGCCGACTTCCTGGCCGCCCGAGTGGCCGGGCGCGGCCGGGACCTGGACGGCGCGGGTGTCACGTACACCTCGCTGGAGAAGGCCCCGACGGTGCTGCTGGTCGGGTTCGAGTCGGAGGAGGAGGCGCCCGGCGTCTTCCTGCGGCTGCGCAAGGCGAACCGCAAGCACGGACAGCGCACCTACGCCGTCGCCTCGCACGCCACCCGGGGGCTGGAGAAGGCGGGCGGCACGCTGCTTGCCGCCGCCCCCGGCACCGAGACCGAGTGGCTGGACGCGATCGCGGGCGGTGTCGGACTCGAGGGCGACGGAGCCGCGGCGGCCGAGGCGCTGCGGAGCGAGGGCGCCGTGATCGTGGTCGGCGAGCGGCTGGCCGGGGTGCCGGGCGGGCTCACCGCCGCGGTACGGACGGCGACCGCGACCGGGGCCGCGCTGGTGTGGATCCCGCGCCGGGCCGGCGAGCGCGGCGCGGTGGAGGCGGGCGCACTCCCGTCGCTGCTGCCCGGGGGCCGTCCGGCGACCGACCCGCGGGCCAGGGACGAGGTGGCGGCCGCCTGGGGCGTCGCCGAACTCCCGTCCCGCTTCGGCCGCGACACCGGCCAGATCGTCGAGGCCGCGGCCACCGGCGAACTGGGCGCGCTGGTCGTCGCCGGGGTCCAGACCGTGGACCTGCCGAACCCGGCACGGGCCCTGGAGGCGCTGGACCAGGTCGGCTTCCTGGTCTCCCTGGAGCAGCGTCCGAACGAGGTCACCGACCGCGCCGACGTGGTCTTCCCGGTCGCCGCGGTGGCCGAGAAGTCCGGCACCTTCCTCAACTGGGAGGGCCGGGCCCGGATGTTCGAGGCGGCGCTGAAGCCCGAGCAGATGACGCGCACGCTCGCGCCGGGCGACGCCCGGGTGCTGCACATGCTGGCCGACGCGATGGCCCGCGCCAGGGGCGCTGATGAAGTCAGTCACTTCGCGCTGCCGGACCTGAAGTCCGTACGTCGTGAGCTGGACCGGCTGGGCGGCTGGACCGGTACGCACGCCACCGACCCGAACGAGCCGGCGCGGCCGCTGCCCAGGCCCGGCGACGGCGAGGCGATCCTCGCGGGCCACCGGATGCTGCTCGACCTGGGCCGGCTCCAGGAGGGCGACGAGGCGCTGGCCGGTACCCGGCACGCCGCGGTCGCCCGGCTCTCCGCGGCCACCGCCGCCGAGACGGGTGTGAAGGACGGCGATCTGCTGGCCGTCACCGGCCCGGCGGGCAGCGTCGCGTTCCCGTTGAAGGTCACCGACATGCCGGACCGGGTGGTCTGGGTGCCGCTGAACTCCGCCGGGCGGGGCGTTCCGGCCGACACCGGTGCCCGGCCCGGCGGTCCGGTCCGGATCGGCCCCGCCGCGCCGGGTACTCCCGACGTCACACCGGAGGTGGGGGCGTGAGTGCCTTCGCTCAACTGGCCGCGGCACCGCACAGTGCGGTACTCGCCGCCGAGGACCTGTCGATGTTCGGCACCGACCCGTGGTGGCTCGTCGTCATCAAGGCGGTGTTCTGCTTCGCGTTCCTGATGGTGACCGTGCTCTTCTCCATCGTGTGGGAGCGCAAGGTCGTCGCCTGGATGCAGCTGCGCATCGGTCCCAACCGGCACGGTCCCTGGGGCATGCTCCAGTCGCTCGCCGACGGCATCAAGCTGATGCTGAAGGAGGACCTCGTCGTCAAGCGGGCCGACAAGGTCGTGTACGTGCTCGCGCCGATCGTCGCCGCCATCCCGGCGTTCATGGCGATCGCCGTGATCCCGTTCGGCCCGTCCGGCAACGAGGTCTCGATCTTCGGGCACCGCACCACGATGCAGCTCACCGACCTGCCGATCGCGATGCTCTACATCCTCGCCGTCGCCTCGGTCGGGATCTACGGCATCGTGCTGGCCGGCTGGTCGTCCGGGTCGACGTACCCGCTCCTGGGCGGTCTGCGCTCCTGCGCGCAGATGATCAGCTACGAGATCGCGATGGGCGCCGCGTTCGCCTCGGTCTTCCTCTACTCCGGGTCGATGTCGACCTCGAAGATCGTGGAGGCGCAGCAGGACCGCTGGTTCATCCTGCTGCTGCCGGTGTCGTTCATCATCTACATCGTCACGATGGTCGGCGAGACCAACCGCGCCCCGTTCGACATGCCGGAGTCCGAGGGCGACCTGGTCGGCGGCTTCAACACCGAGTACTCGTCGATCAAGTTCGCGATGTTCATGCTCGCCGAGTACGTCAACATGGTCACCGTCTCCGCGGTCGCCACGACCCTGTTCCTGGGCGGCTGGCGGGCCCCGTGGCCGATCAGCACCTTCTGGGAGGGCGCGAACCACGGCTGGTGGCCGATGCTCTGGTTCGTCCTCAAGGTCCAGCTGCTGCTGTTCTTCTTCATCTGGCTGCGCGGCACGCTGCCCCGGGTCCGTTACGACCAGCTGATGAAGCTCGGCTGGAAGGTCCTGATCCCGGTCTCCGTGGTCTGGCTGATGCTGGTCGCGACGGTGCGGGCGCTGCGCAACGAGGGCTACGACTTCACGAGGATCGTGCTGTACGTGGCCGGGGCCGTGATCGCGATTCTGCTGATCTCCTTCGTCGCCGACATCTTCCGCGACAAGAAGGGCCGGGCCGCCGAGGCGGAGCCCGGACCGGGGCCGGCGTTCGATCCGATGGCGGGCGGGTTCCCGGTGCCGCCGCTGCCCGGACAGACCCTGCCGCCGGTGCCGCGCCGCAGGCCGCGGGGCGAGCGGGAGCTCGTTGTCAGTGGCGGGTCGGATACTCAGAGTGACGGAAATTCGAGTGACGGAAAGGAGGCTGACGGTGTCTGAGTCACCAGAGTCCTCGGGGACTTCGGGAGCCTCGGGATCCTCGGGGTCCTCGGAGGAGAAGTTCCAGAACCCCGTCGCCGGCTTCGGCGTGACCTTCAAGGCCATGTTCAAGAAGCGGCTGACCGAGCAGTACCCGGAAACGCCGAAGGTGACGGCGCCGCGCTTCCACGGCCGGCACCAGCTCAACCGTCACCCGGACGGTCTGGAGAAGTGCGTCGGCTGCGAGCTGTGCGCCTGGGCCTGCCCGGCGGACGCGATCTACGTCGAAGGTGCGGACAACACCGACGAGGAGCGCTACTCCCCGGGTGAGCGCTACGGCCGCGTCTACCAGATCAATTACGCGCGCTGCATCCTCTGCGGACTGTGCATCGAGGCATGCCCGACCCGGGCGCTGACGATGACCAATGAGTTCGAGCTCGCCAACACCACCCGCGAGAGCCTCATCTACACCAAGGACGAGCTGCTCGCGGGCCTGGAGGAGGGCATGGTCGACACCCCGCACGCGATCTTCCCCGGGATGGACGAACAGGACTACTACCGGGGCCTGGTCACCGAGGCCGCGCCCGGTACGGAGCCCCAGGTCGCGGTCTCCAAGGGCGAGAAGCCGGCCGACGGGCACAGCGAGAACAACGGCCCGGCGCAGGGGGTGGGCGCATGACCGGCCTGGCCGCCGCGGCCTCCCAGACCTCGACCGGCGAGGCCGTCCAGTTCTGGCTGCTCGGCATCGTCGCCGTGATGGGCGCGCTGTCCACCGTACTGATGAAGAAGGCCGTGCACAGTGCGCTGAGCCTCGCCGGGACCATGATCGTCCTGGCGGTGTTCTACCTCGCCAACGGCGCCTATTTCCTCGGCATCGTCCAGATCGTCGTCTACACCGGCGCGATCATGATGCTGTTCCTCTTCGTGGTCATGCTCGTCGGTGTCACCGCGGCCGACTCGCTGAAGGAGACCCTCAAGGGGCAGCGCTGGCTGGCCGCGGGCTGCGGGCTCGGCTTCGGCGTCCTGCTGATCGCGGGCATCGGCAACGCCTCGCTGAACAGCTTCAACGGACTCGGCACCGCCAACACCGAGCACGGCGGGAACGTCGAGGGGCTGGCCAGCCTCATCTTCACCAAGTACGTCTTCGCCTTCGAGATCACCGGCGCCCTGCTGATCACGGCGACGGTCGGCGCGATGGTGCTCACCCACCGGGAGCGCACCGAACGGGCCAGGACCCAGCGGGAGATGTCCGAGGAGCGCGTACGCGGCAAGCAGCTTCCGCCGCTGCCCGCCCCCGGTGTCTACGCCCGGCACAACGCCGTGGACATCCCGGGTCTGCTCCCGGACGGCACGCCTTCCGAGCTCACCGTCATGCAGACGCTGCGCAACCGAGGCCAGATCCGCGACGTGTCGAACGAGTCGCTGGACCAGCTCAAGGCGCTGGAGCAGCGCTCCGAGGAACGGCTCGGCCGTGACAACGAAGAAGAGGAGGTCGCCAAGTGAATCCGGTCAACTACCTCTATCTCGCAGCCCTGCTGTTCACCATCGGCGCGGCCGGTGTGCTGATCCGGCGGAACGCGATCGTGGTGTTCATGTGCGTGGAGCTGATGCTCAACGCCTGCAACCTCGCGTTCGTGACCTTCTCCCGGATGCACGGCAATCTCGACGGCCAGATCATCGCCTTCTTCACGATGGTCGTCGCCGCCGCGGAGGTCGTGGTCGGGCTCGCGATCATCGTGTCGGTGTTCCGTTCCCGCCACTCGGCCTCGGTCGACGACGCCAGCCTGATGAAGCTGTAAGGGGACGTTGAATCGTGGAGAACCTGATCGCGCTGCTTGTCGCGGCGCCCCTGCTCGGAGCGGTGGTCCTGCTCTGCGGCGGCCGACGGCTGGACCGCGCCGGACACTGGATCGGCACCCTGTTCGCCGCCGCGTCGTTCGCCATCGGCGTCGTGCTCTTCCTCGACATGCTGGGGAAAGGCGCGGAGGACCGGGCGCTGCACCAGAAGCTGTTCAGCTGGATCCCGGTCGAGGGCTTCCAGGCCGATGTGGCCTTCCAGCTCGACCAGTTGTCGATGACGTTCGTGCTGCTGATCACCGGTGTGGGCACCTTGATCCACATCTACTCGATCGGCTACATGGCGCACGACGAGCGCCGGCGCCGCTTCTTCGGCTATCTGAACCTGTTCCTCGCGGCGATGCTGATCCTGGTCATCGCCGACAACTACCTGCTGCTGTACGTCGGGTGGGAGGGCGTCGGTCTGGCGTCGTACCTGCTCATCGGCTTCTGGCAGCACAAGCCCAGCGCGGCCACGGCCGCCAAGAAGGCGTTCCTGGTCAACCGCGTCGGTGACATGGGCCTGTCGATCGCGATCATGCTGATGTTCACCACCTTCGGCACCTTCGCCTTCGGCCCCGTCCTCGAAGCCACCGGGGAGACCAGCGAGGGCAAGCTGACGGCGATCGGTCTGATGCTGCTGCTCGCGGCCTGCGGCAAGTCGGCCCAGGTGCCGCTGCAGTCCTGGCTCGGTGACGCGATGGAGGGCCCGACCCCGGTCTCCGCCCTCATCCACGCCGCGACCATGGTGACCGCGGGTGTCTACCTCGTCGTCAGGTCCGGCGCGATCTTCAACGCCGCACCGGAAGCGCAACTGGCCGTCGTGGTCGTCGGAGCGGTCACGCTGCTCTTCGGTGCGATCGTCGGTTGCGCGAAGGACGACATCAAGAAGGCCCTCGCCGGGTCGACGATGTCGCAGATCGGCTACATGATCCTGGCCGCCGGGCTCGGCCCGATCGGCTACGTCTTCGCGATCATGCACCTGGTGACGCACGGCTTCTTCAAGGCCGGGCTCTTCCTCGGCGCCGGTTCGGTCATGCACGGCATGAACGACGAGGTCGACATGCGGAAGTTCGGCGGCCTGCGGAAGTACATGCCGGTCACCTTCATCACCTTCGGCCTCGGCTACCTCGCGATCATCGGTTTCCCCGGTCTGTCCGGCTTCTTCTCCAAGGACAAGATCATCGAGGCTGCCTTCGCCAAGGGTGGCACCGAGGGCTGGATCCTCGGCTCGGTGGCCTTGCTGGGCGCCGCGATCACCGCGTTCTACATGACGCGCGTGATGCTGCTGACCTTCTTCGGCGAGGAGCGGTGGCGTCGGGCGCCGACACCGTCGCCCACCGAGCCGGATGTCGAACCGGCGGCCGAGACCCGCGGTGAGCATGCCGAGCCGCATCCGCACGAGTCCCCGAAGTCGATGACCATCCCCATGATCATCCTGGCGTTCGGTTCGGTCTTCGCCGGAGGCTTCTTCTCCATCGGCGACCGCTTCCTCAACTGGCTGGAGCCGGTCACCGGCCACAGCCACGGACACGCCCCGGTCAGCGCCACGACCGTCACCGCCGCCACCATGGTGGTGCTCGTCATCGGCGTCGCCATCGCCTGGGCGATGTACGGACGCAAGCCCGTGCCGGTCGTCGCCCCGCGCGGCTCGCTGCTCACCCGGGCCGCCCGCCGCGACCTCCTCCAGGACGACTTCAACCACGTGGTCCTGGTCCGCGGCGGCGAGCACCTCACCCGCTCCCTGGTGTACGTCGACCACACCCTGGTCGACGGCGTCGTCAACGGCACGGCGGCCTCGATGGGCGGGCTCTCCGGCCGGCTGCGCAAGCTGCAGAACGGCTACGCCCGCACCTACGCGGTCTCGATGTTCGGCGGTACGGCGGTTGTCATCGCCGCGACCCTGCTGATGAGGGCGGTCTGATCACCATGTCCTTTCCCCTCCTGACAGCGACGGCTGCGCTCCCGGCGATCGGCGCGGTCGCCACCGCCGCCGTCCCGGCCGCCCGGCGCACCACCGCCAAATGGCTGGCGCTGCTCTTCTCGCTGGCCACCCTCGTGCTGGCGGGCATCGCGCTCGCCCGCTTCGAGCCCGGCGGCGCCCGCTACCAGCTCACCGAATCGCACGCCTGGATCAAGGACTTCGGCGTCCGGTACGAACTGGGCGTTGACGGCATCGGGGTGGCGCTCATGGCGCTCACCGCCCTGCTGATCCCCTTCGTCATCCTGGCCGGCTGGCACGACGCCGACCCCCTGGAGACCAAGTCCTCGCGCTGGCGCCCGACCCAGGGCTTCTTCGCCCTGATCCTGATGGTCGAAGCGATGGTGATCCTCTCCTTCGAGGCCACCGACGTCTTCCTCTTCTACATCCTCTTCGAAGCCATGCTCATCCCGATGTACTTCCTCATCGGCGGCTTCGGGGACCGGGCGCACACCGGCAGCGACGAGAACGCGGCGGCGCAACGCTCGTACGCCGCGGTGAAGTTCCTCCTCTACAACCTGGTCGGCGGGCTCATCATGCTGGCCGCCGTGATCGGGCTCTACGTCGTCGCGGGGACGTTCTCGCTCTCCGAGATCGCCGAGGCCCGCGCCAACGGCTCGCTCTCCATGGCTACCAGCACCGAGCGCTGGCTCTTCCTCGGGTTCTTCTTCGCCTTCGCGGTGAAGGCCCCGCTGTGGCCGCTGCACACCTGGCTGCCCAACGCGATGGGCGAGGCGACCTCCCCGGTCGCCGTCCTGATCACCGCGGTCGTCGACAAGGTCGGCACCTTCGCGATGCTCCGCTTCTGCCTCCAGCTCTTCCCGGAGGCCAGCAAGTGGGCGACGCCGGTGATCGTCGTCCTGGCGCTGATCAGCATCGTGTACGGGGCGCTGCTCGCCGTCGGCCAGCGCGACATCAAGCGCCTGATCGCCTACGCGTCGATCTCGCACTTCGGCTTCATCATCCTGGGCATCTTCGCGATGACCAGCCAGGGCCAGTCCGGCGCCACGCTCTACATGGTCAACCACGGCATCTCGACCGCAGCGCTGATGCTGGTGGCGGGCTTCCTGATCACCCGGCGCGGTTCGCGGCTCATCGCCGACTACGGCGGGGTGCAGAAGGTGGCGCCGATCCTGGCCGGCACCTTCCTGATCGGTGGTCTGGCCACCCTGTCGCTGCCCGGACTCGCCCCGTTCGTCAGCGAGTTCCTGGTCCTGGTCGGCACGTTCAGCGCGTACCCGGCGGCGGGCATCGTCGCCACGACCGGCATCGTGCTCGCCGCGCTCTACGTCCTCGTCCTCTACCAGCGGACGATGACCGGCCCGGTGAAGGCCGAGGTCCAGGGCATGGCGGACCTCAAGGTCCGGGAGCTGGTGGTGGTACTCCCGCTGATCGCGCTGCTGCTCTTCCTGGGTGTCTATCCGAAGCCGCTGACGGAGATCGTCAACCCGGCGGTGCAGCACACCATGTCGGACGTCCAGAAGAAGGACCCCCAGCCTGAGGTGGAGGCCGCCAAGTGAGCGCAACAGCTGTCCACAGCTTGTGGACAACGGCGGGCGGGGTGACATCGGCCGCCCCGGTCGAGAAGTTCAAGGCCCCGGTCATCGAGTACACCCAGCTGGCCCCGGTCCTCATTGTGATCGGTGTCGCCGTCGTGGGCGTACTCGTCGAGGCCTTCGTGCCGCGCCGGGCCCGTTACTACACGCAGGTCTTCCTCACGGTCGTCGCGCTGGCCGCCGCGTTCGCCGCGGTCGTCGGACTGGCGGCCGGCGGATACGGCACGACGAAGGCGCACATCGCCGCGATGGGCGCCATCGCGATCGACGGGCCGACGCTGTTCCTGCAGGGCACCATCCTGCTGACCTCGCTGGTCGCCGTCTTCACCTTCGCCGAGCGCCGGCTCGACCCCGCCGCGCACGGCAAGCAGGTGGACTCCTTCGCCGCCCAGGCCGCCTCGGTCCCCGGCAGTGACAGCGAGAAGGCCGCGGTCAAGGCCGGATTCACCACCACCGAGGTCTTCCCGCTGGTCCTCTTCTCGGTGGCCGGCATGCTCGTCTTCCCCGCGGCCAACGACCTGCTGACGCTCTTCGTGGCCCTGGAAGTCTTCTCCCTCCCGCTCTACCTCCTGTGCGCCGTCGCCCGCCGCAAGCGGCTGATGTCGCAGGAGGCCGCGGTGAAGTACTTCCTGCTCGGCGCCTTCTCCTCGGCGTTCCTGCTCTTCGGGATCGCCCTGCTCTACGGGTACGCGGGCTCCGTCTCGTACGCGGCGATCGCGCACGTGGTCGACGGCTCCGTCACCCAGATCGACCCGGCACTCGCCGACACCATGGGCAACGACGCGCTGCTCCTGATCGGCGGCGCGATGATCCTGACCGGCCTGCTCTTCAAGGTCGGTGCCGTCCCGTTCCACATGTGGACCCCGGACGTCTACCAGGGCGCCCCTACCCCGGTGACCGGCTTCATGGCCGCGGCCACCAAGGTCGCCGCGTTCGGCGCGCTGCTGCGGCTGCTGTACGTGGTGCTGCCGGGCCTCGCCTGGGACTGGAAGCCGGTCATGTGGGCCGTCGCGATCGTCACGATGCTGGGCGGTGCGATCGTCGCCATCACCCAGACCGACATCAAGCGGCTGCTGGCCTACTCCTCGATCGCCCACGCCGGATTCATCCTCGCCGGTGTGATCGCCACGACCCCCGACGGAATCTCGTCGGTCCTCTTCTACCTGGGCGCGTACTCCTTCGTGACGGTCGGCGCGTTCGCCGTCGTCACCCTGGTGCGCGACGCGGGCGGCGAGGCCACGCACCTGTCGAAGTGGGCCGGGCTCGGCCGCCGCTCGCCGCTGGTCGCCGCGGTCTTCGCGGTGTTCCTGCTGGCCTTCGCCGGCATCCCGCTCACCTCCGGGTTCTCCGGAAAGTTCGCCGTGTTCAAGGCGGCGGCAGACGGCGGCGCGGGCGGACTGGTCGTGGTCGGTGTGATCTCTTCGGCGATCGCCGCGTTCTTCTACATCCGGGTCATCGTGCTGATGTTCTTCAGCGAGCCGAAGGCGGACGGCCCCACGGTCGCCGTCCCGTCCCCGCTGACGACGACGACGATCGCGGTGGGAGTCGCGGTCACGCTGGTGCTGGGCCTGGCCCCGCAGTACTTCCTGGACCTGGCGAGCCAGGCCGGAGTCTTCGTGAGGTAGCGCACTCCCACGCAGCAGCGACCGCCGCCGGACGGGCTTGAGAAGTCAAGCCCGTCCGGCGTTGTCGTATCCGGCGCCTATCGTGGCAGGGGACGGCGGCAACACGGACGAAAAAGCGGGACGGACCCGGGGGACAGAGCGATGGGCACGACGGGCGGGACCATGGATGTGACCGAGAGCGACGCACTGCGGACGCTGCACAAGGTATTCGGGTACGAGGCGTTCCGCGGCGAGCAGGAAGCGATCGTCGACCACGTGGTGGCGGGCGGCGACGCCGTCGTGCTCATGCCCACCGGTGGCGGAAAGTCCCTCTGTTACCAGATCCCCGCCCTGGTCAGAGCAGGCACGGGCATCGTGATCTCGCCCCTGATCGCCCTGATGCAGGACCAGGTGGACGCGCTGCGGGCGCTCGGCGTGCGGGCCGGCTTCATCAACTCCACGCAGGACTTCGACGAGCGCCGCTCGATGGAGGCCCAGTTCGTCGCCGGAGAGCTCGACCTGCTCTACCTGGCCCCGGAGCGGCTCCGCCTGGATTCCACGCTCGCGCTGCTCTCGCGCGCCGAGATCTCCGTCTTCGCGATCGACGAGGCGCACTGCGTGGCCCAGTGGGGTCACGACTTCCGCCCGGACTACCTGACCCTCTCCGTCCTCGGCGAGCGCTGGCCCGACGTACCGCGCATCGCCCTGACGGCGACCGCGACCGACGCCACGCACCAGGAGATCACCCAGCGTCTGGGCATGCCCGACGCCAAGCACTTCGTCGCCAGCTTCGACCGGCCCAACATCCAGTACCGGATCGTGCCGAAGGCCGACCCGAAGAAGCAGCTGCTCTCCTTCCTCAAGGATGAGCACGCCGGGGACGCGGGCATCGTCTACTGCCTCTCGCGCAACTCCACGGAGAAGACCGCCGAATACCTCTGCCGCAACGGCATCGAGGCCGTCCCGTACCACGCGGGGCTCGACGCGGGTACGCGCGCCGTCCACCAGTCCCGGTTCCTGCGCGAGGAGGGCCTGGTCGTCGTCGCGACCATCGCCTTCGGCATGGGCATCGACAAGCCGGACGTACGCTTCGTCGCCCACCTCGACCTGCCGAAGTCCGTCGAGGGCTATTACCAGGAGACCGGCCGCGCCGGGCGTGACGGGCAGCCGTCCACGGCCTGGATGGCGTACGGGCTCCAGGACGTCGTCCAGCAGCGCAAGCTGATCCAGGGCGGCGAGGGCGACGAGGCCTTCCGCCGCCGGGCGGCCTCCCACCTCGACTCGATGCTCGCCCTGTGCGAGACGGTCCGCTGCCGCCGCGCCCAGCTCCTGACCTACTTCGGCCAGGAGCCCACGTCGGCGGAGTGCGGCAACTGCGACACCTGCCTCACGCCGCCCGAGAGCTGGGACGGCACGGTGGCCGCGCAGAAGCTGCTGTCGACCGTGGTGCGGCTGAAGCGGGAGCGCGGGCAGAAGTTCGGCGCGGGCCAGATCATCGACATCCTGCTCGGCCGCAAGACCGCCAAGGTCATCCAGTTCGACCACGACCAGCTCTCGGTCTTCGGTATCGGCGAGGAGCTGGCCGAGGCCGAATGGCGTGGCGTGGTAAGGCAGTTGCTCGCTCAGGGCCTGATCGCGGTCGAGGGCGAGTACGGCACGCTGGTGCTCACGGAGGAGAGCGGCTCCGTGCTCGGCCGGCAGCGCGAGGTGCTGCTCCGCAAGGAGGCGCCCAAGCCCGCGTCGCGCTCCGCGAAGGCCGAACGCAAGTCGAAGTCCCAGGCGGCCGGTGCCGATCTGGCCCCCGAGGCCGTCCCGGTCTTCGAGGCGCTGCGGGCCTGGCGGGGCGCCCAGGCGAAGGAGCAGGGCGTTCCGGCGTACGTCATCTTCCACGACGCGACCCTGCGCGAGATCGCCACGGTGCGACCGGACTCGGTGTCCGGGCTGGGCGGGATCAGCGGCCTGGGTGAGAAGAAGCTGGCGACATACGGGGAGGGGGTCCTGGAGGTGCTGGCGTCGTTCGGGGCGGCGGGCCCGGCCCCGTCCGTGAAAGCCGTACCGGCCCCGGCGGCTCCGGCGGTCCCGGATTCGGACCCCGAGTTCGGCTGGGACGAGGAGCCGCCCGAGTACGAGTGAGCGGGCGGGCCGGGCGGCGCCTCGGACCGGCCTACTCCGGGGCCGGGTCCGCCGCCCGGCGGCGCGCGGTGATCGCGGTGAGGTCGAGATCGATGACGAAGGGGACGGAGACCTTCATCCGGTCGTGGAAGATCCCGGTGGAGGTGTAGGCCCCGGTCGACGGCTCCAGCTCGAAGACGTAGACCACCGCCCGGCCGTCGTGGTTCTCCACCCGCCAGTAGTGAGGGATCTTCGCCCGCGCATACTTCACGGGCTTGGTCTCCCGGTCCCGGGTCAGGGATTCCGGGGAGACGACCTCGATGGCCAGCTGCACGGACTCGGCGGGGAAGCGGGTCTGGCTCGGGTCCTGGATGACCTCGCCGTCCACGACGATCACATCGGGTTCGGGCCGGTTGTAGCGGTCGATGTCGATGGTGAACTCGCGCACGACTTCGAATTCGTGCGGCACCAGCGACTGCAGCTGCCAGTTGAAGAAGTCGACCGCCCGTGAATGGAACAGGGTCTGCGGACTCACGAAAACAAGGCTCCCGTCGATCAGCTCCGTGTGCGGAGGCAGATTCGGGAGTGTGTCCAGGTCATCGGCGGTCCAGCCGCCCACGGGCGGAACCGCCCACCGCGGCTCGGGGGCCTCGGGTTCGACGCTCATCAGTGCTCCCATGACGCAGAGTCTCGCGGGACTTTCCAGCGTATCCGCCGGGAACTGAAGAGGGCTCCCCTGAACGCGTGAACGCCTGTGCCAAGCTGACGCGCCTCGCCCCTCAGCCGTCCCCCGAGCCCCCGCCCCCGCTGTGCCGGCTCCTGCCGTTCCGGTTCGCCCGGTCCTGGCGGACGTTCCGGTGCACCGTGGCCCTGGAGCTCCAGTTCCCGCAGCACCGCGCCCGCCGTCCGTACGACAGGGAACGGCCGGAGCACTGCGGCTTGCCGCGCTGCGGGTCCAGCGCGCGCAGCAGCAGTTCCTCGGGGAGCGTGAGTTCCAGGGCGGGCGGGGTCATGACGCGGGCACGATCCGTCCGGTGACCTCGCCGATGCCGACCCGGGTGCCGTCCGGTCCCGGCGCCCAGGCGGTCATCGTCACCGTGTCGCCGTCCTCCAGGAAGGTGCGCTTGCCGTCCGGGAGGTCCAGCGGGTCGCGGCCGTTCCAGGTCAGCTCCAGGAGGGAGCCGCGCTGGCCGGGCTCGGCGCCGCTGACCGTGCCGGAGCCGTACAGGTCGCCGGTGCGCAGCGACGCGCCGTTCACCGTCATCTGGGCCAGCATCTGGGCCGCCGTCCAGTACATGGTGGCGAACGGCGGCTCGGCGACGGCCTGGCCGTTGATCGCGACGGAGATCCGCAGGTCGAGGCCGCCGTCCTCGTCCTCGTCGGCGTCGTCCAGATAGGGGAGCAGCGGGAAGTCGCGGGCCGGGGGCGCGATCCGGGCCGACTCCAGGGCCTCCAGCGGTGTCACCCAGGCCGATACGGAGGTGGCGAAGGACTTGCCGAGGAACGGGCCGAGCGGGACGTACTCCCAGGCCTGGATGTCCCGCGCCGACCAGTCGTTGAGCAGGCAGAGCCCGAAGACGTGGTCGCGGAAGTCGCCGAGCGGGACAGGGCGGCCCTGTTCGGAGCCCACGCCGACGACGAAGCCGACCTCGGCCTCGATGTCCAGCTTCACGGAGGGGCCGAAGACGGGCGCCGCGTCGGCCGGGGCCTTGCGCTGCCCGGAGGGGCGCACCACGTCCGTGCCCGAGACGACGACGGTGCCGGACCGGCCGTGGTAACCGATCGGAAGGTGCTTCCAGTTGGGCGTCAGCGCCTCGGCGTTCGGCCGGAAGATCTGCCCGACGTTGGTGGCGTGGTTCTCGCTCGCGTAGAAGTCGACGTAGTCCGCGACCGCGTACGGCAGATGGAGCGTCACGGAATCGAGGGGGTGCAGCAGCGGTTCGATGTCCGCGCGGTGGGCCGGGACCGTCACCCACGCCGTCAGCGCCCGCCTGACGTCCCGCCAGGCGGTGCGGCCGGCCGACAGCAGCGCTGTCAGGTCCGGCTGGGCGAGGAGCTGCGCGTAGGGCGAGCCGAGCGTGTGGGCCGCGGCTCCGGCGTCCAGTACGTGGTTGCCGATGCGGACGCCGACCCGGCGGTCCTCGGGGTGATCGGGGGTGGAGAACACTCCGTAGGGAAGGTTGTGCGGACCGAAGGGGTCGCCCTCGGCCAGATCGAGCGGGCTGCTCTGCTCGGGCATGTGTTGCTGCCTCGCTTTCCAGGTCGCTTGGGGGACACGTTACGTCGCCGCCGCCCCCTCGCGGGAGTGGACCCAACCGCCCCTGATGCCCGGAAAGTTCCGCCGTGCCCCGGGTGCGCGAGGCACGGCTACGGGCGTCCGGGGCACGGTGGTGGGCAGAAGCCGGTCCGGTCAGCCGGCCGTGCGCGGGATCCGCTTCTCCCAGGTCCGGTGGAAGACGACCTCGCCGCCCTCCTTGCAGACCACCTCGTCGGAGGTGATGAAGTCGGTGTCGTCCGCACCGATCTCGGAGCGGGTCTCGATCGTCACGTCCCACGCCATCTCCGGCCGGTGCAGCCGGATCGCCCAGTCGGAGCGGGTGCGTGCGGAGAGCGGGTCGTTCTCCTGGATCGTGTACGCCTCCAGCGCGTCCTCGGTGAACTCCAGGCCGTCCGGGTAGACACGGGTGCCGCCGTAGCGCGGATCGACCTCCAGCCGCCATTCGCCCTTGGCGACATCGCGGACCACCAGCCGCTCCGGGCGCTGTTCGTCGAGCGTCACCGGGTACACGACACCGAGCGGCTCCGACTGCTCCGGCTCCTCGAACCGGATCGCGGGGTCCTCCACGGACCGGCGCACCGGCAGTTCGACGAGGCTGCCGTCGGCGTCCAGGGTGAAGCCCACCGACCCGGCCTGCGGCCAGATCCACGGCCAGTACGAGGAGGAGACCGCGAGCCTGATCCGGTGGCCGGGCGGGAAGGTGTGCCCGATGCCGTTCAGCTCGAAGGTCACGTCCTCGGTGGCGCCCACCGGCCAGTCCTCCGCACGGTCGCGGCCGTGGCGGGCGGACAGGTTGAGCGCGCCCCGGGTGACCAGCGTGGAGGAGCCGTCCGGCGCGACGTCGCACAGCCGGGCGATCGCCTGGCCGCGCGGCGCGTCCATCCGGATCCGCAGCTGCACCCGGGGGCGGCCGAGGATCTCGATCGGCGCGTCCTGGACCGGGAACTCGAAGCAGACCGACTTGGCGTCCTCGTCGCGCTGGTCGGGTGGCAGGTCTGCGTCGTTGCCGAACGGGAAGAAGCGTCCGGCGTCCAGCCCGGTCTGCTGCGGCGAGTCGACGGTCTGCGGCCCGCCCCCGAGCGCGTACGCGACCGGCGCGACGTTCGGCGACGGCCAGCTGTCCTCACCGACCCAGCGGCCCGGCAGCGTCTCGTACACCGTGGCGGGACGGTGCGACTGGCTGATCCAGGCCCGCAGCAGCGGCTCGGCCATGACGCCGGTGTCCTTGTCCTTCAGGTGCTGGTCCCACCAGCGCAGCGTCTCCTGGAGGAAGCCGATCGACGGCCCCGGCGGCAGACCGCGGTCAGGGTACTGGTGGGACCAGGGACCGATCAGCCCGCGGACCCGGCCGGGGTCCAGGTGCTCGACGAGCCGCAGCACGGTGTCGCGGTACGGGTCGTGCCAGCCGCCCACCGCGAGGACACTGGCCCGGATCGCGGAGTAGTCCTCGCAGACGCTGCCGTGCTTCCAGTAGTCGTCGCGGGTCTGGTGGGCCAGCCAGGTGTGGATGAAGGGCTCCACGGTCTCCAGCCGCTTCAGCCACATGTCCTTCCAGCCGTCGCCGACCTGCGCCGGGTCCGGCGGCCGGGAGACGAAGGCGAGCATGGTGGCCGCCCAGGCGTGCATGTCGACGCCGAGTACCGAGCCGCCCATGTAGTGGACGTCGTTGTCGTAGCGGTCGTCGGTCGAGCAGACGGTGACGACCGCCTTCAGCGGCTCGGGGGCCAGCGCGGCGATCTGGAGCGAGTTGAAGCCGCCCCACGAGATGCCGAACATGCCGACCCGGCCGGAGCACCACGGCTGCCGGGCCAGCCAGTGGATGACGGCGACGCCGTCGGCCAGCTCCGTCGCGTCGTACTCGTCGCCCGGCAGCCCCTCGCTGTTGCCGTGTCCGCGCACGTCCACCCGGACGCAGGCGTAGCCGTGGCCCGCGTACCAGGGGTGGCGCTGCCAGTCCCGCGGCGCCGTCCAGTCGCTCAGCCGGTAGGGCAGGTACTCCAGGAGCGCGGGCACCGGCTCGTCGGTGACGGGCCGCCAGATCCGGGCGTACAGCCGGGTGCCGTCCGACAGGGGGATGCGTACGTCCTCATGGGTGGTGTCGTACGGGAACGTGGTGCGGATGTGCATGGCGGTACCTCAGTGGACGGGGTGCATGGTGCGCTTGAGCCAGGGGGCGGCGGCGATGACGGCCACACCGGCCACTACCGCGATCGCGCCATTGACACCGAAGTAGGCGGGGTTGGAGACCTCGCCGTACAGCTTCACGACCTGTGCCTGGATGCCGTTGGCGAGGGCCAGCGAGAGGAACCAGAGCGCCATCGTCTGGCTGGCGAACGCCTTGGGGGCGAGCTTGGTGGTCGCGGACATGCCGGAGGTCTCCAGCAGGATGTCGCCGAGCCCCAGCAGCAGGTACGAGCCGACGATCCACCAGGCGGCCATCTTGTAGGTGTCGCCGGAGTGCCCGGAGGTCGGCAGCACCATCAGCAGGAAGGACAGACCGCCGAGGATCACCCCGATCGCGATCTTGTTGGAGGCGTGCGGCTGACGCGGGCCCATCCGGGCCCAGACGGCGGCGACCACCGGGGCGAGCGCGACCTCGAAGGCGCCGAGCGCGGAGGCGTACCAGCTCGCCGGGAAGTGGAAGCCGAAGATCTCGGTACGGGCGTTGGCCGACGCGAGCAGCATCATCGTCGAGTACGCCTGGAAGAGGATGAAGTTGAAGACGACGGAGGCCAGGAACAGCACCACGTACGGGCGCAGCCTGCCGCGTTCTTCCGGGGTGACCTGCGGGCTGCGGAACATCACCGCGAAGTAGACGACCGGTGCGATCACCGAGATCAGGGTGAGCAGGTCGACGAAGCGGTCCATGGTCAGCAGGCCCGCCAGGGCGAGCGCGGTGGCGAGGGCGGCGACCACGACGGCGCCGGCCACGATCAGCCGAATGGCGCGGCGCATGGGTGCTGGTGCGAGGGCGAATTCGGCGCTGTGCTTTCGCCCGGCCAGGTGACGCCGGCCCAGCACGTACTGGACCAGCCCGAGCGTCATGCCGAAGGCGGCGGCCGAGAAGCCCCAGTGCCAGCTCGCGTGGTCCCCGAGCCAGCCGGTGACCAGCGGGCCGAGGAACGCACCGATGTTGATGCCCATGTAGTAGAGCGCGAAGCCGGCGTCGCGGCGCTCGTCGTCGGTGCGGTAGAGCTTGCCGACCATGGTCGCCACATTGGGCTTGAGCAGACCGGTTCCGGCGCTGATCAGCCCGAGGCCGACCCACGTCATGGTGTCGGTGGGCACCGCCATGGCGTAATGCCCGCAGGCGATGAGGATTCCGCCGTACAGGACGGCGCGGTAGGAACCGAGGATCCGGTCGGCCAGCCAGCCGCCCGCGACGGAGACCAGGTAGACCAGGGTGCCGTAGGCGGCCGAGACGGAGGCCGCGGTGCCCGGTTCCATGCCCATGCCGCCGCGGGCGACGGTGTCGGCGAAATAGAGGACCAGGATGGCCTGCATGCCGAGGAACGAGAACCGTTCCCAGACCTCCAGACCGGACAGGGTCATCAGCCCTCGCGGCTGGCCGAAAAAGGCATGGTCGTCTTCGGGTGGCGGCTGGCTCGGTTCGGTGTCGGTGGCCGTGTGGGACAAAGGGGTGACTCCTGATCGTATGAGCTGATCCCGAACATACCGGCGGTGGCGGGAAGGCGCCCACGTTGATCCAAAGGGGACCGGATACGCTGACTTGAGTGATGACAGCGACACATCGACATTCCGTGTGATCGTCAGTAGACAGGAGATCCCCTCGTGACCGTCGTCGGGCCGTTCGAGCTGAGCGTGCGGGACCAGGCACTTGAGGCCGATGTCCAGGCCGGGTTGGCTGCTGTCGAGTCCGGGCTGCTCGACGCCACCAAGAGCGGCGTGCCCTTCATCACGGAGGCCGCGCAGCATCTCGTACGCGCCGGGGGCAAGCGTTTCCGGCCGCTGCTGACGATGCTGGCCGCCCAGTTCGGTGACCCGGACGCGCCGGGCATCGTGCCCGCGGCCGTCGTCGTCGAGCTGACGCACCTCGCGACGCTCTACCACGACGACGTGATGGACGAGGCGGACGTGCGGCGCGGCGTGGCCAGCGCCAACAGCCGCTGGGGGAACTCGGTGGCCGTGCTGACCGGTGACTTCGTCTTCGCCCGCGCGTCGCACATACTGGCCGACCTCGGCCCGGAGGCCGTACGCATCCAGGCGGAGGCGTTCGAGCGGCTGGTCACCGGCCAGATCCTGGAGACCGCGGGGCCCGGCGACGGCCACGACCCGGTCGAGCACTACCTCGAGGTGATGCGCGGCAAGACCGGCTCGCTGGTCGCGGTGGCCTGCCGGTTCGGCGCGATGATGGCCGGCGCGGACGAGTCCGTCGTCGACATCCTCACCCAGTACGGGGAGCGGCTCGGCGTCGCCTTCCAGCTCGCCGACGACGTGCTCGACATCGCTTCGGACTCCCATGAGTCCGGCAAGACCCCCGGCACCGATCTGCGCGAGGGCATCCCGACGCTCCCCGTCCTCCACCTGCGGGCGCAGGCGGCGGCCGACGGGAAGCCGGAGGACCTGGAGCTCGTCGAGCTGCTCGACGGCGACCTCAGCGACGACGCCCGGCACGCCGAGGCGCTGCGCAGGCTGCGCGCCCACCCGGCGCTGGAGCAGGCCAGGCGGGACACCGTCCGGCACGCCCAGGAGGCGCGCGCGACGCTGACGCCGCTGCCCGAGGGCTACGCGAAGTCCGCGCTGCTGGAGCTGTGCGACGCGGTGGTGCACCGCGCGGGCTGATCCGTCTCCTCGTCGTCCCCTACTGGACGGGGGCGCGAACGCCGTGCGGTGTCATACCGAAGAGGTACGCGGAGTTGCTCCTGGGGGCTGACGCCTCCGCGCCCCCGGTTTGGTCAGATGGAGAACAACCACTCCTGACCAAACCGGGTGAGAATGGCGGCACGGAGTGGACGAGTGCAACCGGACGGAAGCCGCCGACCACGGAGGTAGGGCACAGATGGCACCGAACGACAGCGCAGAGACCAACGGCGGGACCAGGGGCACCGCCGCCGGCCGCCGCAAGGCGGCGCGCTACATCGTCCCGGTCGCGGTGGCGGGTGTCGCGGCCGCGACGATCGGGCTCGTCCCGGCGCTCGCGAGCAGTGGCGACCCCGATCTGCCGAAGATCAGCGCACAGGAACTCATCGAGAAGATCGCCGCTTCGGACACCGAGCAGCTCTCCGGCACGGTGAAGATCAGCACGGACCTCGGCATCCCGTCGCTCGGCGGCCTGGCCGAATCCTTCGCCCCGAGCGGCGGCGGCAAGGGCGGTTCGAGCGCCGACCCGCAGGAGCGGATGACGGAGCTGGCATCCGGCACGCACACCCTCCGGATCGCCGCCGACGGCCCCGACAAGCAGCGGCTGTCGATACTGGACAACGCGTCCGAGTACAGCCTGATCCACAACGGCGATCAGGTCTGGGCGTACGACAGCAAGTCCGACCAGGCGTACCACGCCACAGAGAAGCAGGCGGGCAAGGAAGCCGGCCGGGACGCCGGGAAGAAGCCCGGGCACCCCGTTCCCGAGGGCGTGCCCACCACCCCGAAGGCACTCGCCGAGCAGGTGCTGAAGGCCGCCGGTCCCACCACGTCGGTGACGGTCGACGGCACCGCGCAGGTCGCCGGGCGCGACGCGTACAAGCTGGTCGTGAAGCCCAAGCAGAGCGGCTCCACGATCGGTTCGGTCACGGTCGCGGTCGACGCGGAGAGCGGGGTGCCGCTGAAGTTCACGCTGCTTCCGGCCGCCGGTGGCAAGGCCGTTGTCGACGCCGGGTTCACCGAGGTCGACTTCGCCAAGCCGGACGCATCCCTGTTCACCTTCACCCCGCCCAAGGGCACCGAGGTGACCGAGGCCGACGACGCGAAGGCGCAGCCCAAGGCCGACAAGGGCCTCGGCGACCTGATCCCCGGCGCCGACGCCGCGCGGCTCGGCGCCGGGGAGCCGGGCGCCAAGAACACGAAGGTCATCGGCGAGGGGTGGAGCGCGATCGCCGAGATCACCACCCCGGGCGCCACCGGACTCCCCTCGAAGGGGGCGGGCGACGTCCCGGCCGAGGCACAGCAGTTCCTGGACGCGCTGGGCGACAAGGTCACCGGCAAGTTCGGCTCGGGCACGGTCTTCAAGACCCGCCTGGTCAATGCCCTGCTGACGGACGACGGCAAGGTGTACGTCGGCGCGGTCACGAAGGACGCGCTGGTCAAGGCGGCGAACAGCGCCTCCTGACGCCGGGGCGCGCCGCGCTTTCCCGCACCGCCGACCCGCCCCGCCGTACGCTCCGTACGGCGGGGCGGTTCGCCACCGCCCGTCCGGCGGACGGGACCTGCCCGACCCATGGGGAGTACGCATGACAGAGTCCGGGACCGTCGTCGAACCGACGGCGGTCACCGAGCCGGGAGCCGTGATCGAGACCCGGGGCCTCACCAAGCGCTACCGCGGCGGCCAGCTCGCCGTCGACGGCCTCGACCTCAGCGTCCCCGGCGGCAGCATCTTCGGCTTCCTCGGTCCCAACGGCTCGGGCAAGACCACCACCATCCGGATGCTGATGGGCCTCATCGAGGCGACGTCCGGCACCGCTCGGCTGCTGGACCGTCCCATGCCGGCCGCCGCCCGCACCGTGCTCCCGCAGGTCGGCGCGCTGATCGAGGGGCCCGCGCTGTACGGGTTCCTGAGCGGCCGGGACAACCTGCTGCGCTACGACTTTGCCGACCCCACCGCCGATCCGCGCACCCGCCGGGCCCGGGTGGACCAGGCCCTGGACCGGGTCGGGCTGGCCGCGGCGGCCGGGAAGAAGGCCGGGGCGTACTCGCTCGGCATGAAGCAGCGCCTCGGCCTCGCCGCCGCCCTGCTCCAGCCGCGCCGGCTGCTCGTGCTCGACGAGCCGACCAACGGCCTGGACCCGCAGGGCATGCGGGAGATCCGCACCCTGGTCAGGGAACTGGCGGCGGACGGCACCACCGTCTTCCTCTCCTCGCACCTCCTCGACGAGATCGAGCAGGTCTGCACGCACGCCGCGGTGATGGCCAGGGGCCGGCTGATCACTCAGGGCCCGGTCGCGGAACTTGCCGCAGGTGCCCGGGGCCGGCTGGCCGTCACCACCCCCGACCCGGGCGGCGCGGCCCGGGTCCTCAAGGAACTGGGCGTCACCGGGATCACGGTCGACGGCGACCGGGTGAGCGCCGAGGCCCCGCCGGGCGACGTCGAACTGGCCGACCTCAGCGCGGCGCTGGTGCACGCCGGCGTACGGCTGAGGTCCTTCGGCGTCGAACGGGCCTCGCTGGAGGACGCCTTCGTCGCACTCACCGGAGAGGGTTTCGATGTCGCAGGCTGAAGCCGCAGTCGCCGGGGCGGGCAGGGCGCCGAGCCCGCTGTGGACCTTCGGGTTCCTGCGCTCCGAACTGACCACCACGCTCCGCCGCTGGCGCACCCTGGCACTGCTCGGGGTGCTGGCCGCCGTACCCGTACTGATCGGCATCGCGGTGCGGATCGAGACGAACGACGGCTCCTCGCCGGGACCGGGCGGCGGCGGGGGAGGCCCGGCGTTCCTCTCCCAGATCACCAACAACGGGCTCTTCCTGGTCTTCGCCGCCCTCGCCGTGACGCTCCCGGTCTTCCTGCCGATGGCAGTCGGGGTCGTGGCGGGCGACTCGGTCGCGGGCGAGGCGAACGCGGGAACCCTGCGCTACCTGCTGGTCGCCCCGGCCGGCCGGACCAGGCTGCTGCTGACGAAGTACGCCTCGGTGGTGGTCTTCTGCCTGGTCGCGACCCTGGTCGTGGCCCTGTCCGCGCTCGTCGTGGGCTCGCTGCTCTTCCCCGTGGGGGAAGTCACCACCATCTCGGGGACCCGGATCGGCTTCGGCGAGGGGCTGCTGCGGGCCGGGCTGATCGCCGTGGTCGTCGCGGCGTCACTGATCGGGTTCGCGGCGATCGGCCTGTTCGTCTCGACCCTCACCGGCAGCGGCATCGCGGCCATGGCGGCGACGGTCGGGCTGCTGATCACCGTACAGATCGTGGACGGCATCCCGCAGTTGAGCGCGCTGCACCCGTATCTCTTCCCGCACTACTGGATGTCGTACGCGGACCTGCTGCGCGCGCCCGTCTACTGGGACGAAGTGGTCAAGAACCTGGGGGTTCAGGGCTTGTACGCGGCGGTGTTCGGCTCGGCGGCCTGGGCCCGGTTCACGACGAAGGACATCACGGCCTGACGCACGGGGTGCAACGCCCGCCCGCGCCGTCGGCCGGGCGAGCCGTCCCCCGATCGGCTCGTCGCGGCACGAACGGCACGAACGGTGCGAATTGCGGAACGGCGCGACACGGCACGTTCCGTTTCCGCCTGAGTATTGTTCGACCTCTGGCGACAGGCTGTCAACAAGGTCCGATTCAAGCCCGCTTATGCTCACCGAATGATCACATCGCCGAGTTCACTGCGCCGCAGCGAGAGATCACGGAGGGCGACCCTGGAGGCCGCTCTCGAACTGTGTACGGAGAAGGGGTACGGCCGCGTCACCGTCGAGGCCATCGCGGCCAGAGCGGGTGTCAGCAAGAAGACGATCTACCGCTGGTGGCCGTCGAAGAGTGCGGTGATCCTGGAGGCGTTCGCCGACGCGCTGGTCGACACGACGCCGTTCGCCGACACCGGCGACATAGCGGCCGATCTCCGGACCAATCTGGCAGGCGCGGTGAGGCTCATCAACACAACGCCCTTCGGCCCCGCGTACGCCGGGATCCTCTCCGAGATGCACCACGACGACGAACTCGCGCGGATCGTCCGGGCGAAGCTGGTCGACCCCCGTTTCGACGAGGCGGTCACCCGCCTGCGCCGGGCCCAGGAGCAGGGGCAGATCCCGCCGGACGCCAATCTTCCGCTGGCCGTGGAGATGCTGTACGGCCCGATGTACTACCGGCACGTCCTGCGCAAGCCGGTACACGACGAGGAGGAGATCGCGGCCTTGGTCGCGCATGCGCTGCGGGCGATCGGGGTGCCGCCGGAGCCGTGAGGGCGGAGTGACTGTCAGAGGGGCGTGCGAGCATGCGGTGCATGGGAAACCTGTACGACTACTTCAGTGCACCGGACGACCCGACGGCCCTGGCCGCCCTCGACCAGGGCATCGAGGAGACCGGCCTCCCCGTGCTCCCGGTCAAGGGGGTGGATCCGTACGTGCAGTTGGGCCAGGCCGAGGGCATGCTCACCGGCACGCCGTACGACGACGTCACCTCGCTCCCGCGCTTCAACCGGCTGCTCAGCTCCCCGGAGGACGAGTCCCGCTGGCTGGTCACGCTCACCGACGAGCTGCGCGACGCGCTCGCGACGGCGAGACCCGGCGGGTTCGGTGCGGTGGCCGAAACCTGGTCGCACATCGAGGAGTTCGGAGGCGATGCCCCGCCCGACGAGCTGGCCGGCTTCCTGGACATGCTGGCGGACCTGGCCGAGCAGGCGCGCGCCCACTCCGAGCCGCACCGGCTCTACTGCCTGATGACGCTCTGACGCGTACGACTCGGGCGGTGCGTACTCACCGCTCAGCCGACACGTACCGCTCAGCCGAACACCCGCTCCAGCACGTCGGCGACTCCGTCGTCCTCGTTCGACGCCGTCACCTCGTCCGCCGCCTTCCGCAGCTCCGGATGGGCGTTGGCCATGGCCACGCCGTACCCGGCGGCACGGAACATCGGCAGGTCGTTGGGCATGTCCCCGAAGGCGATCGCGGAGCGCGCGGCAACACCCAGGTACTCGGCGGCCAGCGCCATCCCGGTCCCCTTGTCGACGCCGAACGGCTGGAGCTCGACGGTGCCGGGGCCGGAGAGCGTGACGCCGGCGAGATCGCCGACGGCGTCGCGGGCCGCCGCGGCCAGCGCGTCGTCCCCGAGCTCAGGGTGCCGGATGAGCACCTTCACCACGGGCCGGGGCCACAACTCGTGGCGGTGCCCGACCCGTTGGGCGGGGAGCGTCGGATGGGGCATCGCGAAGCCCGGCTCGATCAGGGTCCGCCCCTCGGCCCCGTCCTGGTCCACGGCCGCGAAGACCGGCCCCACCTGGGCCTCGATCTTTCCGAGCGCGGTGTCGGCGGCCTCCCGGTCCAGGGTGAGCGCGTGCACCAGCCGCCCGGACCCGGCGTCGTACAACTGCGTCCCCTGCCCGCACACCGCCGGCCCCCGGTAGCCCAGTGCGTCGAGCAGCCCGCGTATCGCCGGCACGGGCCGCCCCGTGACCACGAGATGCCGGGCCCCGGCGCGGGCGGCCAGGGCGAGCGCGGCGCGGGTGCGGGGGCTCACGGTGTCGTCATGGCGCAGCAGGGTGCCGTCCAGGTCCGTGGCGACGAGGGCATGTGCGGGTGGGATGGGCATGGCCCAAGCCTAAGAGCGCCCGTCAATCGGGGGCGGACGGGCGTGTGTTGACAGGTCCCCGCCGCGATGCGTGTAATGAACCCGGTGTCGCGTGACGCTGGCCAAAGAGCAGTGGGCCGGCCGGTGCTCGGGCGAACACCCTTCACCGAGGGGCCCGTCATGAGTTCGTACTCCGCGCCCTGCATCTGACGCAGCCGCGACCGCTGGTCGCGCTCTTCCTTCCGTTCCGCATGCCCCGGCACCGTGCACCGTCATGGGCCGCGCGCATGGCGCTCACCCGTTCCCACGGAGACAGAGAACGCATGCCCACATCTTTCAACCAGTCCGTCATCGACGAGTTCCGCGCCAACGCGGGGAAGGTCGGCGGCCCCTTCGAGGGCGGGGACCTGCTCCTGCTGACCACCACCGGCGCGAGGTCGGGGAAGGAGGTCATCACACCCCTCGGCTACGTCCGCCACGGCGACGCGCTGCTGGTCATCGGCTCCAACCTCGGCGCCCCGCGCCACCCCGACTGGTACCGCAACCTGCTCGCCCACCCCGTGGTCCGGGTGGAGCTCGGCACCCGTACGTTCCAGGCCCTCGCGGTCCCCGCGGACGGGGCGCGGCGCGAGGAACTGTTCGCGCACGCCGTGAGGACGGCACCCGGTTACGCCGACTACCAGGCCCGGACCTCCCGGCTCCTCCCGGTCGTGGCGCTGGAACGAGCCGAGCCCGAGGGCTGGGAGCCGACCCGCGAGATCACCACCCTCGCGGGCAAGGTGATGGAGGTCCACACCTGGCTGCGGGGCCAGCTGCACCAGATGAAGGCGGAGGTGGACGCCCACTTCGCCGCACGCGCCGCCCACCGGGGACCCGGCGCGCCCCCGCCCCCGGGCCTCGGGCTCCAGATCAGGCAGCGGTGCCTGGCGTTCTGCCAGTCGCTGGAGTTCCACCACACCAGCGAGGACGACCACCTGTTCCCCGGCATCGCCCGGTACCACCCGCACCTGACGGACACCTTCGCCCGGCTCGCCGGCGAACACCGCACGGTGGCCCGCATCCAGGGCGAGCTGGTGACCCTGCTGGCGGACATCGGGATCACCGATCCCGAGCGCTTCCACACCGAGCTGGACAGGATGTCCACCGAGCTGAACGCGCACCTCGACTACGAGGAGGAGCAGATCCTGCCCCTGTTGGCCGACGTTCCGTGGCCTCCCGCCCCTCCCGCGTGAGTCACGCTACGCAATCAATGGCTACGCATGGTAATCATACTGCGAGGGTGCATCGGGCGCCCTCGCAGCAGCCCTCGCAACAGCCGGGAGATCCTTCATGCGTCGCGCCCTCACCGCGTTCGGCACCCTTGCCGCCGCGGCAATGCTCTCCGTTTCGGGCACCCAGTCGGCCAGTGCGGCCCAGGGGGACCTGGTCGTCAACGGCACGGTCCACAGCGACCCCTCCGGGTGCTACCCCTCCGACCGCTTGCCGCTCACCGTCGAGAACTACACCAACGACCTGGCAGTGATCTTCCAGGGTGCGGACTGCTCCGGCCCGATCCTCGGGATCGTCCTGCCAGGGTCCTCGGGGGTATCGGAGTTCGGCGGGAGCGTGTTCATCCGCTGACCCTGCTGGCCGAGCCTCGCCTCTCCTGAGCCCCGGCGGTCCTCGTGACCGCCGGGGCGTTCTCCATCGGAGCGGACCTCAGCGGCCGGCCGTGCCGACCGCGGCGAAGTGCGGTGCCTCGCCGGAGCAGGGAGCCCCGGCGACCTACTGCTTGCGGAGGGCGTGTCCGAGCGCTTCGTCGAGCAGCTCCCGCAGCGCCGAGGAGGCCGGAGCGACAGCGGTGGCGAGCAGTGCCGGGCCGCCGGCCAGAGGTGCGAGAACCGCACAGCCGTCCTTGATCCCGTTGCGGAGCAGGACGGGGGCTCGGCCGACGTCCAGATCCGGTTTCACGACGAGGAGTTGGCCGACGGCGCGGTGTCCGTCCAGGACCGAGGGGCCGTCCCACCCGGGCGCCGGGTCGCCGTAGGTGGTGTTCTGGTCGAGCAGCAGGCGGCCGGCGTGGCGGACCCGGATGCGGCTGACGAGGTGGCCCGGCTTCTCGCCGGCTCTGCCCAGGATCTGCTCCTCGCGCAGCAGCAGCCGCGAGGTCGCGGCGAGGGTGACGGTGCAGGTCTGGCGCAGGTTGCTGCCGGCGGCGCTGATCAGTGGCTGTGGCAGCCAGCGCAGGCGGGCGTGCTCCCCGGCGGTCAGCCGGACGTCGTAGGTGGCCGGCGCGGTGGTGGGACCGCGGAGAGCGAGCGTGGCGGCAGCCGTGGTGACCTCCAGTTCGGCTCGGTCTTCGGCGGTGACGTCGAGGGTGAGTCGGTCGCCGCCGAGCGGGGCGCTCATCGCACCGATGATCCCCACCGTGGCAGCCCGTCCGCCGGTGCGCATGCGGCGCAGATGGAACGGGCCGTCACTGCGCAGCTGCGGGAGAGTGGTGACACGTCCGTTGTACGTGGCACGGATGCGGGCCATGGCACGCACGCCGTCCGGGTGTCCGCAGGATGCCTCGGTATCGGCCGGGACGGCGTGGCGGAGCGGGGTATCGGGCTCGGCGGGCCGGGACCCGGAGCTCATGCCGCCGCTTTCGCGCGCCACCGGGTGACGTGCCCGGTGATCCAGTCGGCGATCTCGCGGATGCCGTCGTCGCAGGTGAGGCTGGTGAAGACGACGGGAAGGGCGCCGCGTTGCCGTTCGGCGTCGGCCGCCATGGCGGCGAGGTCGGCACCGACGTGCGGAGCGAGGTCGGTCTTGTTGATGACGAGAAGGTCGGCGGTGGTGATGCCGGGCCCTCCCTTGCGGGGGATGTCGTCGCCGCTGGAGACGTCGATGACGAAGATCTGCACATCGACGAGGCCCTTGGAGAAGGTGGCGGTGAGGTTGTCGCCACCGGACTCGACGAGGACGAGATCGAGGGGGACGAGAGTCTCGTCGAAGTGCTCGACGGCCTCCAGGTTGGCGGAGATGTCGTCCCGGATCGCGGTGTGCGGACAGGCTCCGGTCTCCACCGCGGTGATCCGCTCGGGAGGCAGCACGGCCTCGCGCAGCAGGAACTCGGCGTCCTCGCGGGTGTAGATGTCGTTGGTGACGACGGCGAGGGAGAGCCTGTCGCGCAGCGTGCGGCAGAGCGCGGCGACGCTGGCGGTCTTGCCGGAACCGACAGGACCGCCCAGGCCGACCCGGAAGGCGCGGAGGCTGCCGTCCGCGCGCAGCGGCTCGGCGCTGTAGGTGTGGCGGTGAGGCATGGTCACGTGGTGATCGAGGTGCATGGAAGCTCCAGGGGCAGGGCAGGGGCGAGTTCAAGAGGCGAAGAGCCGCACGGTCCAGGCGGCGTGCTGTTCCGCGGTGATGTCCAGCAGCGGAGAGGACGCCGACGGCAGGGCGTCAAGACCTTCGGCCTCCACACGGGCCGCCGCGCCGGCGGCGTCCGCGGCGACGGTGTCGACTTCCGTGCTCAGGCGTGCCAGCAGCCACGAGGCGGCCAGGGGATCGAGGCTGAGCAGGCGCACCGCCGCGGTGGCCGGGCCACCGACGGCCTCGTACGCCGCGGCACAGGCGGCGTCCTGAGGGGTGAGCCCGGCGGCTCGGGCGGCGATGCCCTGGACAATGGGCTGATGGGCTCCCTGGGGGCGCTCGGCGGCCAGGCGGTCGAGTTCGGTGGACGGGAAGGTGGCGCGTGCCGCGCGCATCATCTGCCGGCCGAGCTTGCGGGCCACGGCGCGCAGCGCGGGTACGGGGGTACGTGCGTCGGCGGCGTCGTCCAGCATCAGGGGGTCGCAGCCGGCGGCGGCCGCGGCGGCCAGGCCGGCCGTGGTCAGACCGGTGGTGTGCAGGCGCCCGCGGCAGAAGGCTTCGAGGCTGTTGATGTCGTGTACGGCTTTGTGCGCGACCGCGGCTTCGACGCCGCCGGAGTGGGCGTACCCGCCGGCGGGGAAGCGGCCGTCGGCCAGCAGGACCAGTGCGGCACGGCTCATGGGCGATCCGGCTGCCTTTCGCGGGGTGGGTTGGCGCAGTGGTCCAGGAGGGCACGGGTGCCTGCCCGGACCACTGCTGCGGTGACGGCGTCGCCGTCCGGGCAGAGGCCGGTCAGAAGAGGAAGTACCGCTGGGCCATGGGGACTTCACTGACATAGGAGCGCGGCACGGTCGCTCCGTTGAGTTCTGTGCGGGTGTCCCCTGTGGTCGCACCGCCGATGGTGACCTCGAAGCTGTTGTGGTCGACGTGGAGACTCTCCGGCACCGTGTCGTTCAGCTTCATGTCGGCCTTGGTGACGTCCCGGATGCTCGTCGAGATGTCCATGAATTTCTTGCCGAGACCGAGCCCGCCGGTCGTCGTCTCGGTGACGTTCCCGCCGCCGTCCTGGACGGTGACGACTCGCGGGTTCAGCTTGTCGGCCACGCCCGGTGCCACGAAGTTGTACGAGTTGCTCAGAGGGGAACGGCCGGTGGAGCCCCAGACCGCTCGCGGCAGAAAGGGCTGCGGGGTCGTGATCGATGCGTTGGCGTCGCCCACCTGCGCGTAGGCGAGCTGCCCGCCCTTGAGGACCATGTGCATCTTGACGCCGAAGAACTTCGGCTCCCAGAGCACCAGGTCGGCGAGCTTCCCGGTCTCCACGGAACCGACGTGCCCGTCGATGCCGTGCGTGATCGCGGGGTTGATCGTGTACTTGGCGACGTAGCGGCGCGCCCGGTAGTTGTCGTTCGGGACCAGCCTCTCCGCGTTGTGGGAGTGGTCGGCGTCGTCATCGATCGGGCGGACCTTCGCGTTGGCGAGGTCCTCCTTCAGAGGGCCGTACCGGGATTTCATGACGTGTGCGGTCTGCCAGGTACGCATGATCATCTCGCCGATGCGTCCCATCGCCTGGGCGTCGGAGGACATCATCGAGATGGCTCCCATGTCGTGGAGGAGGTCCTCCGCGGCCATGGTGGACGGCCGGATACGGGAGTCGGCGAAGGCCATGTCCGCCGGAATGTCCGGATTGAGGTGGTGGCAGGCCACCATCATGTCGACGTGCTCCTTGACGGTGTTCACCGTCAAGGGGCGGGTCGGGTTGGTCGACGCGGGCAGCACGTTCTTCTCTTTGACCAGTTCGATCATGTCCGGGGCGTGGCCGCCCCCGGCGCCCTCGACGTGGAAGATGTGGACGGAGCGCTTCTTGCCGCCTCTCGTGAAGGCGTCGCGGGTGCTGTCCAGGAAGCCGGATTCGTTCAGTGAGTCGGCGTGCAGGGCCAGTTGGACCTGACGGCTTTCGCACACGTCCAGCGCCGCGTCGATCACGGCGGGCGTGGCTCCCCAGTCCTCGTGGACCTTCAACCCGATGACGCCCGCGTCGACCTGTTCGTTGAGGGCGTCCGCGTTCACCGTGCTGCCCTTGCCGAGCAGGCCGATGTTGACCGGGTACGAGTCCAGGCTTTCGAAGGCCCGGGTGATGTGCCACTCGCCCGGGGTCACGGTGGTGGCCGTGCTGCCCTCGGCGGGGCCGGTGCCGCCACCGATGAGCGTGGTCACGCCCGAGGCGAGGGCCTCGTGGATCTGTTCCGGACAGATGAAGTGGACGTGGGTGTCCACGCCCCCCGCGGTGAGGATCCGCCCGTTGCCGGAGATGACCTCGGTGCTCGGACCGACCACGAAGTTCGTCGGCCGCACCGTCTCCGGCAGCTCGTCGCTCGGGGACGTACGGTCCGGCATCTCGAACCCGTCGTCCGGGATCGGGTCCATCGTCTCGGGGTTGTAAGCCTTGCCGATCGCGGCGATCGCACCGTCGCGGAGCCCGACGTCGGCCTTGACGACACCCCACCAGTCGAGGATCAGGGCACCGGTGATGACCGTGTCCACCGGGGTGCGGCCGCCGGCGTCCCCGCCTCGGGGGAAGTGGGACATTCCCATCGACTCCCGGATCACTTTCCCGCCGCCGAAGATCATCTCGTTGCCGCTGTGCTTGGGTCCGCCGCTCCAGTCCGCCTCGATCTCGACGGCCAGGGCGGTGTCGGCCAGGCGGACGCGGTCCTTGGCGGTGGGCCCGTACAGAGCGGCGTAATCGGCCCGCTTCAGCACGTTGCCCGGCGCCGAGCTCTTCGGATGCCTCGCCGACCTGCTGTCGAACGGGGTGGTTTTGTTGCTGCTCACCGGTGTGCCACCTCACGTGCTCCCTTGACCTGCCGGTCCCCCTGGATCTCCACCAGCTCGACGCAGCACTCGTCGCCCGGCTCGAAGCGCACGGACGTACCCGCGGCGATGTTCAGCCGCCGCATCCGCGCCGCCTCGCAGTCCTTGAGCTCCTGGGGCGACTCCAGTTCCGGACCGGACGGGACCTCGACCCTGAGAACCTTCAGCCCCGGGTTGGCGTCGGCGAAGTGATAGTGGGAGCCGACCTGCACGGGGCGGTCCGACATGTTCTTCACCCTGATCCGCGTCCTGCCCCCACCCGGCAACTCGGTGGCGTCCTCCTGCAGATCCGCGTTGAACTCGATCGCCTTGTACCAGGACTCCGCGTCCCGGCACTTGTCACAGCACGACGTCGAATCGCTGCCACTGTCGCCGTCGCAGTCGACCGGGCAGTCCGCCTTGCGGGGCGGCCGGGGGTGCTCGACCTTGCCCGGGTGGACCTCGGGCTCCTCGGCCGCCTCCGGGAAGGGATCGTGGATGGTGACCAGCTTGGTGCCGTCCGGGAAGGTGGCCTCCACCTGAACGTACTTGATCATCTCCGGAACGCCGTCCATCACTTCGTCCCGGCTCAGCAACTGCCGACCAGAGTCCATGACGTCGCTGACCGTCCGGCCGGCGCGTGCCTGCTCGAAGACATGCACCGTCAACAGGGCCATGACCTCGGGATAGTTGAGGAGCAGCCCGCTACTGCGGCGCCGCTGCGCCACGTCGGCGGCCACATGGATCAGCAGGCGCTCCTGCTCATGCGGAGTCAAATGCACGATGAGTCATTTCTCTTGAACGGGCAGTGCGAGCGGATGGGCACGTCCTCGGGCGGCGCCAGTCGCTCACCGATCATGAGCGGCAGAGGTCATCGAGCAGGACACGTCACGGATCGCGTACACGATCAGGTGAAATCGAGTCGGGCGGTGCGTAGCTTCGCGCCTGGTGTCCGCACGCGCCTTCCGGGTCCCGGGTTCGCCGACATCGATCCTGAACGGCATCGGCGTGGACCGACCCGCACCGTTCCCCTCCGGGCGCCCCCGGTCCGGCAGTCCGGGCACCCCGCCGTCAGGCCGTACCGGCCAACCGGTCGAGGTAGTCGCCGATCGCTCCGGTCTCCGAGGCCGGAGCGATCAGGGCCACGTGGTTGTCGGGGCGGACGAGGACGAGGAGGGCGGTGGCGGGGGCGACGCCGTACGCCGTGCGGGCGTGGCCCGCGTCGTCGGTCAGGTCGCGGGGGGCTCCGGCGTCCACCCCGTACGCCCGCACCGCGTCGCCGTACGCCGCTTCCGTCGCCCGCAGGGCGTCCGCCGTGTCCGGGCCGAAGCCCAGGAGGGTGAAGTGCGGTCCAGTGAACGCCTCGAAAAGGCGGGTCGGCGTGCCCGTCGCGGTGTCGCGGCAGGGGGCGTCGGGGGCGCGGTCGCCCGCCCGCAGACGGCGGGTGGAGCCGGGGGCGGAGAGGGAGCTCCAGGGGTAGCCGATGCCCAGGCCCGCCGTGTCGCCGGAGACCGCCGAATCCAGGCCGCCACCCGGCTGCCGGATCGCTTCGAGGGTCGCCCGCAGCCGCTCGGCGGTGATGTCCAGCGTCCAGGAGGCGACGGGCAGCCGCTCCTCCTCGTAGGTGTCCAGGAGGCGGGGATCCGATTGGCCCTCGACGACGCGGGCGAGCTTCCAGCCCAGGTTGTACGCGTCCTGGATGCCGGTGTTCATGCCCAGCCCGCCCGCGACGGAATGCACATGCGCGGCGTCCCCGGCCAGCAGTACCCGGCCCACCCCGTACCGGTCGGCCATGCGCTCGTTGACGCGGTACGTGGAAAGCAGGGTGGCCTGAGTGAGGCGGGCCGCCGGGAGCCGGGTGTGCTTGGCGAACAGGCGGCGGAAGCTCTCCAGGGAAGGCGGCACGAGGGCTCCCGCCGCGTCCCGCTCCGGTCCGGCCTGGAACCACCAGCCCGTGCGCGTACCCGGGATCGGGCACAGCATCACGGCGCCGTCCTCGTCGAACCACTGGTGCCAGATGCCGCGGTCGAGGCCGTCCACCTCCACGTCCCCGCAGACCATGGCCTGCTCCTCGGCCGTCTTCCCCTCGAAGGGGACGCCGAGCATCTTGCGTACCGGGCTGTGGCCGCCGTCGCAGCCCACCACGTACCGCGCCTCGACGCTCCGGCCGTCGGCGAGCGTGACGGTCACCGACTCGGGCCCCTGCGCCAGGCCGACCGCCTCGGAGCCGAGCTCCACCTGGACGCCGTACTCCGCGAGGCGGTCCCGCAGGATCTCCTCCAGCTGCCACTGGGCGATCAGCCGGCCGTGGGCGTACGGGGTGTCCGGCGTCGGGTGCGAGGACGCGGACGGGTCGGTGTCGGCGACCGGAAGCCCGTTGCGGTACTTGCGCATCGGCAGCGGTCCCGATCCCGCGGTCAGCACCCGGTCGACGACGCCCAGGTCCTCCAGCACCTCCAGGGAGCGGGGGTTGGGACCCTTGGCCCGCGAGCTGCGCGGGAACCCTGCGGACTTCTCGATGATCCGTACGCCGATGGAGCGCCGGGCCAGATCACAGGCGAGGGTCAGGCCGGTCGGGCCCGAACCGACGATCAGCACGGCGGCTGCGGGTGCGGGTGTGATTGCGGACATGGGGGCTCCTCGGTCGCAGTTCCGTGGACAACCAGGAAAACGCAACCAAGTTAAAAAAGCAATCAGGTAACTAAATCTGCGCGTGCGGGGCGGGTCCGTCGGCCGCCTGCCGCGGTGCTGTCTGCTGCTGCGCCGCCTGCCGCGCCTCCTGCATCCGCGTCCTCGTCCGCCGTGCCGTCCGAAACGCGTCCCATGTCAGCAGGGTGAGCGCCAGCCACACCAGGGTGAAACCGGCCCACCGCTCCGGCGGCATCGCCTCGTGGAAGTAGACGATGCCGAGGGCGAACTGGAAGACCGGCGCCAGGTACTGCAACAGGCCCAGGGTGGAGAGGGGCACCCGTATCGCCGCCGCCCCGAACAGTACGAGCGGCACGGCCGTGACCAGGCCCGCCGAGGCCAGCAACGCCACGTGGCCGACGCCCTCGGAGGTGAACGTCGACTCGCCCCGGGCGCCCAGCCACAGCAGGTAGCCGAGCGCGGGCACGAACACCACGGCGGTCTCGGCGGTGAGCGACTCCAGGCCGCCCATGTTGACCTTCTTCTTCATCAGCCCGTACGTGGCGAACGAGAACGCCAGGACCAGAGAGATCCACGGCGGCCGCCCGTAACCGATGGCCAGCACCAGCACCGCCGCGACACCGGTGCCGACCGCCACCCACTGCACGGGGCGCAGCCGTTCGCCCAGGAGCAGGACGCCCATGGCGATGGTGACCAGCGGGTTGATGAAGTAGCCGAGCGACGCCTCCACCACATGGCCGTTGTTCACGGACCAGATGTACAGGCCCCAGTTGACCGTGATCGTGGCCGCCGCCACCGAGATCAGGCCGAGCTTCTTCGGCTGCCGGATCAGCTCGCCGATCCAGGACCAGCGGCGGAGCGCCAGCAGCGCGACGGCGACGAACGCGAGGGACCAGACCATGCGGTGGGCGAGGATCTCGATCGCGCCCGCGGGCTTCAGTAGCGGCCAGAAGAGCGGGACGAGTCCCCACAATCCGTATGCGCCGATGCCGGACATGAGTCCCGCCCGCTGTTCGTTGATCCCCTTCACGGGCCCTCCAGGCATGTCTGTGTCAACTGCACGAAGGTAGCGCCGGGAGGGGCCCCGTGTCATGGCCGTATCGGTATACGGTCATGACACCGGCCCCCGAGGTGCGCGGGCGGGGTTTTACGCCGCGGCCACCGCCGCCGCCACCGTCTCGGCGAGGGGCGTGGTCGGGCGGCCGATCAGCCGGGCCAGATCGCCGCTCGTGGTGGCGAGCAGGCCGCGCGCGATCGCCTCGTCCACGTCGACGAGGATCTCCGCGAAGAACTCGGGCACGCCGGCGCCGACCAGGATCTCCTGGTGCGTGGCGGCGGGCACGTTCCGGTACGCGATCTCCTTGCCGGTGGCCTTCGAGATCTCCGCCGCGTAGTCCGCCGGCGACCAGGCGACATCGCCGCTCAGCTCGTAGGCCGCGCCGATGTGGCCCTCGCCGGTCAGCACGGCGGCGGCCGCGGCGGCGTAGTCGGCGCGGGTGGCGGAGGCGATCCTGCCCTCGCCCGCGTTGGCGACGACGGCGCCGTGCTCCAGGACCGGGGCGAGGTTCGCCGTGTAGTTCTCGGTGTACCAGCCGTTGCGCAGGAAGGTGTGGGGCAGCCCGGAGTCGAGGATCAGCTGCTCGGTGACCTTGTGCTCGGCGGCCAGCCGGAAGTCGGCGGCGGGGCCGCCCAGGATGCCGGTGTACGCGAGCTGGGCGACGCCCGCCGCCTTCGCCGCGTCGATCACCGCGGTGTGCTGCGGTACGCGCCGGCCGACCTCGCTGCCGGAGATGAGCAGGACCCGGTCACCGGCCCGGAAGGCGTCCTTGAGGGTCTCAGGCCGGTCGTAGTCCGCGACGCGGAGCTCGACGCCCCGGGCGGCGAGCGGGGCCGCCTTCTCCGCGTCGCGCACGACGGCGGCGATCTGGCTCGCGGGCACGGTGGCCAGCAGCTGCTCGACGACGAGACGGCCGAGCTCTCCGGTGGCTCCGGTGACGACGATGCTCATGGGGGTTTCTCCTCTTCGGTGGCGCTTGTCCTTGTTCGGGCTCGCACTGCTCACCGTACGGGGTGCACTTACCAATCGAAAGTACCCACTTTGAAGTAAGGTGCTGGGATGAAGGTAAGTGACCTGGGGACGTGGCCCGATACGAACGGGCAGATGTGCCCCTCCCGGCTGGTGCTCGAACACGTCACCAGTCGCTGGGGCGTCCTGATCCTGATCGCCCTGCTGGAGCGCTCGTACCGCTTCAGCGAACTGCGCCGCGAGGTGGGCGGCGTCAGCGAGAAGATGCTGACCCAGACCCTCCGGACGCTGGAGCGCGACGGCATCGTGCACCGGGACGCGAAGCCGGTGATCCCGCCCAGGGTCGACTACTCGCTCACCGAACTGGGCCGGGAGGCCGCCGAGCAGGTGTGCGCGCTGGGCCGCTGGACCGAACGCCGCCTGAGCGCGGTGCAGGCGGCGCGCGAGGCGTACGACGAGCAGCAGGCGCACACCCCGTAGCACCCGCCCGGTCACTCCGGTTGGGGCGCGCGTCCCTGCTCCATCTCACGCAGCGCACGCGACACGTCGAACGGCAGGATCGTCACCGCCACGTGCGGCAGCTGCCCCAGCGCCTTCGCCATCTGCTCTCCCGTGCCCCGGTGCAGCAGCTTGCCGAGCACATTGGTGTACATCCGCCGCGGCACC
Source organism: Streptomyces sp. NPDC102437 (assembly GCF_044765565.1). NCBI lineage: Bacteria > Bacillati > Actinomycetota > Actinomycetes > Kitasatosporales > Streptomycetaceae > Streptomyces > Streptomyces sp. NPDC102437. Next base: position 63,793 of record NZ_JBIWKI010000006.1, on the reverse strand, counting down.
AGCACCGTCAGCGAGGTCCTGCCGTCCTGTGTGGTGCGGGCCGCCAGCTCCTTCATCGCGTGGCGCAGCCGGCGGTCCGGGCAATCCACCAGCTCCAGGGCGACGGACGTGGCGGCCGTCGCCTCCCACCGGGCGGCCAGCCGCCGGCCGTGCGCCTCGTCGATCGCGAAGTGCACGGCCCGGATCTCGTCCGGGCGCAGTTCGTGCGCGTACCGCAGCGCCTTGATCGTCGCCAGGTCCAGCGTCTCGACCAGGACGAAGACCAGATGGCGCAGGTCCCGGGGCCGGTCGGCGCCCGGCGCCTGGATGCTCTGGAGCACCGCGGCCTCGCGCCGGTACTCGCGGTTGATCCGGATCAGCGCCCACACCCCGAGCGGGAAGACCACCACGACCAGCCAGGCACCCTCGGTGAACTTGGTAACGGCGAAGATCAGCACGACGGCGGCCGAGATGACCGCGGCCAGCCCGTTGACCGCGATCTTCACCCGGCGGTACGGCTCGCGGCGCCGCAGGTGGTACGCGGTGAGGCCGGCCCCGGCCATGGTGAAGGCGGTGAACACGCCGATCGCGTACAGCGCCACCAGCCTGTCCACGCTGGCCCCGGTGACCAGCAGCAGCGCCAGCGAGACGACGGTCAGCGCGATGATGCCGTTGGAGAACGCGAGGCGGTGTCCGCGCCGGGTCAGCTGCCGGGGCAGGAACCGGTCCGCGGCGACGAAACTGGCGAGGAACGGGAAGCCGGTGAACGGTGTGTTGGCGCCGGTGTAGAGGATCAGTGCGGTCGCCAGCTGTACGAAGACCAGTCCGGCCGTCCCGAGCGGCCCGCCGCCGAAGGCGAGATGGGCCTCCTGCGCGATGACCGTCGGGGTGCCGTCGATGTAGGGAACGGCATGGGTGAAGTGCGCCAGCGTGGAGACGCCGAGGACCAGTACGCCGAGCACGCAGCTCATCGCGATCAGGGTGCGGCGGGCGTTGCGGCCCTGCGGTTCACGGAACGCGGAGATGCCGTTGGAGATCGCTTCGAGCCCGGTGAGGGACGAGCCGCCGTTGGCGAACGAGCGCAGCACGATGAAGAGCGAGGCGCCGTAGAGCCAGCCGTCGCCCGGGGTGCCGAGCGGGAGGACCCCGGCGGCGTGCAGGTCGGCGTGCGGCAGCTCGCCCGTGAGCCCGCGCACCGCGGCGACGAGGAGGACCAGACCGACGGCGGCCATGAAGAGATAGGCGGGCAGCGCGAAGGTGCGGCCCGCCTCGCGGATCCCGCGCAGATTCCCGTACGCGAGCAGCACGATGACGCCGACGGAGACCGGGATCTGGAGGTGGTCGAGGCCGGTGAAGTCGGTGCCGATCAGATGGGCGAGCGAGATCAGTGCGTTGGTGCCCGCCGAGACCTGGACCGCGACGGTGACGATGTAGTCGACGAGCAGGGCCACGGCGGCGATCTGCGCGATGTCCGGCCCGAAGTTCTCCCGCGCTACGACGTAGGAGCCGCCCGCCCGGGTGTAGATCATGACGACGTCGCTGTAACAGAGTGTCAGGAGCAGCAGTACCAGCAGGATCGCGCCGGTCACCGGCATCAGCAGGGTGAAGGCGGCGGCCCCGACGACGGGTACGAGGACCCGGAGCATCTCCTCGGAGCCGTACGCGGACGAGCTGATGCAGTCGGAGGCGAGCACCCCGAGCGCCGTCCGGTTGTTCAGCTTCTCCTCGCTGATGCGCTCGGTGGTGAGCGCCTTGCCGAGCAGACGCCGCTTGATGCGGTACGCGGGACGGTCCAGGGTCATGGCCACATCGTGCGCGGTGGCCGGCCACACGCCCGGGACGCAGCCGCCGGACGGGCCGAAATTCAGCCCGTCCGGCGACTGTGTGATCCAGACGGCAGGACCGGGGCGGTGCCTGTCCCCGGTCCGGAGTACCGGGGCGGTCCCTGTCCCCGGTCCCGGATGGTGTTTGCCCCAGGATCTTTCGCTTGGATCAGCCGGCATGATCCCAACGAGAGGTCCTAGCCGACGACCGTCCAGGTGTCGTTGCCGGCAAGGAGGGCGGCGAGGTCGCCCTTGCCGTTCTGTTCGACGGCGGTGTCGAGCTGGTCGGCCATCAGGGTGTCGTAGACGGGCCGCTCGACGTCGCGCAGGACGCCGATGGGGGTCTGGTGGAGGGTGTCGGGGTCGGCGAGGCGGGAGAGGGCGAAGGCCGTGGTCGGCGACGGGTTGTGGGTGTCGTGGACCAGGACCTGGGACCGGTTCTCCTCGGTGACGGTCACCACCTGGAGGTCTCCGGTGGCCGGGTCGCGGACGACACCCTTGCTGTTGTCCGTGCCGAAGAGGATGGGCTGCCCGTGTTCGAGGCGGATGACCGCGTCCTGGGCCCGTTCCTTGTCCTTGAGGGCCTCGAAGGCACCGTCGTTGAAGATGTTGCAGTTCTGGTAGATCTCCACCAGCGCCGTGCCGGGGTGGTCGGCCGCGGCGCGCAGCACACCGGTGAGGTGCTTGCGGTCGGAGTCGATGGTGCGGGCGACGAAGGAAGCCTCCGCGCCGAGGGCCAGCGAGACCGGGTTGAAGGGGGCGTCCAGGGAGCCCATCGGCGTGGACTTGGTGATCTTGCCGATCTCGGAGGTGGGGGAGTACTGGCCCTTGGTGAGGCCGTAGATCCGGTTGTTGAACAGGAGGATCTTGAGGTTCACATTGCGGCGCAGGGCGTGGATGAGGTGGTTTCCGCCGATGGACAGGGCGTCGCCGTCGCCGGTGACGACCCAGACGGAGAGGTCGCGGCGGGAGGAGGCGAGTCCGGTGGCGATGGCCGGGGCGCGGCCGTGGATGGAGTGCATCCCGTAGGTGTTCATGTAGTACGGGAAGCGGGAGGAGCAGCCGATCCCGGAGACGAAGACGATGTTCTCCTTCGCCAGGCCGAGTTCGGGCATGAAGCCCTGGACGGCGGCGAGGACGGCGTAGTCGCCGCAGCCGGGGCACCAGCGGACTTCCTGGTCGGACTTGAAGTCCTTCATGGACTGCTTGGCCTCGGCCTTGGGCACCAGGTGCAGGAGCTGGTCGGTGTCAGGCATCGATGGCCTCCTTGAGTGCCGTTGCGAGCTGTTCGGCCTTGAACGGCATGCCGTTGACCTGGTTGTAGCTGTGCGCGTCGACGAGGTACCTGGCCCGGATGAGGGTGGCGAGCTGGCCGAGGTTCATCTCGGGGACGACGACCTTGTCGTAGTGGCCGAGGACGTCGCCGAGGTTCTTCGGGAACGGGCTGAGGTGGCGCAGGTGGGCCTGGGCGATGGGCTGTCCGGCGGCGCGGAGCCGGCGGACGGCGGCGGTGATGGGGCCGTACGTGGAGCCCCAGCCCAGCACGAGGGTGCGGGCCTGGTCGGGGTCGTCGACCTGGAGGTCGGGGACCTCGATGCCGTCGATCTTCGCCTGGCGGGTGCGGACCATGAGGTCGTGGTTGGCGGGGTCGTAGGAGATGTTGCCGCTGCCGTCCTGCTTCTCGATGCCGCCGATGCGGTGTTCGAGACCGGGCGTGCCGGGCACCGCCCAGGGCCGGGCCAGGGTGTGCGGGTCGCGCTTGTAGGGCCAGAACACCTCGGTGCCGTCGGCCAGTTCGTGGTTGGGGCCGGTCGCGAACCGGACCCGCAGATCGGGCAGCTCGTCGGTCTCGGGGATCTTCCACGGCTCCGAGCCGTTGGCGAGGTACCCGTCGGAGAGCAGGAAGACGGGGGTGCGGTACGTCAGCGCGATCCGGGCGGCGTCGAGCGCGGCGTCGAAGCAGTCCGCCGGGGTCCTGGGGGCCACGATCGGGACGGGGGCCTCGCCGTTGCGCCCGTACATCGCCTGGAGCAGGTCGGCCTGCTCGGTCTTGGTCGGCAGACCCGTGGACGGGCCGCCGCGCTGGATGTCGACCACGAGCAGCGGCAGCTCCAGGGAGACGGCGAGCCCGATCGTCTCCGACTTCAGCGCCACCCCCGGCCCGGACGTGGTCGTCACCGCGAGGGAACCGCCGAAGGCCGCGCCCAGCGCCGCCCCGATCCCCGCGATCTCGTCCTCCGCCTGGAAGGTGCGCACGCCGAAGTTCTTGTGCTTGCTGAGCTCGTGCAGGATGTCGGAGGCCGGGGTGATCGGGTACGAGCCCAGGTACAGCGGCAGGTCCGCCTGACGGGACGCGGCGATCAGCCCGTACGACAGCGCCAGATTCCCCGAGATGTTGCGGTAAGTGCCCGGCGGGAAGGCCTGCGAGGCGGGCGCCACCTCGTAGGAGACGGCGAAGTCCTCCGTCGTCTCCCCGAAATTCCACCCCGCCCTGAACGCGGCGACGTTCGCCTCGGCGATCTGCGGCTTCTTCGCGAACTTCGACCGCAGGAACGCCTCGGTCCCCTCGGTCGGGCGGTGGTACATCCACGACAGCAGGCCCAGCGCGAACATGTTCTTCGACCGCTCGGCCTCCTTGCGGGAGAGCCCGAACTCCTTGAGCGCCTCGATCGTGAGCGTCGTCAGCGGCACCGGGTGGACGTTGTAGCCGTCCAGGGAACCGTCCTCCAGCGGGGAGGTCTCGTAGCCGACCTTCGCCATCGGCCGCTTGGTGAACTCATCGGTGTTCACGATGATTTCCGCACCGCGCGGCACATCGCCGATGTTCGCCTTCAGCGCGGCCGGGTTCATCGCGACCAGCACGTTCGGCGCGTCGCCCGGTGTGAGGATGTCGTGGTCCGCGAAGTGCAGCTGGAACGAAGAAACCCCCGGCAGGGTGCCTGCGGGGGCGCGGATCTCGGCGGGAAAGTTCGGCAGCGTGGAGAGGTCGTTCCCGAACGACGCGGTCTCCGAGGTGAAGCGGTCACCGGTGAGCTGCATACCGTCTCCGGAGTCACCCGCGAAACGGATGATCACCCGGTCGAGGCGGCGGATCTCCTTCTCGCCGGCACCGGCATGATCGGAGCGGGGGGCACGCTGTCCCCCGACGAGCGCCTCGCTGGCCTCATCGGCCTGTTCGGCTGGGCTACTGACCTGGCTGGTCACTGAACTGGACCTCCCTCGGGGCGGCTGCTCTGGTCCCGCCGGCCCGCCGACGGTCCCACTGCCCACCCTACGTCGGTAAGGGTCGCCTTCCCTTGACCGATCACATGATGGACGCCATTTTGGGACGCGATTTGATACCGGTTTGTCATGCTTTGCAAGCCCCCCAGCCGTTCGATGAAGACGCCGCGCAGTCATCCTTTGGTGCTAGGACGTGTTCTTCGGTTCCGGAGCGTGTCCGCCCCGGGCCCGGTCACCGCGACCGGCGGCCGCGATGACCTTCACCGGGTATCTGACAGGGTGTCAGCTCATCAGGAGTTCAGGTAGGTCAATACGGCCAGTACCCGGCGGTGATCCCCGTCACTGGGGGAGAGGCCCAGCTTCAGGAAGATATTGCTGACGTGCTTCTCCACCGCGCCGTCGCTCACCACCAGCTGCCTGGCCACCGCGGAGTTCGTCCGCCCTTCCGCCATCAGGCCGAGCACCTCGCGCTCGCGCGGGGTCAGCCCGGCCAGGACGTCCTGCTTGCGGCTGCGGCCCAGCAGCTGCGCCACCACCTCCGGGTCCAGAGCCGTCCCGCCCTGCGCGACCCGGACCACCGCGTCCACGAACTCCCTGACCTCGGCGACCCGGTCCTTCAGCAGGTATCCCACGCCCCGGCTGGAACCGGCCAGAAGCTCGGTCGCGTACTGCTCCTCGACGTACTGCGAAAGGACCAGGACCCCGATCCCGGGATAGTCCTTCCGCAGCCGCACCGCCGCCCGCACGCCCTCGTCGGTGTGGGTCGGGGGCATCCGCACATCGGCGACCACCACATCGGGCAGCGCACCCTGCCCCGCCAGATCCCCCACCGTCTTGATCAGCGCCTCCGCATCCCCGACCCCGGCGACGACGTCATGCCCGAGATCAGTCAGCAGCCGGGTGAGTCCTTCCCGGAGCAGCACCGAATCCTCGGCGATGACTACTCGCACCCTGTCCTCCACCATGAAGCCGTTGCTCCCACTGTCGCTGTTCGCTGGTCTCGCGCCTACGCTCTCCAGCATCCCAGCATCTCAGCATCGGTGGTGCGGGTCCTCGGCCGCCGGGTGGACATCGCGGGCGGACTTCACCCACCCCCGGGTGGATTCACGGGTGGGTCTCAGGCGGGCCAGGGCTCAGCCAGGCCACGGAACCTCAGCCAGGCCACGGAACCTCAGCCGCGCCACGGCAGCTCGGCCGTGATCCGGGTCGGGCCGCCCTGCGGGGAATCCACGACCAGCACGCCGTCCACCGCGTCCAGCCGCTCGGCCAGCCCGGCGAGCCCACTGCCCGCCGCCGCGTCGGCGCCGCCGCGCCCGTCGTCGGTGACCTGGAGCATCAGCCGGTCCGCCGCCCGCCACACCTCGACCGAGGCGTGGGTCGCCCGTGCGTGCTTGCTCACGTTCTGCAACAGCTCGGAGACCGTGAAGTAGGCGATCCCCTCGATCGCCTGGGCCGGACGCCCCGGCAGGTCCACCTCGACCGTGACGGGGACGGTGCAGCGGGAGGCGATGGCGGAGAGTGCGGCGTCGAGTCCGCGGTCGGTGAGGACGGCGGGGTGGATGCCGCGGGCCAGGTCGCGGAGTTCCTGGAGGGCGACCTTCACCTCGCCGTGGGCCTCGTCGACCATGCGGGCGGCGGCTTCGGGGTCGTCGGTCAGCTTCTCCTTCGCCAGGCCCAGATCCATGGCGAGGGCGACGAGGCGGGCCTGGGCGCCGTCGTGGAGGTCGCGTTCGATGCGGCGGAGGTCGGCGGCGGCGGTGTCGACGACCACCCCGCGGTCCGACTCCAGCTCCGAGACGCGGGTCGCCAGCCGGGACGGCCCGAGCAGCCCGGCCACCAGTACCCGGTCCACGCTCGTCAGGCCGCGGATGATCCACGGCGTGACAAGGACGAACACCAGGCCGAGCGCGCTGGTCAGCGCCATCTCGACGGAGGAGTCGAGCTGCACCGCGTGGCCCCGGTCGCTGTACAGCTGAATGCCGTTGCTGCCCACGTACGCCGGGAAGATCCACCGCCACAGCGGATAGGTGAACGCGGTCCACCCGCACATCCAGAACGTCAGCGAGACAGCGACGGCGAAGGTCGCCCACGGGAGGTACAGCAGCGAGTAGAGCAGATGGCGCCAGGACGCCCCGCTCTTGAGGGCCGCGCCCATCCAGGACATCAGGCCGCCGGTCCTGCCGCGCACCGGCGCCGGGGCCGCCACGTCCAGCTTCAGCAGGCCGCGCGCCCGTGCCCGCTCCAGCGCACCGAAACCGCGGCACATCGCCAGCGCGCCGGCCAGGATCGGCACCCCGAGGAAGGTGATCAGCATGCCGGCACCCAGCGTCGTCAGGGTGATCGAGAGGCCGAACAGGACCAGGCCGACCGGCAGGCCCAGCAACAGATAGGCGAACTCGCGCCAGGTCCTGCCCTCGACGGGCGCGCGCAGCGCGGCGGGGAAGAAGTGCTTCACCGGGGGATGGTCCCCGAAACCGGCTCCGGACCGATGGTGGTCCCGAGTGTCCGGTCCGTATGCCGTGGCCATGGGTGCTTTCCGTTTCGGTGGTCTGCGGGTGCTGGGTGCCGGGTGCTGCGCACCGGGCCGGGACGGGTGGCCGGCGCTCGGTGCCTGCTCCGGCCGTTACTGCAAGGGTGCCGATTCGCGGGCCGGCACACCATGAGGGGGGTATCCCTCTTCGGCCGGGGGTTTTCCCTACCCCCGGCAGGCAGCGTCCCGCGCCCTGCTTCACTTCTGCAGGCGAGTCCGCTCAAGCTTCTGTTCGCGCTTCTGCTCACGGTCCCGCCAGGGCAGTTCCGCCGTGACCGTCGTGGGTCCGCCGACCGGTGAGTCGAGGACGAACAGCCCGTCGACGGCGCCCAGCCGCTCGGCCAGCCCCGCCATCCCCGTACCGCCGTCCATCCGGGCCCCGCCCTTGCCGTCGTCGGTGACCTGGACGAGCAGCCGGTCCCCGGAGCGCCACACCTCGACGGAAGCCGAACGCGCCCCGCTGTGCTTGCTCACGTTCTGCAACAGCTCGGAGACCGTGAAGTACGCGATCCCCTCGATCGCCTCCGCGGGACGCCCCGGCAGGTCCACGCGCACAGTCACCGGGACGGTGCAGCGGGAGGCGATGGCGGAGAGTGCGGCGTCGAGTCCGCGGTCGGTGAGGACGGCGGGGTGGATGCCGCGGGCCAGGTCGCGGAGTTCCTGGAGGGCGACCTTCACCTCGCCGTGGGCCTCGTCGACCATGCGGGCGGCGGCTTCGGGGTCGTCGGTCAGCTTCTCCTTCGCCAGGCCGAGGCCCATGGCGAGGGCGACGAGGCGGGCCTGGGCGCCGTCGTGGAGGTCGCGCTCGATGCGACGGAGGTCGGCGGCCGCGGTGTCGACGACCACCCCCCGGTCCGCCTCAAGCTCGGCGATCCGGCGCTCCAGCTCGTCGGAGGGCGAGAGCAGCCCGCGCACCATCGCCCGGTCCCCGTTGCTGAGGAGCCGGGTGATGTGAGGGAGCAGCGGCCACAGCACGATGAAGCTCACGAGCGTCACCGTGAAGGTGAGTACGCCCCACGGCAGCCGGACGAAGGAGTACAGCACCGCCCGCCAGCCCACCGGATCCTTGAGGCTCGACCACAGCCAGGAGAAGAACCCCTTCTCCCGGCGGGACAGAACCACCGGGCTCGGCTCGTCGATCCGCACCCCGAGCATCGCCCGCGCCCGGCCGCGCTCGGCCCTGCCGATCAGCCGCGCCCCGTGCAGCCCGGCGGCCAGCAGTGGCAGACCGATCACCGTGACCGCGAGTCCCACGCCGACGCCGATCATGAACACGGTGTAAACAAACCCGACCAGGGCCATGGGCAGATCGGCCAGGAGATGGCCGATCTCCTTCCACGTCCACCGGTCGGGGATGCTGCGGGCGGGCGGTGGCCGGTCGTTGTCCGGCACCAGGGGGCTCATGGTCATACGCCCAGCCTGCCGGGCCGGACCGGCACACGCCATGGGGCTCGTGGGGTGGGGTGAAGTGGGGATAACCCCACCCCGTATCCGACACGGCTGCTTACCCTCTCTTTAACAGGGCCTAGACTCCCGTGCGTACAGATCACCGGACGGATTCGAGGGAGCGAGGGGCGGACGTGGCGGACGTGATGGACCTGCCGGAATCGACCGTTCTCGCGTCGGACTACTTCCACGGCTATTCAGTGGTCGGACTGCTCGCCGTGATCGGTGTGCTGTTCGTCGCGGTCGCCTTCGGGGCCGGCCGACTGCTGCGCCCCGTGGTCCCGACGCCGGAAAAGCTCCTGACGTACGAGTGCGGCGTGGACCCGGTGGGTGAAGGATGGGCACATACCCAGGTTCGTTATTACGTCTATGCCTTCCTGTACGTGATCTTCGCCGTCGACTCGATCTTCCTGTTTCCGTGGGCGACGGTATTCGCCGCACCCGGATACGGGGCGACCACACTCGTCGAAATGTTCATCTTCCTCGGTTTCCTGGCCGTAGGACTGCTCTACGCATGGAAGAAGGGCGTCCTCGAATGGACGTGACCAGCCCGCAGGCCGACGAGGGTTCGGAACCCCAGCCCGTGCCGACCTTCCTGCCTGAGCCCAGGCGGCTCGGCGTCCTGTCGCGCCTGGCGCCCGAGCCGATGAAGGTGGTCCTGAACTGGGGCCGCCGCTACAGCCTCTGGGTCTTCAACTTCGGGCTCGCCTGCTGCGCCATCGAATTCATCGCCGCCTCCATGGCCCGGCACGACTTCATCCGGCTCGGCGTGATCCCCTTCGCGCCCGGCCCGCGCCAGGCCGACCTGATGATCGTTTCCGGCACGGTGACCGACAAGATGGCCCCGGCCGTGAAGCGGCTGTACGAGCAGATGCCCGAGCCCAAGTACGTCATCTCCTTCGGTGCCTGCTCCAACTGCGGCGGTCCGTACTGGGACTCGTACTCCGTGACCAAGGGCGTCGACCAGATCATCCCGGTCGACGTCTACGTACCCGGCTGCCCGCCCCGGCCGGAGGCGCTCCTCCAGGGGATCCTCAAGCTCCAGGAGAAGATCGCCCGGGAGTCGCTGGGCGAGCGGTACACGACCGGCGGCGCCCGTCCCTCCGCCACCGCACTGCGCAGCGGCCTGGTCGCCGCCCCGCCGGTCCAGGGGAAGGGCGACGCATGACCACCCCTCCGACTCCCGGCGAAGCCCCCGACGCCTACGACCGCCTGCCGGACGCCGCCGCCGAGCTCTTCGGCGAGGGCGCGACGGCGGAGTGCGCGTACGACCTGCTGACCGTCGACGTACCCGCCACCTCCTGGATCGCCGCCCTCGAAACGGCCCGCGACCAGTTGGGCTGCACGTATTTCGACTGGCTGAGCGCGGTCGACGAACCCGGCACCGGCTTCCGGGTCTGCGCCCATGTCGCGGCCCTGGCCGAGGGCCGGGTCCGTCGGCTCCTGATCCGTACGACCGTTCCGCACGAGGCGGCGGCCCTCCCCACCGCCATCGAGGTCTACGCGGGCGCGGCCTGGCACGAGCGCGAGACGCACGAGATGTTCGGCATCGGCTTCGAGGGCCATCCGCACCTGGTGCCGCTGCTGCTCCCCGAGGGCTTCGAGGGCCACCCGCTGCGCAAGGACTTCGTGCTGGCGGCACGCGTCGCGAAGGCATGGCCCGGCGCGAAGGAGCCGGGTGAGTCGGAACACGGCGGACCGAAGCGGCGCACGATGCTGCCGCCCGGCGTCCCCGACCCGAACGAATGGGGCCCCCTGAAGGGCCAGCTCCCACCGGCCCCCTCCCGCCCGGCCCGCACCCCGCGGGCAGCAGGCGACCGGCCGGTACGCCGTACCCGCAGCGCGAGCGAGGGCTCGGCCGCCCAGCGCACGGAGGCGACCCGGGCGACCCCGGTGACCGCGACGGCCCCGGATGGGGAGCCGGGAGCAGGCACGGGCCCTGAACCGACGCCCCGGGCCACGACCCCGCGCCGCACCCGCAGCGCGTCCCAGGGCTCGGCGAGCCAGCAGCCGAGGACACCGGAACCGGAGCCGGGTACGGAGCCCGGGACCGGGGCACGGACGGTGCCGGGAACCGAGGCCAGGGCCGAGCCCGCGCCAGGGGTCGAGAAGCCGGGCCCCGAGGCGGCGACCGGCGACGCCCCGTGGCACCACGCCCGCCCGGCCTTCGACGCGGGTACCGACACCGGAACCGACGCCACACCCGCCCCCGACGCCACACCCGCCCCCGACTCCCCGGAAAGCCGGGAGACGAGCGAAGCCCCAGAAGCCGCAGCAACCCCAGAAGCCCCAGAGACTCCCGACCACCCCGCCGGAGGCGATCCCGCGTGAACGACGTACTGGACGTCGCCCTCCGCCTCGTCATCGTCTTCGCCGTGTTCATGGTCCTCCCGCTCGTCGTCGGGCAGACCGAGCACAAGGTGATGGCCCACATGCAGGGCCGCCTCGGCCCCATGTACGCCGGCGGCTTCCACGGCTGGGCCCAGCTCGTCGCGGACGGCGTGAAATTCGCACAGAAGGAAGACATCGTCCCGGCCCAGGCCGACCGCCGTATCTTCCAGCTCGCGCCGGCAGTCGCGCTGCTCCCGTACCTCCTGGTGCTCGTCGCCATCCCGATCGGCCCCGGCGAGGGGGCGGTCGGCCAGGTCGTCGACGCGGGCATCTTCTTCGTGCTCGCCGTCATGGGCGTCGGAGTGCTCGGCTCGCTGATGGCCGGCTGGGCCTCGGCGAACAAGTTCTCCCTCCTCGGGGGCCTGCGTACCGCCGCCCAGCTGCTCGCGTACGAGCTGCCGATGCTGCTCGCCGCCGCCTCCGTCGCGATGGCGGCCGGCACCGTCTCCCTCCCGGGCATCCTCAACGCCTTCGAGTGGTGGTGGCTGCCCTGGCAGATCGTCGGCGCACTCGTCTTCTTCGTGGCCGGTCTCGCCGAGCTCCAGCGCCCGCCGTTCGACATGCCGGTGGCCGACTCGGAGATCATCTTCGGCGCGTACACCGAGTACACCGGCCTGCGCTTCGCGCTCTTCCTGCTCGCCGAGTACGCGGGCATCGTCGTGCTGTGCGGGCTTACCACCGTTCTCTTCCTCGGTGGCTGGCACGGCCCGTTCGGCGCCGACGGACTCGGCTGGGTCTGGACGCTCCTCAAGACCGCGGTCCTCGCCTTCGTCGTCATCTGGCTACGGGTGTCCTACCCCCGGCTCCGTGAGGACCAGTTGCAGAAGCTCGCCTGGACCACGCTCATCCCGCTCGCTCTCGCGCAGATCGCGCTCACCGGCATCGTGAAGGTGGCGATCAGTTGATGGCCGCGTCGCCCCCGCCCTCCCGCCCTCGCATCCCCGGCTCCGGCCTGGCCAAGGGCCTGGCCGTCACCCTGCGGACGATGACGAGGAAGACGGTCACCGCGCAGTACCCGGACGTCCAGCCCGAACTGCCGCCCCGCTCCCGGGGCGTCATCGCGCTGTTCGAGGAGAACTGCACGGTCTGCATGCTCTGCGCCCGCGAGTGCCCCGACTGGTGCATCTACATCGACTCCCACAAGGAGACGGTGCCCGCCGCTACCCCGGGCGGCCGCGAGCGCAGCCGCAACGTCCTCGACCGCTTCGCGATCGACTTCTCGCTCTGCATGTACTGCGGTATCTGCATCGAGGTGTGCCCCTTCGACGCGCTCTTCTGGTCGCCCGAGTTCGAGTACGCGGAGACGGACATTCTCGAACTCACCCATGAGCGCGACAAGCTCCGCGAATGGATGTGGACGGTGCCGGAACCGCCCGCGCTCGACCCGGGCGCCGAGGAGCCGAAGGAGATCGCCGCCGCCCGCAAGACGGCGGAGAAGCTCGAAGCCCAGCGCGCCCAGGAAGCCCAGCAGAACCAGGAAGCCCAGCAGGCCCAGCAGAAAGCAGAGGGGGAGGAGTGACACTCGCAGCCACCGCGGCGCACTCCGCCCATTACGTCCTCGCCGCCCGCCCGGACGCCCCGGCCCCCTCCGGCTTCCTCTCCCCGGCCGGCATCGAGATCGCCTTCGTCCTCGTCGGCATCGCCACCCTCGGCGCGGCCCTCGTCACCGTCACGACCAAGCAGCTGGTGCATGCCGCCCTCTGGCTGGTCGTGGCGCTCGGCGGGCTCGCCGTCGAGTACCTCCTGCTCACCGCGGAGTTCATCGCCTGGGTGCAGGTACTGATCTACGTCGGTTCCGTCGTCGTTCTCCTTCTCTTCGGGCTGATGCTCACCAGGGCCCCCATCGGCCGCTCCCCGGACGCCGACTCGGGCAACCGCTGGGCGGCCCTCGCCGTGGCGGTCGCCGCCGCCGGCGCGCTCGTCTGGGTCGTCGTCGACGCCTTCCGCACCACCTGGATCGACCTGGACGGACCGGCCCAGGGCTCGACCGAGGCGACCGGCTCCTTCCTCTTCCGGCACTGGGTGCTGCCCTTCGAAGCGCTCTCCGTCCTGCTGCTCGCCGCCCTCGTCGGCGCGATCGTCCTGTCCCGCAAGCGCGGTAAGGAGCAGAGCTGATGCACCTCGCCTATCCCGCCGTGCTCGCCGCCCTCCTCTTCTGCACCGGGCTGTACGGAGTGCTCGCCCGCCGCAACGCGATCCTGGTCCTGATGTCCGTCGAGCTGATGCTCAACGCCGTCAACCTCAACCTGGTCGCCTTCGACGTCTGGCTCCGCGACGCCCTGCACTCCGGCCAGGCCCTCACCCTCTTCACCATCGCCATCGCGGCGGCGGAGATCGGTATCGGCCTGGCGATCGTCCTCGCCGTGTACCGCAACCGCGGCAGCTCGGACGTCGACCGGCTCCGCGACACCGCCGAGACCGACGCCGCCGAAGCGCTCCCGGACGACGACACCGACACCGAAGACCAGGCCACTGCTGCGGCAGGGAAGGCAAAGAAGGCAGAGGCCACCGCGTGACCACCACGACCCTCGCCGTCCTCGTCCCCCTCCTTCCGTTCCTGGGCGCCGCGGCCGGTCTCCTGCTCGGCCCGCCCGTCTCCCGCCACCGCCCCGAGACGGGGCTTCGCGCGCTTCTCTTTGCCCCCGGCTTCGTACGGCCCCTCGCCGTACTGCCCACGCTCGCCGCCGCCGTCATCGCGGCCGTCGTCGCGGCCCGCCAGGGCGGCGGCCGGGCCATCGACGCCGCGACCCAGCTCACCCCCACCGGCTCGGTCCCGATCGACCTCGCCCTGCACCTCGACGGCTTCGCGGTCCTCGTCGCCGTCCTGGTCGGGCTCGTCGCGAGCTGCGTGCAGATCTACTCGACCGCCTATCTGCGCGACGACCCCCGCTACCCCTCGTACGCGGCCCTCGTCTCCCTGTTCACCTCCGCGATGCTGCTCGTCGTCTACTCGGGCGACCTGATGGTGCTGCTGGTCGGCTGGGAGATCATGGGCATCTGCTCGTACTTCCTCGTCGGCCACTACTGGGAGACGCCCGAAGCCCGCGCCGCCTCCCTCAAGGCCTTCCTGGTCACCAAGCTCGGCGACGTCCCCTTCCTGATCGGTCTGTTCGCGCTCGCCGCCGACACCGGCACCTTCCGCATCACCGGCATCCTGGGCGCCGTCGCCAACGGCGGCCTGGACCACCCCACCCTCATCGCTCTGCTGCTCCTCGCGGGCGTCGCCGGCAAGTCGGCGCAGTTCCCCCTGCACACCTGGCTGCCCGACGCGATGGCCGGCCCCACGCCCGTCTCCGCGCTCATCCACGCCGCGACGATGGTCGCCGCCGGCATCTACTTCGTGGCCCGGCTCCTCCCCGTCTTCGCCGAGTCCGGCGCGGCCCTCGTCGTACTCGCCGTGATGGCGGCGGTCACGATGGTCGGCTCAGGACTCGCCGCCCTCGCGCAGGACGACATCAAGCGCGTCCTCGCGTACTCGACGATCGGCCAGCTCGGCTACATGGCCGGCGCCCTGGCCGTAGGCGACCGCGGGGCCGCCGTCTTCCACCTCCTTTCCCACGGTGCGTTCAAGGCCGTCCTCTTCCTCGCGGCCGGCGTCGTCATCCACGCCGCCGGGACCAACTCGCTGGCCGCCATGTCCCGCATGGGCGGACTGACGAAGCGCATCCCGGACGCCTACTGGACGATGACCGTCGCCCTGCTCGCGCTCGCCGCCATCCCCCCGTTCGCCGGCTTCTTCTCCAAGGAAGCCGTCCTCGTCGCCGCCGAGCACACCGCGCTCGGGGAACGGCACGTCGCCCCGGCCGCCGCGGGCTGGACCGTACTCGTCGCCGGACTGCTCGCCGCAGTCCTCACCGCCGCGTACGCCACCCGCCTCTGGCTCCTCGCCTTCCGGGGCCGCGGTGCCGAGGCCCCCGACCACGGCAGGCAGCCCGTCGCGATGACCGCAGTCCTGTGGGTACTCGCCGTCCCCACCATCGCCTTCGGGCTGACCGTCGGCACGATCACCGACTGGTTCGACGGACATGCCCTCACCCCGTCCGTGACCACCGCCGTCCTCTCCACGGGCGCCGGCCTCGTCGGCGGCCTCGTCACCTACGGCGCCTGGCGCCACACCTCGGCGCTCGCCGCCCGCACCCTCGCCGGCACGGTCGTCGCCCACCCCGACGTCGAGCCCGCCCTCGTCGAGGCTCAGGCCATGACGGCACACACCGCCGCCTACGGAGCCGACGGGGACGTCCCCGACCCGGCCGACCCCGGCCGCCTGCTGCTCGGCCCGCTCCACCGCCCGGCCGCCGCCGGCTTCCACCTCGACGCCCTGTACACGGCGCTGTTCGTCCGCCCCGTCCAGGCCGCGGCGAGTCTCGTCCGCTTCCTGGACCGCGAGGTCGTCGACACCTACGTACGAGGCTCCGGAGCCGTCGCACGCGGGCTCGGCGCCGCCGTCCGCCGCGCGCAGACCGGCAACGTGCAGACCTACCTCAGCGCACTGCTCGCCGGTTCGCTGGTCCTGGCGATCGCCGCCGTCGTCTTCGCCAACGTCAACGCCGGGTCGTGAGCCGTGATCGATATCAGTGAATCCGTGATGCAGTTCCTTCTCGCGTTCATCGTCGTCATCCCGCTCGTCGGGGCCGTGGCCGCCCTGCTCCCGGCCCCGCCGGGACTGAAGGGCACCAGCCCCGAACAGGCCGTGCTCCGCCACGGCGTGACCGTGACCGGCGCGATCCTCGTTGCCGCGATCGTCCTTGCCGCAGGCTTCGACCACGACCAACCGTCGAAGATGCAGGCCACCACCGACATCAGCTGGATCCCGGCGCTCGACGTCCGCATCCATCTCGGCATCGACGGCATCTCGCTCCCCCTTCTCGTACTGACCGCGCTGCTGACCTTCCTCTGCGCGCTCTACAGCTACTTCAAGCCGCCCACGGGCCCCTCCCCGAAGGCATTCGTCGCTCTCCTGCTCGTCCTGGAGTCCGGCACGCTCGCGACCTTCGCCGTCCTCGACCTGCTGCTGTTCTTCCTGGCGTTCGAGATGGTGCTCATCCCGATGTACTTCCTCATCGCCCGCTGGGGCGGTGCGCAGAGGCAGGCCGCCGCCTGGAAATTCATCCTCTACACACTGCTCGGCTCGGTCGTCATGCTGCTGGGCCTGCTCCTCATCGGACTGAAGAGCGGCACCTTCGACATGGTGGCACTCGCCACTGACAACGGCCGTGGGCTCACCTCGTCCGTGCAGGTCATCGCCGTTCTGGCGATCGGCATCGGGCTCGCCGTGAAGACCCCGATGTGGCCGCTGCACAGCTGGCTGCCCGACGCCCACACCGCGGCCCCGACCGTCGGCTCGGTCCTGCTCGCGGGCGTCCTGCTGAAGATGGGCACGTACGGGTTCGTCCGCATCCTGCTCCCCATCACCCCCGACGGGATGCACACCTTCGCGCCGTACCTCGCCGCCTTCGCGGTCGTCGGCATCATCTACGGATCGCTGGCCTGCCTGGCCTTGGTCCGCCCCGGCTCCAAGGGCGACCTCAAGCGCCTGATCGCGTACTCCTCCGTCGGCCACATGGGCTTCGTGCTCCTCGGCATCGCGAGCATGACACCCACCGGAGTCAACGGCGCGCTCTTCGCCAACATCGCCCACGGCCTCATCACCGGCCTGCTGTTCTTCCTGGTCGGTGCGGTCAAGGACCGGTACGGCACCGCCGACCTCGACACACTCTCCGGGGCCACCGGAGCCGCGCTCTACGGCCGGGCACCCCGCCTCGGCGGCCTCCTCGCCTTCGCCGCCGTCGCCTCCCTGGGCCTGCCGGGCCTCGCCGGGTTCTGGGGCGAGATGCTCGCCCTGTTCGGCTCCTTCGACCCCGCCGACGGCCTCAGCCGCCCGGCCTTCCTGACCTTCATGTCGATCGCCGCGTTCGGCACCCTGCTCACCGCCGCGTACATGCTCATGGTCGTACGCCGGGTCTGCATGGGCGAGAAGCGCGAAGAGCCGCAGCTCGCCGACGTCCAGACGTACGAGTTCGCCGCCTGGACCCCGCTCGTCGCGCTCACCGTCCTCGCCGGTCTGTGGCCCGCCGCCCTCCTCGGCCTCACCGACCCGGCCGTGCAGAAGCTCCTCGCAGGAGGCAAGTCGTGACCCCAGCCGTTGTCATCCCGGGCGTCGTGACCCCAGCCGCCACCGCAGGCGCCGCCGCCCCGGACCTCGTCACCACCGCGGCCGAGAACACCACCAGCCTCATCCAGTCCGTCGACTGGCTCGCGATCGCACCCCCGGTCTTCGTCGCGGCCATGGCCCTGATCGTCCTGGTCACCGATCTCTTCCTCCCCGACCGCCGCAAGCCGCTCCTCGGCGCGCTGTCCATCGCCGGGCTCGTCGCCGCCCTGGCCCTCCTCGTCCCGCTGCGCGACGGCGACCGCTCCACCTTCTGCCTCGACGCGGCGGCCACCGGACCCGGCTCCGCCGGTGCCTGCAGCTACACCGCCGACCACTTCGCCCTGGTCATCCAGGCCCTCGTGCTCGGCGGCGCACTGCTCACCGCCCTGCTCTCGCTCGGCGACACCCGCAAGCTCCCCGCCGGCGAGTTCTGGTTCCTGCTGCTGTCCTCGGCGTCCGGCGCCGCACTCCTGCCCGCCGCCCGTGACCTCGCCACCCTCGTCGTCGCCCTCGAAGTCGCCTCGCTGCCCGCGTTCGCCCTCGTCGGCATCAAGCGCGGCGACCGGCGGTCCTCCGAGGCCGCACTGAAGTTCTTCCTCTCCTCCGTCGTCGCGACCGCCGTCATGCTGCTCGGCGTCAGTTTCGTGTACGCGGCCACCGGTACCCTGCACCTCACCGAGCTCGCCGCCCGGCTCGACGACGTACCCGGTCAGCTGGACACCCTCGCCAAGGCGGGCGTCGCCCTCACCCTGGTCGGCTTCGCGTTCAAGACGGCCGCCGCGCCCTTCCACTTCTGGGTTCCCGACACCTACATCGGCGCCCCCCTGCCGATCGCCGCCTACCTCTCGGTGGTCGGCAAGGCGGTCGGCTTCTCCGGCCTCATCCTCGTCACCGTGATCGCGTTCCCGGCGTACGCCGACGTCTGGGGACCGGCGCTCGCCGTCCTCGCCGCGCTCACCATGACGATTGGCAACGTCGCGGCCCTGCGCCAGAACGCCGGCCGGGCCCGCAGCGCCGTACGCCTGCTCGCCTGGTCGTCCGTCGCCCAGGCCGGCTACCTCCTGGTGCCGATCGCCGCCGCCGCGTACTCCAGCGACGAGCACATCGGCTCCACCGTCGCGTACGCCCTCATGTACGCCGTCGTGAACCTCGGGGCCTTCGCGGTCGCCGCCCTGGTCGCCCGTACCAGCCCCGGCAACCGGCTCACCGACTACCGCGGCCTGTATGCCACCCGCCCGCTCGCCGCCCTGGCGATGGCCTTCTTCCTGCTCTGCCTGGCCGGCCTGCCGCCCGGCATCATCGGCCTCTTCGCCAAGGTCACGGTCTTCTCAGCGGCCGTCGACGCCGGGCTCGGCTGGCTCGCCGTCGTCATGGCCGTCAACGTCGTGATCGCGCTCTACTACTACCTCCAGTGGACCGCGACGCTCTTCCGCGCCCCGGCGGAGGCGCCGGCGGAGGCCCCGGCGGCGGTCCGCGAAGAGACCTCGGCACAGGACGCCGTACGCGTCCCCACCAGGCACGGAGTCCCGGCTTCCCTCACCGTCGCCATCGTGCTCACCGCCACGGCCGGTGTGGTGCTGTCGGGCGCTCCGCAGGCCGTCCTCCGGTTCGCCGCCGTCAGTCTCTTCTGACATACCGAAGATCGGTTTGCCCGGGACGGCCCGTACAGGGCAAGGTCTTGCCCGCACACCCCCCACACGTACGCATTCCAGAGGAGCAAGAGCGGTGCTGAACGGGTTCAAGGACTTCATCCTGCGCGGAAACGTCATCTCCATGGCCATCGGGCTGGCAGTCGGAGCGGCGTTCACCGCGGTCGTCACCGGATTCAGCACGGCCTTCATCACCCCGCTGATCGGCCTCGCCACCGGTTCCGTCGGGGACTTCAGCTCGGCGGAGTTCTCGGTCGAGGGCACCATCTTCCCGTACGGGAAGTTCCTCGCCGCCGCCATCGCGTTCCTGATCACCGCCGCCGTTCTCTACTTCTGCGTCGTCGTCCCCATGGCGAAGGTCCAGGCCCGCTTCGCCAAGGCGGAGAAGCTCGACATCAAGGCCGCCACCCGCGACTGCCCCCGCTGCTACACCGAGATCCCGGCCATCGCCTCCCGCTGCGCCCACTGCACCAGCGAGATCAAGCCGGACCCCGAGGCCCTCGCGGTGGCCGGACTCCCCGCCCAGCGCTGAACCACTCCGGGGCGGACCGGCACACATACAGCCACTGACCCGTACGGCCCAGAGCCCGATCCGGCCACAAGTGCCGGACAGGCCCGACCCTGCGGCGGCGCGCACAAGGGAACTAGCTCCTCTCGCCTGGCGTTGACCGGTACGGGAGGCTCCACTGGAGGAGTGGAGACCACCAAGCAAAGGGTTCCCCTGCTGCACCACTTGGAGGGCGTACCGTGCACCGCCGGCACAACGGGCTGAGAACCGCCGTACTCCTCGGGGGCCTGTCCGCACTCATCATCGTCATCGGAAGCTTCTTCGGACGTACAGGCCTGATCGTCGCGCTCTTCGTAGCCGTCGGCACCAACGCCTACGCGTACTGGAACAGCGACAAGCTGGCGCTCCGGGCCATGCGGGCCCGCCCCGTCAGCGAATTCGAGGCGCCACAGCTCTACCGCATGGTCCGCGAGCTCTCCACAGCCGCCCGCCAGCCCATGCCCCGGCTCTACATCTCCCCGACGCAGGCCCCCAACGCCTTCGCCACCGGCCGCAACCCGCGCAACGCGGCGGTCTGCTGCACCGAAGGCATCCTGCAGATCCTGGACGAGCGGGAGCTGCGCGGCGTACTGGGACACGAGCTGAGCCATGTCTACAACCGGGACATCCTGATCTCGTCCGTCGCCGGGGCGCTCGCCTCCGTCGTCATGTTCCTGGTCAACTTCGCCTGGCTGATCCCGGTGGGCCGGTCCAACGACGACGACGGACCAGGCATCTTCGGGATGCTGATGATCATGATCCTCGGCCCGATCGCGGCCTCCGTGATCCAGCTGGCCGTCAGCCGCTCCCGGGAGTACGAGGCGGACGCCTCCGGCGCCCAGCTGACCGGCGACCCGCTGGCCCTGGCCAGTGCCCTGCGCAAACTCGACGCAGGAACGAAACAGCTGCCGCTGCCCCCGGAGCCGAGGATCGAGACCGCGAGCCACATGATGATCGCGAATCCGTTCCGCCCCGGTCAGGGCATGTCCAAGCTGTTCTCGACCCACCCGCCCATGGCGGAGCGCATCGACCGACTGGAGCAGATGGCCGGCCCCCGCTCCTGAGGCCGCTCGACCCGCTGCGCGACGGCGGCTCAGCGGGCTCCGAAGGCCTCGTCGCTCGGGACGACTTCACGGCCCAGCGGCATGAGCGAGATCGGGATCATCTTCAGGTTCGCCCAGCCGAAGGGGATGCCGATGATCGACACGAACAGCGGGATGCTGGTGATCAGGTGCCCCAGCGCCAGCCACCACCCGGCGAAGACGAGCCAGATCACATTGCCGACGAAGGACGGCGCCCCCGCATCGGGCCGCTCCACGGTCGTCCGCCCGAACGGCCACAGCACGTAACCGGCGATCCGCAGGGAAGCGATGCCGAACGGAATCGTCACGATCAGCACGAAGCAGATGATCGCGGCGACGACGTACCCGAGGGCCATCCAGAATCCGCAGAACACCACCCACAGGATGTTCAGGATCAGCTGTATGAGCTTCATGGTCACTCGCCTTCCGGGGGTCGCCCGTCATCGCTCTGCATGGTCAGTATCAGCCCTGTTCGCAGGGGAGAGCAGCCGGAGCAGGCCCGTGGAGTGACCGCCCCGCCACCCCACCGCCGCCGCGCCGCCGTCCCGCCCGTTTGTCAGGGCCGTCATTGACGATGAACGCAGGAACGGCACCGAGCAGTTGCTCGCAGCCCGTCCACAGCCTGCTCACAGGCCGCGCGGGCAACCGCCCGACCGGCGCGAACGTCTTGGATTTCAGGAACGAGTGACGGGTAGGTTCGCACGCATGAGCATTATCGGATGGATCATTCTCGGGCTGGCGGCCGGAGTCATCGCCAAGATCCTGCTCCCGGGCCGTGACCCGGGCGGCCTGATCGGCACCACCCTCATAGGGATCGTCGGCGCCTTCCTCGGTGGCTGGATATCGTCGCGCTTCCTCGACCGCCCCATTACCAACGACTTCTTCGACCTGGCCACTTGGATCGCCGCCATCGGCGGTTCGCTGGTCCTGCTCATCGCCTACCGGCTGCTGTTCGGGAACTCCCGCGAACGCCGCTGACGCCCGTCCGTACCGAAGGTCCCCAACCCGGTCTCGCGCAGGGTCAGATTGAGCCTGCCGCGGCTCATCCCCGTCGCGGGATCGGCGGTACCGGGGCAGACCTTCGGCACGCCGTGGAAGGCGAAACGCGAGGGCCCGCCGAAGACGAACAGATCGCCGGAGGCCAACTCCACGTCCGTGTAGGGCCTTCCACGGTTCTCCGTGTTCCCGAAGCGGAATACGCAGGTGTCGCCGATGCTGAGCGACACCACCGGAGCGCCGGACCGTTCCTCCTTGTCCTGGTGCATGCCCATGCGCGCCGCCGCGTCGTAGAAGTTGAGGAGCGCGGTGTCCGGCGCGTAGGTCCGTACCGGGCTCTCGTCCCCGTACGCCGCGACCAGCGCCTCTCGCCCCAACTCGGCCAGCCAGTCGGGGAATGCGGCCACCCGCGCCCCGTTCACGTCGTCGGCGGTGCGCGAATACCGGTACGGCTGCCAGTGCCACCCCACGCAGACGGTCTGTACGGACATCACCCCGCCGCCCGGCAGGGCCGTGTGCCGCAGCGGCACCGGACCGCGGGCCCATTCCCGGCAGGCCGCCACCAACTCCCGCTGCCGCTCCGGCGACAGCCACTCGGGCACATGCACGGCCCCCGGCGCGACGACGGTGCGGGGCCTGGGGAAGAGTCCGGACATCTCAGCGCACCTCCAGGGCGCCTTCCAGCCGCAGGAGCCGCTCCTTGCGCTCCAGGCCGCCCGCGTAACCCCGCAGCGCCCCGTCCGAGCCGATCACCCGGTGGCACGGCCGCACGACCAGCAGCGGGTTGCGCCCGATCGCCGTCCCCACGGCGCGCACGCCCGCCCCGGGGGCGCCGATGCGTTCGGCGATCTGTCCGTACGAGACGGTCTCCCCGTAGGGGACGGCGTCCAGGGCGGTCCACACCCGGCGCTGGAAGTCGGTGCCCACGCCGTCCGCGTACACGATGTCGAAGCGGGTCAGCCGGCCCGCGAAGTACTCCACCAGTTGGGCGGCGATCCCCGCGAACGCCTCCGGTGCGCGGACCCATCCGTCCCGGACGACCGCGGCACCCTTCTGGCCGGGCAACGAGAGCGAGGTGAGCGCCACCCCGCCGGTGGTCTCCTCGCCGACCAGCAGCAGTTCACCCAGCGGACTGTCGACCGTTGCGTAGATGGTCATGACTCGTCCCTTTCCTGCACTTCATGCCGGGATCCGACCGGTTCGCCGCCCGACATGGACAAGTCTGCGTGCCCCGATCCGTCGTGACCGGCGGTTTTCGGACATCGCACCCCGGGTGCGGAGCGGTGCTCCCGCTCCGCACCCCGGCGAAGGGCGGGACCTACCGGTAGTTCACGAACTGCACGGCGAAGTCGAAGTCCTGGCCCTTCAGCAGCGCCTGCACGGCCTGCAGGTCGTCCCGGCTCTTCGAGCTGACCCGCAGCTCGTCGCCCTGGACCTGCGCCTTGACGCCCTTCGGGCCCTCGTCGCGAATGATCTTCGCCACCTTCTTGGCGTTCTCCTGGGAGATGCCCTCCTCGATCGTGGCGAAGATCTTGTACTCCTTGCCGGACAGCTGCGGCTCGCCCGCGTCCAGCGACTTCAGCGAGATGCCCCGCTTGATCAGCTTGGACTGGAAGATGTCGAGGATCGCCTTGACCCGCTCCTCGCCGTTCGCCTCCATCAGGATCTTCTCGCCGGACCAGGAGATCGAGGCGTTGGTGCCCTTGAAGTCGTAACGCTGCGAGATTTCCTTGGCGGCCTGGTTGAGGGCGTTGTCGACCTCCTGCCGCTCGACCTTCGAGACGATGTCGAAACTGGAGTCGGCCATGACGTGTGGCTCCTTGTATCGGGGATGCGGAAACGGGGGGTGCATACGTACCGGCGGCGGGCCTTCCGGCCCCGCGACGCCGATCAAAGCCTAAGGGCTGTCCCGTGATCCCTGTTGGGCGTGCGACGGCAGCCACGGCACCTCGCCGCGATGTCGGAACGCCGGGATACACCCAGTATTCGGGTGTCCCTCCGCCTTGAGATGCACCGCGTCTGACGCCGCACGCTGATCCACCAGGGATTACGGGACAGCCCTTGGCCACCCGCGCCCGATCGGGCCGCTGATCAATCGGGTGGCGAAGCACCCCCGGGCATCGGGTATCGTTTACGTCGTTGCCAGGGAGCGCCGCTGAAAAGCGGTCCTCACAGCAGCAATCCCCGGCGGTGTGCCCGAGTGGCCAAAGGGAGCAGACTGTAAATCTGCCGGCTCAGCCTACCCAGGTTCGAACCCTGGCGCCGCCACAAGGTAAGGCCCCTGTTTCAGGCAGGGGCCTTCTTTGTTTCTGTCGCGCCTGCTCCGCTGCGCGTCTTCTCTCCCGCCTCTGTCGCTTCTGCCGCTTCTGCCGCGAGGGGTCCCGTACATGGAATCCGTACTGGTCAGCGCCTGTCTGCAGGGTGTGCCCTGCCGCTTCGACGGCCGCGGCAAGGCCTCCGCCGAGGTGACCGCGGCCATCGGCGACCGCCGCCCCGTGGCCTTCTGCCCCGAGGTCTCCGCCGGACTCCCTACCCCGCGCCGCCCCGCCGAGATCGTCGGCGGCGACGGCCACGACGTGCTGGACGGCCGCGCCCGGGTCGTCGACGACACCGGACACGACGTGACGGAGGAGTTCGTGGACGGCGCGGGACGGGCGCTGGAGGCCGCGCGCCGGGCCGGATGCACCGAGGCGCTGCTGATGGCGCGCAGCCCGTCCTGCGGGCGCGGAGCGGTCTACGACGGTACGTTCAACGGCGGACTCCGCGAGGGCGACGGCGTCACCGCCGCGCTGCTGGAACGCCACGGCATCACCGTCCGACCGGCACCGCGCGCCTGAGCGCCGCGCCCGCAGGCTCAGTTGCCCGCGATGTCCTTCACCGCGACCGACACCGGCACGTTCCCCGAGATGAGCTCCAGCGTCAGCCCCGCCGTCGCCGGGGTCTCCAGCAGCTCCAGCAGCGCTGCCGCCACGTCGTCGCGCGGCACCGGACCCCGGCCGGTCGACGCGGTCAGCAGGACCGCCCCCGTGCCCGCGTCGTTCGTCAGCATGCCGGGGCGCAGGATCGTCCAGTCGAGCCCGGTCCTGGAGCGCACGTACGCGTCCGCCGCCCCCTTGGCCCGCAGATACGCGTCGAAGACCTCGTCGCCCGGGTGGTCGGGGTCGGCTCCCATCGACGAGACCACGACGTAGCGCCGTACGCCCGCCAGTTCGGCGGCGTCGGCGAAGAGCACCGCCGCCCCGCGATCCACCGTCTCCTTGCGTTCCGCGCCGCTGTTCGGGCCCGCGCCGGCCGCGAAGACCGCCGCGTCTGCACCGCGCAGTACCCGGGCCACCTCCTCCACGGAGGCGGATTCGAGATCCAGGACCACCGGCTCCGCACCCACGGCCCGGAGGTCCTTGCCCTGGTCCGGATTGCGGATGACACCCACCGCCTCGTCCCCGCGCGCGGCGAGCAACCGCTCCAGCCGCAGCGCGATCTGACCATGTCCACCTGCGATGACAATGCGCATGGTTTCGACCGTACGCCGCGACGCCCCGCCGCGCTCAGGGCCCGCCGCAGGAACCGGAATCCGGCCTCCCCTGGCGGGGCAGGCCTAGGGCGACGACGGTCTCCGAGTCGCAGTACTCGCGCACCGCGCTCGTCCGCGCCACCACCCGGCCGCGATGCACCACGACCCGGCTGTAGGCCAGCGACAGCACCCCCTCCAGCTGCTCCCCGCGCACGGCGAGCAGCTCGGCCGGGAAGCCCGCCTCGACCCTGACCCCGGGCAGCCCCATCACCGTCCGGGCGGCCGAGGACACCGTCTCGTACGCCTCCGCGGCCGGCAGCCCGTGCTGCGAGGCCAGCAGATAGGCGGCCTCCAGCGGATCACCGCGGCCCACGGGGTTCGCGACATCCCGCAGCGCCCCGCTGCCCGCCGTGACCCGCACGCCGGCCGCCCGCAGCAGCCGTACGGGGGCGGTGCCCCGGCCCTCCATGCCGCAGCAGCCGCCCTGGGGGAGGCAGACCACCGTCACACCGGCCGCGGCCAGCTGGTCGGCGGCGCGGGCCGCGGTCTGCGCGGGAAGCCGGGAGAGGCCCGCGCACGGACCGAGGGAGACGCCGGTCCGCAGCCCTCCGGCCATGGCGGCCAGCCGGCCGAGCCGGGCCGGATCGTCGCCGTCCGTGTGCAGGTCGACGGCGCAGCCCTGCTCGGCGGCGACCTCCAGAACCGCCTCCGCGTACCCCGTCGGGTCCGGATCGAGGTCCGGACAGCCGCCGACCGCGCCGGCCCCCATCTTCACCGCGTCGCGCAGCATGGCCAGGTTGCCGGCGCCCGCGACGCCGGTGAGCAGCCGTGGCACGGCGACGGGGGTCAGGTCGGCCAGCCCGCGCAGCGAACGGCGCGCCTGCAGTACGGCTTCGAGCGGGGCGAGGCCCTGAACGTCCCCGATGCGCACGTGCGAGCGCAGCGCCGTGGCGCCGTGGCCGAGCTGCAGCAGGGCGGCCTCGGTGGCGCGGCGCCGGATGTCCTCGGGGCGGTGCGACGCCGGTCCCGGGACGCCGGGGCCCGCGCCGTCGGCGGTGAGCGC
Source organism: Streptomyces sp. NPDC102437 (assembly GCF_044765565.1). Lineage (NCBI taxonomy): Bacteria > Bacillati > Actinomycetota > Actinomycetes > Kitasatosporales > Streptomycetaceae > Streptomyces > Streptomyces sp. NPDC102437. The sequence goes on along the minus strand of NZ_JBIWKI010000006.1, from coordinate 37,403 downwards.
GGTGTCGCTGTGGGCGTGGGGTTCGACGGGGGCGGGGAGCAGCAGGTAGCCGCGCAGGTCCAGTCGCGGACCAGGTGCGGGCAGGCTGCCCGCCGTGCCGACGGCCTCGATGCGGCCGCCGCCGAGCCGCACGTCCACGACGCGGCCGTCGGTGAGCCGGGCGCCGCAGAGCACCAGCCCTGACCCGGCGGGGGCGGCGGTGTCGGGGCGGCCGGTCGCATCGGCCGCGTCGGCGGCCCGGTCGTCCGGCTGCCACGGCTGGCTGTCGGGCATCGCGCTCCTGGGAATGGGGGCAAGATCACGCAGAGTGAGTCGAGCCTAGGGGCGTGTTCGGCCCGGTTCGAGGAGGAGCGAAATAGTCGTACCGGTGTGGCCCTGGGAGCGCGTGGGGCGTGCGCGTACGACCGTGACGGCGGTGCCGCGCGGGGCGGCCGAGTCGCTGCTCAGGCGGCCGAAGGGCGGCTCTGGAGGCTGTCGGCCGAGGGATCGGCGGGGCGTCGATCAAGGGTTCCGGAGGGGGGCCCGAAACGGATTTGGGCGATCGGCGAGAGACCGTGTAATGTCTTCATCGCTCGCCCCAATAGCTCAGTCGGTAGAGCGTCTCCATGGTAAGGAGAAGGTCTGCGGTTCGATTCCGCATTGGGGCTCTGGTGATCGGGAAACCCCGCTTCGGCGGGGGGACTCATTCATCAAAGCGGTGTAGCTCAGTCGGTAGAGCAAGCGGCTCATAATCGCTGTGTCACCGGTTCAAGTCCGGTCACCGCTACTTACGGTAGCCGATTGTGGGGTCGGTCCTTCGATCGGCTACTCTTTTTTGCGTTCATCCGTCCATCCGTCCGTCCAAGGAGCACTCACGTGGCTGCCACCGACGTCCGCCCGAAGATCACGCTGGCCTGCGTGGAGTGCAAGGAGCGGAACTACATCACCAAGAAGAACCGGCGTAACAACCCGGACCGTCTTGAGATGAAGAAGCACTGCCCGCGCTGCAACTCGCACACTGCGCACCGCGAAACGCGCTGAAACAGGCTCGTACACGAGGCCGTCCCCATTGGGGGCGGCCTCGTGTCGTTGTATGAAGGCTGCCCTTCGGCCTGTTCATCATTTCTTCGGCCTGTTCATCTTTCATCAGGAGGTAGCGAGCCCATGGCGCTCGACCAGTCCTTCGTGGGGCGGACCTATCCGCCCACCCCGCCGTACGAGGTCGGCCGGGAGAAGATCCGCGAGTTCGCCGAGGCGGTGGGAGACGCGAATCCGGCGTACGTCGATCCCGAGGCCGCCAAGGCCCTCGGCCACAGCGATGTGATCGCGCCGCCGACGTTCGTCTTCTCCATCACGTTCAAGGCGGCCGGGCAGGTGATCCACGACCCGCAGCTGGGCCTGGACTACAGCCGGGTGGTGCACGGCGACCAGAAGTTCGCCTATGCGCGTCCCGTACGGGCGGGGGACCGGCTGACGGTCACCTCGACGATCGAGGCCATCAAGTCCCTGGCGGGCAACGACATCCTGGACGTCCGTGGCGAGGTCCACGACGAGTCCGGTGAGCACGTCGTGACCGCGTGGACGAAGCTGGTGGCGCGCGCCGCCGAGGAGGCGTGATGACGGCGAAGATCGCATACGAGTCGGTCGAGGTCGGTACGGAGCTGCCGGCGCAGTCCTTCCCGGTGACCCGGGCGACGCTGGTGCAGTACGCGGGCGCTTCCGGCGACTTCAACCCGATCCACTGGAACGAGAAGTTCGCCCGCGAGGTCGGGCTGCCGGATGTGATCGCGCACGGCATGTTCACCATGGCCGAGGCGATCCGGGTGGTCACGGACTGGGTCGGCGACCCGGGAGCGGTCGTCGAGTACGGGGTGCGGTTCACCAAGCCGGTCGTCGTGCCGAACGACGAGGGCGGCGCCCTGATCGAGGTCAGCGCCAAGGTGGCCGCCCTGCTGGACGACAAGCAGGTGCGGGTGGACCTGACGGCCATGAACGAGGGCAAGAAGGTGCTGGGCATGTCCCGCGCCGTGGTGCGGCTCGGCTGAGGCCGTACCGCGCGGCAGGCATGAGGGGCGCGGTCCACGGGGCCGGGCCCCTCATCCTTGCCGGTGGGCAGGTTGCGCCCGGCTTCCCGGCCGGGCGCCGGGTCCGGTCGGGGCTCTGCGGCGAGGCCGGGCCGTGCCCCGCCCGAGCGGCGCGGGCACGGACCGTACCCTTGTCCCCGTGCAGGAACTCCATGACGCCCCCCTCGCCCCCCTGACCACCTTCCGGCTGGGCGGCCCCGCCGCCCGCCTCCTCACGGCGACGACCGACGCCGAGGTGATCGAAGCCGTGCGCGAGGCGGACGGGAGCGGAACCCCGCTCCTCGTCATCGGCGGCGGCAGCAACCTGGTCATCGGCGACAAGGGTTTCGACGGCACCGCCCTGCGCCTCGCGACCAAGGGCTTCGCACTGGACGGCACGACGCTGGAGCTCGCCGCCGGCGAGATCTGGACGGACGCCGTGGCCCGTACCGTCGAGGCCGGCCTCGCGGGTATCGAGTGCCTGGCCGGAATCCCGGGCTCCGCCGGTGCGACGCCGATCCAGAACGTCGGCGCGTACGGTCAGGAGGTCTCCTCCACCATCACGGAGGTTGTCGCCTACGACCGGCGCACCGAGGAAACGGTCACCATCCCGAACGCCGAGTGCGCGTTCTCGTACCGGCACAGTCGCTTCAAGGCCGAACCCGACCGTTTCGTGGTGCTGCGCGTCCGCTTCGAGCTGGAGGACGCGGGCGGTCTGTCCGCGCCGCTGAGGTACGCCGAGACGGCCCGCGCCATGGGCGTGGAACAGGGCGAGCGAGTGCCCGCGGCGGCCGCCCGCGAAACCGTGCTGGGGCTCCGCGCCGGCAAGGGCATGGTGCTGGACCCGGAGGACCACGACACCTGGTCGGCCGGCTCGTTCTTCACCAACCCGATCCTGGAGGAGGCGGAGTACGAGGCGTTCCTCGCCCGCGCCAGGGACCGGCTCGGCCCGGAGACGACGCCCCCCGCCTTCCCCGCGGACGGGGGACGCGTCAAGACCTCCGCGGCCTGGCTCATCGACAAGGCCGGATTCACCAAGGGGTACGGCACGGGACCGGCCCGTATCTCCACCAAGCACAGCCTCGCCCTCACCAACCGCGGCGAGGCGACCACCGAGGACCTCGTCGCACTCGCCCGCGAGGTCGTCGCCGGGGTCCGCGAGGCGTTCGGCGTCACGCTCGTCAACGAACCGGTGACGGTCGGCGTGAGCCTGTAGGACGGGCAGGTCCCGCCCCGCTCAGTACGCCACGCCCACACCCTGCTTCACCGACGCCGGGTCGTCGATCAGCGCCAGCATCGCGTGGGCCACATCGGCCCGCGCGATGGTCCGGCCGCTGCGCGGAGTGCTGCCGACGGAGGTCCGGTACTTTCCCGTCAGCGGCCCGTTGGTGAGCTTCGGCGGCCGTACGGACGTCCAGTCCGTCGCGCTGCGGGCCAGCGCGGCCTCCATCAGCGTCAGGTCGGCGTAGACCTCCTTGAGGACCGCCCCGACCGCCTTGCGGACCAGCCGGTCCAGGAGCGGGTCGTCGGCCGGCCGCGGGCCGACCGGGGTCGCGCTGACCACCAGCAGCCGCCGCACCCCCTCCGCCTCCATCGCCGCCAGCACCGATCCGGTGAGCCGCTCGGCGACCCCGTCCGCCTTCCGGCCGCGCGAGCCGAGCGCGGAGAGCACCGCGTCCCGGCCCGAGACCGCCTCGCGCAGCGCCTCCGGCTCGTCCATGTGCGCGACCGTGTGCACCTGCACTTCGGAGAGCGGGACGGGCAGCCGCGCCGGGTCACGGATCACCACTGTCACCTCGTGGCCCACCGCCAGCGCCTGGCGGACGATCTCCTGACCGACGCCGCCCGTGGCGCCGAACACCGTGATCCTCATTGCGCACCCTCCCAGGGTGGGTAAGTATTCACTCACCAATAGAGTGAGTGGATACTCACCACCACGTCAAGCTTCGTTGGAGTGCGCATGGAGCAGAAGCCGGCCCGCGTCCGCATCATCGACGCCGCCCATCAGCTGATGCTCACCATCGGCCTGGCCCGTGCCACCACCAAGGAGATCGCCAGAGCCGCGGGCTGCTCCGAGGCCGCGCTCTACAAGCACTTCGCGAGCAAGGAAGAGCTGTTCGTCACCGTGCTCAAGGAACGGCTGCCCAGGATCGACCCGCTGCTGAAGCAGCTCGCCGCGACCTCGGGCCCGGAGGAGCGGACCGTCGAGCAGAACCTCACCGAGATCGCCCGCCGGGCCGCGCTCTTCTACAAGCAGGTCTTCCCGATCGCCGCCTCGCTGTACGCCGAGCCCAGGCTCAAGGCGCGCCACGACGACGCGATGCGGGAGCTCGGCACCGGCCCGCACATGCCCATCAGGGGCCTGGACGCCTATCTGCGCTCCGAGCAGGCCGCCGGCCGGGTCCGGGCCGACGCGGACACCTACGCGGCCGCGTCGCTGCTGCTGGGAGCCTGCGCCCAGCGGGCCTTCGCCTACGAGGCCACGGCGGACGGAGAGCCGCCGCAGCCCCTCGACGAGTTCGCCGCCTCAATGGCGCGGACGCTGACGCGGGGCATCGGGGCGTAGGGCCTGTTCGGCGGATCATGGCCGGGGTCGCGGTGCCTGGCACGGCACCTCGCGGCGTTGCCGAAAGCTCCCCGAAGCTCCGCCATGAGGATGCTCCGGCGCCTTGCGTTGCACCGCACCGGACGCCGCGCCCTGTCCCACCCTGATCCGCCGGACAGACCCTGACCCGGACCCGCCCCGCGCTAGCCCGCGGGCTTCGCCAGCCAGTCGTCGACGCCCGCCAGGAGCTGGGCCCGCACCGGGGCCGGCGCGGCGGAGCCCCGTACCGACTGCCGTGCCAGTTCGGCCAGCTCCTCGTCCGTGAAGGCGTGATGGCTCCGCACGAGGTCGTACTGCGCGGCCAGCCGCGAACCGAAGAGCAGCGGATCGTCCGCGCCCAGCGCCATCGGCACCCCGGCCTCGAACAGTTTGCGCAGGGGTACGTCGGCGGGCTTCTCGTACACGCCCAGCGCCACGTTGGACGCCGGGCAGACCTCGCAGGTCACCTGGCGCTCGGCCAGCGTGCGCAGCAGCCGCGGGTCCTCGGCGGCCCGTACGCCGTGCCCGATCCGGGCCGCGTCGAGATCGTCCAGGCAGTCCCGCACGCTGGAGGGGCCTGACAGCTCACCGCCGTGCGGCGCCGCCAGCAGGCCGCCCTCGCGGGCGATGGCGAAGGCCCGGTCGAAGTCCCGGGCCATCCCGCGGCGCTCGTCGTTGGAGAGCCCGAATCCGACCACGCCCCGGTCCACGTACCGCACCGCGAGCCGGGCGAGCGTCCGGGCGTCCAGCGGATGCTTCATCCGGTTCGCCGCGATCACCACCCGAATCGGCAGCCCCGTCTCGCGCGACGCGCTGTCCACCGCGTCCAGGATGATCTCGATCGCAGGGATGAGCCCGCCGAGCAGCGGCGCGTACGAGGTGGGGTCGACCTGGATCTCCAGCCAGCCGGAGCCGTCCGCGACGTCCTCCTGGGCCGTCTCGCGGACCAGCCGCTGAATGTCCTCGGGGGCCCTGAGGCAGGACCGGGCGATGTCGTAGAGCCGCTGGAAGCGGAACCATCCGCGCTCGTCCGTGGCCCGCAGACTGGGCGGCTCGCCACTGGTCAGGGCGTCCGGCAGACGCACGCCGTACTTGTCGGCGAGTTCGAGCAGGGTCGTCGGCCGCATCGACCCGGTGAAATGCAGGTGCAGGTGGGCCTTGGGCAACAGCCGTACATCACGCTCCATCCCAAGATCCTGCCGCACAGCAGGGGTTCAGCGGTAGCCGCTTTCCCCATCGGGTTGCCCCTCGAACAAGCAAACGACCCCCGGCGGGAGCCGGGGGCCGCTTACTGAATTCGGCAACTGCCAGGGCCTCTCGTTTGGATCACGCCGGGCTCGCGGGGCCTGATCCAGACGAAAGGCCTTTTACGCCTTGGCCTCGCCCAGCAGCTTCTGGAGCCGCGACACGCCCTCGACGAGGTCCTCGTCGCCCAGCGCGTACGACAGCCGCAGGTAGCCCGGCGTGCCGAAGGCCTCGCCCGGCACGACCGCGACCTCGGCCTCGTCCAGGATCAGCGCCGCCAGCTCGACCGAGGTGGCGGGGCGCTTGCCGCGGATCTCCTTGCCGAGCAGCTCCTTCACCGAGGGGTACGCGTAGAACGCGCCCTCGGGCTCCGGGCACAGCACGCCGTCGATCTCGTTGAGCATCCGGACGATGGTCTGCCGGCGCCGGTCGAAGGCGGTACGCATCTCGGCGACCGCGTCCAGGTTCCCGGAGACAGCGGCCAGTGCGGCGACCTGGGCCACGTTCGAGACGTTGGACGTGGCGTGCGACTGGAGGTTGGTCGCGGCCTTGACCACGTCCTTCGGGCCGATGATCCAGCCCACCCGCCAGCCGGTCATCGCGTACGTCTTGGCGACGCCGTTGACCACGATGCACTTGTCACGCAGCTCGGGCACGATCGCGGGCAGCGAGGTGAACTTCGCGTCGCCGTAGACCAGGTGCTCGTAGATCTCGTCGGTCAGCACCCACAGGCCGTGCTCGACGGCCCAGCGGCCGATCGCCTCGGCGTCGGCCTCGCTGTACACGGCACCGGTCGGGTTCGAGGGCGAGACGAACAGGACGACCTTCGTGCGCTCGGTGCGCGCCGCCTCCAGCTGCTCGACGGAGACCCGGTAGCCGGTGGTCTCGTCGGCCACGACCTCCACCGGGACACCGCCGGCCAGCCGGATCGACTCGGGGTAGGTGGTCCAGTACGGGGCGGGGACGATGACCTCGTCGCCCGGGTCGAGGATCGCGGCGAACGCCTCGTAGATGGCCTGCTTGCCGCCGTTGGTCACCAGGATCTGCGCGGCGTCGACCTCGTAGCCGGAGTCGCGCAGCGTCTTCTCCGCGATGGCGGCCTTGAGCTCCGGGAGCCCTCCTGCCGGGGTGTAGCGGTGGTACTTCGGGTTGCGGCAGGCCTCGACCGCGGCCTCGACGATGTAGCCGGGAGTCGGGAAGTCGGGCTCACCGGCACCGAAGCCGATCACCGGACGGCCGGCGGCCTTGAGGGCCTTGGCCTTGGCGTCGACGGCGAGGGTGGCGGATTCGGAGATGGCACCGATGCGGGCGGAGACCCGGCGCTCGGAGGGGGAAGTTGCAGCGCTCATGTTCCCCATGGTTCCAGACCGTGATCCCAGTCAGCACAGCGGTTTCAGGGACCGGACACGACTCGGACAGCATGCGGACAACATGCGATCAGGAGCAGTCGGGAGCTATCTGTTCGACGCCGGGCCGCTGAACACGTACACTCACCTGTCGTTGGCCTTCACCAGCCGCACCGTTCCTGCACCTGGACCATCCAGGGAGATGCGGTAGGTTGGTGGAAACCACAAAGGGTCGTAGCTCAATTGGTAGAGCACTGGTCTCCAAAACCAGCGGTTGGGGGTTCAAGTCCCTCCGGCCCTGCTACACACTCCTTCGCCAGGATGTGTGCGCGTGTACGTACTTCTATGCACCGCCGTGCGGCTCCACCGGGCGCGGCACGGCCATGACCCGGAATCAGGTGAGAAGCGTGACGGACGCCGTGGGCTCCATCGACATGCCTGATGCCGAGGATGAAGTACCCGAGTCGAGGAAGAAGACCCGGAAGGGCGGCAAGCGCGGAAAGAAGGGCCCTCTGGGCCGCCTCGCGCTGTTCTACCGCCAGATCGTCGCCGAACTGCGCAAGGTCGTCTGGCCGACTCGCAGCCAGCTGACGACATACACCAGTGTGGTGATTGTCTTCGTCGTCGTCATGATCGGTCTGGTTACCGTGATTGACTTCGGATTCCAGCGGGTCATCAAGTACGTCTTCGGCTGATCCCGCGGAGGGCGCCTCATGGGCGCCCCTTTCGCATGTTCCACCCATTTGTAACCAGGAAGAAGCAGCCACCGTGTCTGACCCGAACCTGAACGACGCCGACGAGCCGACGGCGGGCGCCTTCGAGTCCGCCGAGGACGAGCTCGACATCGTCGAGGCGGCGGACGCCGAGGAGCCGGACCAGGCCGAAGCTGCCGACGCCGCCGCAGGTGAGCCCGCCGAGCAGGCCGCCGTGCACGTCGAGGACGAAGAGGACGAGGAAGAGGCCGCGGAGGCCGACGCCGAATCCGAGAGCGACGAGGACGACGAGGAAGAGGCCGAGCCGGCCGAGCCCGTCGACGCCGTCACCGCCCTGCGCGACGAGCTGCGCGGCCTTCCCGGCGAGTGGTACGTCATCCACACGTACGCCGGTTACGAGAAGCGCGTGAAGGCCAACCTGGAGCAGCGCGCCGTCTCGCTCAACGTCGAGGACTTCATCTACCAGGCCGAAGTGCCCGAGGAAGAGATCGTCCAGATCAAGAACGGCGAGCGCAAGAACGTCCGCCAGAACAAGCTCCCGGGTTACGTCCTGGTGCGCATGGACCTGACGAACGAGTCCTGGGGCGTCGTCCGCAACACCCCCGGCGTCACCGGCTTCGTGGGCAACGCCTACGACCCGTACCCGCTGACCCTGGACGAGATCGTCAAGATGCTCGCCCCGGAGGCCGAGGAGAAGGCCGCCCGCGAGGCCGCCGAGGCCGAGGGCAAGCCGGCTCCGGCCCGCAAGGTCGAGGTCCAGGTGCTCGACTTCGAGGTCGGCGACTCGGTCACCGTCACCGACGGCCCGTTCGCGACGCTGCAGGCCACGATCAACGAGATCAACGCCGACTCGAAGAAGGTCAAGGGCCTCGTCGAGATCTTCGGCCGCGAGACCCCGGTCGAGCTCAGCTTCGACCAGATCCAGAAGAACTAGCGGCTTCCCGCCAGTTTCTGGACACATGCCTACCGAGCAGGTCAGATCGGCTGAGAAGCCCGTCTGACCTGCTCGGTTTTTGGTCGCGCAGCTATACCCGTTATCGTTGTGCGGTATGCCTCCATCCGGATGATCCGGAAGGCGGCGAAACACTCTCACTAGGACCCGGAGAGAGCAATGCCTCCCAAGAAGAAGAAGGTCACGGGGCTTATCAAGCTCCAGATCAACGCTGGTGCGGCCAACCCGGCTCCGCCGGTCGGCCCCGCGCTCGGCCAGCACGGCGTCAACATCATGGAATTCTGCAAGGCCTACAACGCCGCGACCGAGTCGCAGCGTGGCATGGTCGTGCCGGTGGAGATCACGGTCTACGAGGACCGTTCCTTCACCTTCGTGACCAAGACTCCGCCGGCCGCGAAGCTGATCCTCAAGGCTGCGGGCGTGGAGAAGGGCTCCGGCGAGCCGCACAAGACCAAGGTCGCCAAGCTGACGGCTGCCCAGGTCCGTGAGATCGCCACGACGAAGCTCCCCGACCTGAACGCCAACGACCTCGACGCCGCGTCGAAGATCATCGCTGGCACCGCCCGTTCCATGGGCATCACGGTCGAAGGCTGATTCAGCCCCTCACATCCCCAGTGGTAGGGCCAAGCGCTGGCCCGCACCACGACTCCACACCCTGAAACCAACAGGAGTAGAAGTGAAGCGCAGCAAGAACCTCCGCGCTGCGGACGCCAAGGTCGACCGGTCGCGCAACTACGCGCCGCTCGAGGCCGTCCGTCTCGCCAAGGACACCGCCTCCACCAAGTTCGACGGCACCGTCGAGGTCGCGTTCTGCCTGGGTGTCGACCCGCGCAAGGCCGACCAGATGGTCCGTGGCACCGTGAACCTCCCGCACGGCACCGGCAAGACCGCCCGGGTCCTGGTCTTCGCGACCGGTGACCGTGCTGCGGCCGCGGAAGCCGCGGGCGCCGACATCGTCGGCGCCGACGAGCTCATCGACGAGGTGGCGAAGGGCCGTCTGGACTTCGACGCCGTCGTCGCCACCCCGGACCTCATGGGCAAGGTCGGCCGCCTCGGCCGGGTGCTCGGTCCGCGTGGTCTGATGCCCAACCCGAAGACCGGCACCGTCACCCCTGATGTCGCGAAGGCTGTCAACGACATCAAGGGCGGCAAGATCGAGTTCCGCGTCGACAAGCACTCGAACCTGCACTTCATCATCGGCAAGGTCTCGTTCGACGACACCAAGCTGGTGGAGAACTACGCAGCGGCGCTGGAGGAGATCCTCCGTCTGAAGCCGTCCGCCGCCAAGGGCCGCTACATCAAGAAGGCCACCCTGGCCACCACGATGGGCCCCGGCATCCCGCTGGACGCCAACCGCACCCGTAACCTCCTCGTCGAGGAGGACCCGGCCGCCGTCTGAGCCCCAGCGCTCGGCAGCAAGCCGCGTCACGTGTGACATTGACGGGCCCCGCAACCTTTCGAGGTGCGGGGCCCGTCCTTGTATCCGTATTGCCGGAGGCTGTGTCGGACCTGTGCGTTAGCGTGAGGCCCCGACAGAGCCGAACGAGGGGTGGAAGCTGACATGAGGACCAGTACCGTGCGACGCGTGTGTCTGTCGGTGGCAGCGGCAGCGGCGCTGACGTCGGTCGCGGCCTGCAGCGGATCGGACAGCGGCAAGACCGACAAGCAGGGCAGCGGCGTCGTCAAGGCCGACCCGATAGCCGCGCTGCGCGCCGTGGAGAAGAAGACCGGTGGGGAGAGCTCGGCGAAGGTCGAGGGCACCACGCAGATGGGCACCACGATGTCCATGGAGCAGAGCGGCTCCATCGACTGGAGCGACGGTCTCACCGGCGCCATGGAGATCACGTACACCGGCGGCAGCATGGCGGACGCCATGAAGCAGTCCGGTGGCACCGGCACGATGCAGGCCCGCTATTTCAAGGACGGCTACGTCGTCAACATGGGCGACGGTTTCGCGAAGCAGACCGGCGGCAAGCACTGGATCCACTACGGCTACGCCGACCTCGCCAAGATGGCGGGAGCCTCCGGCGAGGCGATGAAGCAGCAGATGCAGAACACCACCCCCGACCAGGGCGTGAAGTCGCTGCTGGCCTCCGGGGACGTGAAGAAGGTCGGCAAGGAGGACGTCCGAGGCGTCTCCACCACGCACTACTCCGGGACCGTCGACGTCGCGGCCCTGACCGCGAAGAACTCCGAGCTCGACGCCGACCAGCTGGAGCAGCTGAAGAAGCAGCTGAGCGACGCCGGCATCACCACGGAGACGGTCGACATCTGGGTCGACGACAACGACCTGCTGGTCAAGAAGAGCGAGCGCGGCCAGATGAAGACCGGCGAGCTCAACTCCACGGTGTACTACAGCGATTACGGGACGAAGGTCTCCGTCGAGCAGCCGCCGGCCGCAGACACGGTGGACTTCGCCGAGCTCCTCAAGCAGCAGCAGGGGGCGGGTTCGGGCGCGTCCTGAACCTCCCGCGCCGCTCCTGGCGGGACGGATTTGCTCGGCGCGACTCCGGTCGCGTACTCTCCTACAGAAGCCAAAGACCGCTGGTCGTTGCTGTGCTCTCGCAAGAGTGGACAGCGACCGAAGGATCCGTTGAGTACGGGCGACCTGCGCAGGTGACTGTGGAAAGCTCCCGGATTTGTTCGGTCGAGCTACGCCCTGGCGCCTGCGCCGGGGCGTTTCGTCTTTCCCGGCCCCTTCTGAGCGGTCCTCATCACCCGGAAGGAGGCCGACGCTCATGGCAAGGCCCGACAAGGCTGCCGCGGTAGCCGAGCTCGCGGACCAGTTCCGCAGCTCGAACGCCGCTGTGCTGACCGAGTACCGGGGTCTCACCGTGGCGCAGCTCAAGACGCTGCGTCGTTCGCTCGGTGAGAACGCCCAGTACGCCGTGGTGAAGAACACGCTGACCAAGATTGCGGCCAACGAGGCCGGGATCACGTCGCTGGACGACCAGTTCACTGGTCCGACGGCGGTTGCCTTCATCACCGGTGACCCGGTGGAGTCGGCGAAGGGTCTTCGTGACTTCGCCAAGGAGAACCCGAACCTGATCATCAAGGGCGGTGTCCTTGATGGCAAGGCGCTGTCCGCCGATGAGATCAAGAAGCTTGCGGACCTCGAGTCCCGCGAGGTTCTGCTCAGCAAGCTGGCCGGTGCCTTCAAGGGCAAGCAGTCTCAGGCTGCTTCGCTCTTCCAGGCGCTGCCGTCGAAGTTCGTCCGCACCGCGGAGGCGCTTCGCGTCAAGCTCGAAGAGCAGGGCGGTGCCGAGTAACTCGGCTCGCGCAATGATCGTCGCCCACTAGGGAGACGGTCGCAGCGGGCCGAACGTACGCCCGCCTACATGTACATCCGGCACCTGCCGAATTAGTGGAAGGACGCCATCATGGCGAAGCTGTCCCAGGACGACCTGCTCGCGCAGTTCGAAGAGATGACCCTCATCGAGCTCTCCGAGTTCGTGAAGGCCTTCGAGGAGAAGTTCGACGTCACCGCCGCCGCGGCCGTCGCCGTCGCCGGTCCGGCCGGCCCGGGCGTCGTTGCCGAGGCCGTCGAGGAGAAGGACGAGTTCGACGTCATCCTCACCGGCGCCGGCGAGAAGAAGATCCAGGTCATCAAGGTCGTGCGTGAGCTGACCTCGCTGGGTCTGAAGGAGGCCAAGGACCTCGTCGACGGCACCCCGAAGCCGGTCCTCGAGAAGGTCGCCAAGGAGGCCGCCGAGAAGGCTGCCGAGTCCCTCAAGGCCGCCGGCGCTTCCGTCGAGGTCAAGTGACTCAGGGAGTCTGCTGACTCCTTCTGACGCCTCCTGCCGTACGGCACGGACGTCATCACACGAAGGGCGATCACCCATCCGGGTGGTCGCCCTTCGGCGTACCCGAGGCGGCTGCCTTGCTCTTCCGGCGGCGACGAGTATGGTGATCTTCGCCGTTGCCTCTCCGGAGCGGCCGACCGGCGCCGGGAGGCGGTCGGGTGCGGACCTCGGGGCGTTGCCCCCGCAGGGGGGCCTTGACGAACCGCACGCGGCGCGCAATTCTCAGGACGCGTCGTCACATCGATCCGAATCCGAGGCATGGATCGTGGGCGAAGCGGGCAGTAAAGAAGAGCGCAGCACGCGCAAGGGCTAGCTATAGGTGTTGAGAACAGCTGTTGAGAGCAACGTGGGTCTCTGAGAACCCCGACTGGACATCAGTGTGCCGTTTGGCTACACTGACCCTTTGCGCTGCCTGTTAGCTGCCTCCTGCCCGTCACCAGGGGCATGCCCTCGCTTGAGCACCGATGACTGATCGTCTCTGACCTGGCCTTATTCGGTCGAATCAGGAACCGACTGTCACCGTGTCCGGCTTGGGACCGGTACGCGCGTAGTGAGTCCGAGCCCTCGGAAGGACCCCCTCTTGGCCGCCTCGCGCAACGCCTCGACCGCGAATACGAACAACGGTGCCAGCACCGCCCCGCTGCGCATCTCCTTTGCAAAGATCAAGGAGCCCCTCGAGGTTCCGAACCTCCTCGCGCTGCAGACCGAGAGCTTTGACTGGCTCCTCGGCAATGCCGCATGGAAGGCTCGCGTCGAGGCCGCTCTGGACAGTGGGCAGAACGTCCCGACCAAGTCCGGCCTGGAAGAGATCTTCGAGGAGATCTCGCCGATCGAGGACTTCTCCGGGTCGATGTCGCTGACTTTCCGCGACCACCGCTTCGAGCCCCCGAAGAACTCGATCGACGAGTGCAAGGAGCGCGACTTCACGTTCGCCGCCCCGCTCTTCGTCACTGCCGAGTTCACCAACAACGAGACCGGCGAGATCAAGTCCCAGACGGTCTTCATGGGCGACTTCCCGCTCATGACCAACAAGGGCACCTTCGTCATCAACGGCACCGAGCGTGTCGTCGTGTCGCAGCTGGTCCGTTCGCCGGGTGTCTACTTCGACTCCTCCATCGACAAGACGTCCGACAAGGACATCTTCTCCGCCAAGATCATCCCGTCCCGGGGTGCCTGGCTGGAGATGGAGATCGACAAGCGCGACATGGTCGGTGTCCGAATCGACCGCAAGCGCAAGCAGTCCGTCACCGTTCTCCTGAAGGCTCTCGGCTGGACGACCGAGCAGATCCTGGAGGAGTTCGGCGAGTACGAGTCCATGCGCGCCACCCTGGAGAAGGACCACACCCAGGGCCAGGACGACGCGCTGCTCGACATCTACCGCAAGCTGCGTCCGGGTGAGCCGCCCACCCGTGAGGCCGCTCAGACGCTGCTCGAGAACCTCTACTTCAACCCGAAGCGCTACGACCTCGCGAAGGTCGGCCGCTACAAGGTGAACAAGAAGCTCGGCGCCGACGAGCCGCTCGACGCTGGCGTGCTCACCAGCGACGACGTCATCGCGACGATCAAGTACCTGGTCAAGCTGCACGCCGGTGAGACCGAGACGGTCGGCGAGTCCGGTCGCTCGATCATGGTCGAGACCGACGACATCGACCACTTCGGCAACCGTCGTATCCGTAACGTCGGCGAGCTCATCCAGAACCAGGTCCGTACAGGTCTCGCCCGTATGGAGCGCGTCGTGCGCGAGCGCATGACCACCCAGGACGTCGAGGCGATCACGCCGCAGACCCTGATCAACATCCGGCCGGTCGTCGCCTCCATCAAGGAGTTCTTCGGCACCAGCCAGCTGTCCCAGTTCATGGACCAGAACAACCCGCTGTCGGGCCTGACGCACAAGCGTCGTCTCAACGCGCTGGGCCCGGGTGGTCTCTCCCGTGAGCGGGCCGGCTTCGAAGTCCGTGACGTGCACCCCTCGCACTACGGCCGCATGTGCCCGATCGAGACGCCCGAAGGCCCGAACATCGGTCTGATCGGCTCGCTGGCCTCCTACGGCCGGATCAACGCGTTCGGTTTCATCGAGACGCCGTACCGCAAGGTCGTCGAAGGCCAGGTCACCGACGAGGTCGACTACCTGACCGCCGACGAGGAGGACCGCTTCGTCATCGCGCAGGCCAACGCGCCGCTGAGCGACGAGCTCCGCTTCGTCGAGAACCGCGTGCTGGTCCGCCGCCGTGGCGGCGAGGTCGACTACGTGCCCGGCACGGACGTCGACTACATGGACGTCTCGCCGCGCCAGATGGTGTCCGTCGCGACCGCGATGATCCCCTTCCTGGAGCACGACGACGCCAACCGTGCCCTCATGGGCGCGAACATGATGCGTCAGGCGGTGCCGCTGATTAAGTCGGAGGCCCCGCTCGTCGGCACCGGCATGGAGTACCGCTGCGCCACCGACGCAGGCGACGTGCTCAAGGCCGAGAAGGACGGTGTGGTCCAGGAGGTCTCCGCGGACTACATCACCGTGACCAACGACGACGGCACGTACACCACGTACCGCATCGCCAAGTTCATGCGCTCCAACCAGGGCACCTCGGTCAACCAGAAGGTTGTCGTCTCCGAGGGCGACCGGGTCGTCGCCGACCAGGTCCTCGCCGACGGTCCGGCCACCGAGAACGGTGAGATGGCCCTTGGCAAGAACCTGCTCGTGGCGTTCATGCCGTGGGAGGGTCACAACTACGAGGACGCGATCATCCTGTCGCAGCGCCTCGTGCAGGACGACGTCCTCTCCTCGATCCACATCGAGGAGCACGAGGTCGACGCCCGTGACACCAAGCTCGGCCCGGAGGAGATCACCCGGGACATCCCGAACGTCTCCGAGGAGGTCCTCGCCGACCTCGACGAGCGCGGCATCATCCGTATCGGTGCCGAGGTCGTCGCCGGTGACATCCTCGTCGGCAAGGTCACGCCCAAGGGTGAGACCGAGCTGACCCCCGAGGAGCGCCTGCTCCGCGCGATCTTCGGTGAGAAGGCGCGCGAGGTGCGCGACACCTCGCTGAAGGTGCCGCACGGTGAGATCGGCAAGGTCATCGGCGTCCGCGTCTTCGACCGCGAAGAGGGCGACGAGCTGCCGCCGGGCGTGAACCAGCTGGTCCGCGTCTACGTCGCGCAGAAGCGCAAGATCACCGACGGTGACAAGCTCGCCGGCCGTCACGGCAACAAGGGCGTCATCTCGAAGATCCTGCCGATCGAGGACATGCCGTTCCTGGAGGACGGCACCCCGGTCGACATCATCCTCAACCCGCTGGGTGTCCCGTCCCGAATGAACCCGGGACAGGTCCTGGAGATCCACCTCGGCTGGCTCGCCAGCCGCGGCTGGGACGTCTCCGGCCTCGGTGACGAGTGGGCCAAGCGCCTGCAGGCCATCGGCGCCGACCAGGTCGCCCCCGGCACCAACGTCGCCACCCCCGTCTTCGACGGTGCGCGCGAGGACGAGATCTCCGGTCTCTTCGAGGCCACGATCCCGAACCGCGACGGCGACCGCCTGGTGCAGCCCTCCGGCAAGGCCAAGCTGTTCGACGGCCGCTCCGGCGAGCCGTTCCCGGACCCGGTCTCGGTCGGCTACATGTACATCCTCAAGCTGCACCACCTCGTCGACGACAAGCTGCACGCTCGTTCGACGGGTCCGTACTCCATGATCACCCAGCAGCCGCTGGGTGGTAAGGCTCAGTTCGGTGGTCAGCGATTCGGTGAGATGGAGGTGTGGGCTCTTGAGGCATACGGCGCCGCATACGCCCTCCAGGAGCTCCTGACGATCAAGTCCGACGACGTGACCGGCCGCGTGAAGGTCTACGAGGCCATCGTCAAGGGCGAGAACATCCCCGAGCCCGGCATCCCAGAGTCCTTCAAGGTGCTCATCAAGGAAATGCAGTCGCTCTGCCTCAACGTGGAGGTGCTGTCCTCGGACGGCATGTCCATCGAGATGCGCGACACGGACGAGGACGTCTTCCGCGCGGCGGAGGAGCTCGGTATCGACCTGTCCCGGCGCGAGCCGAGCAGCGTCGAAGAGGTCTGACGGGTTGGTCGGCCGGATCCCAGTGATCCGGCCGGCTCTCCCCGGACCCGTTCAGACCATTGCTGAAGTGCCCCGATTTCTCGCCTGACGCGAGGGGGCTCGAACCCCCGAAAGAGGGATTGACGACAAGTGCTCGACGTCAACTTCTTCGACGAGCTGCGGATCGGCCTTGCCACCGCGGACGACATCCGGACCTGGTCCCACGGCGAAGTGAAGAAGCCGGAGACCATCAACTACCGCACGCTCAAGCCCGAAAAGGACGGACTCTTCTGCGAGAAGATCTTCGGTCCGACCCGGGACTGGGAGTGCTACTGCGGCAAGTACAAGCGTGTCCGCTTCAAGGGCATCATCTGTGAGCGCTGTGGCGTCGAGGTCACGCGCGCCAAGGTGCGCCGTGAGCGCATGGGCCACATCGAGCTTGCCGCTCCCGTCACCCACATCTGGTACTTCAAGGGCGTCCCGTCGCGCCTTGGCTACCTCCTCGACCTCGCGCCGAAGGACCTCGAGAAGGTCATCTACTTCGCCGCGTACATGATCACGTTCGTGGACGAGGAGCGCCGTACGCGCGACCTGCCCTCGCTGGAGGCGCACGTCTCCGTCGAGCGTCAGCAGATCGAGAACCGCCGCGACGCCGACCTCGAAGCCCGCGCCAAGAAGCTCGAGACCGACCTGGCCGAGCTGGAGGCCGAGGGCGCCAAGGCCGACGTGCGCCGCAAGGTGCGCGAAGGTGCCGAGCGCGAGATGAAGCAGCTGCGCGACCGTGCGCAGCGCGAGATCGACCGCCTCGACGAGGTGTGGAGCCGCTTCAAGAACCTCAAGGTCCAGGACCTGGAGGGCGACGAGCTGCTCTACCGCGAGCTGCGCGACCGCTTCGGCACGTACTTCGACGGCTGCATGGGCGCCGCCGCCCTGCAGAAGCGCCTCGAGTCGTTCGACCTCGACGAGGAGGCCGAGCGCCTCCGCGAGATCATCCGTACCGGCAAGGGCCAGAAGAAGACCCGTGCGCTCAAGCGCCTCAAGGTCGTCTCCGCGTTCCTGCAGACCAGCAACAAGCCCAAGGGCATGGTGCTCGACTGCGTGCCGGTCATCCCGCCGGACCTGCGTCCGATGGTGCAGCTGGACGGTGGCCGCTTCGCGACCTCCGACCTGAACGACCTGTACCGCCGCGTGATCAACCGCAACAACCGCCTGAAGCGCCTTCTCGACCTCGGTGCCCCCGAGATCATCGTGAACAACGAGAAGCGCATGCTCCAGGAGGCCGTGGACGCCCTCTTCGACAACGGTCGTCGTGGTCGCCCGGTCACCGGTCCCGGCAACCGCCCGCTCAAGTCCCTCAGCGACATGCTGAAGGGCAAGCAGGGTCGATTCCGTCAGAACCTTCTCGGTAAGCGTGTGGACTACTCCGCGCGTTCCGTGATCGTCGTCGGCCCGCAGCTCAAGCTGCACCAGTGCGGTCTGCCGAAGGCCATGGCGCTGGAGCTCTTCAAGCCGTTCGTGATGAAGCGCCTGGTCGACCTGAACCACGCGCAGAACATCAAGTCGGCCAAGCGCATGGTCGAGCGCGGCCGCACGGTCGTGTACGACGTCCTGGAAGAGGTCATCGCCGAGCACCCGGTTCTCCTGAACCGTGCGCCGACGCTGCACCGCCTCGGCATCCAGGCCTTCGAGCCGCAGCTGGTCGAGGGCAAGGCCATCCAGATCCACCCGCTCGTCTGCACCGCGTTCAACGCGGACTTCGACGGTGACCAGATGGCCGTCCACCTGCCGCTCTCCGCGGAGGCGCAGGCCGAGGCCCGCATCCTGATGCTGTCCTCGAACAACATCCTGAAGCCGGCCGACGGCCGTCCCGTCACCATGCCGACCCAGGACATGGTGCTGGGCCTGTTCTTCCTCACCACGGACGAGGAGGAGCGCAAGGTCATCGGCCAGGGCCGTTCCTTCGGCTCCACGGCCGAGGCGATCATGGCCTTCGACGCCCGCGAGCTGTCGCTCCAGGCGAAGGTCGACATCCGCTTCCCGGTGGGCACCATCCCGCCGCGCGGCTGGGTGCCGCCGGTCGCCGAGGAAGGCGAGCAGGAGTACCAGCAGGGCGACACGTTCCGGCTGCGTACGTCCCTGGGCCGCGCGCTCTTCAACGAGCTGCTGCCCGAGGACTACCCGTTCGTCGACTACTCGGTCGGCAAGAAGCAGCTCTCCGAGATCGTCAACGACCTCGCCGAGCGCTACCCCAAGGTCATCGTGGCGGCGACGCTCGACAACCTGAAGGCGGCGGGCTTCCACTGGGCGACCCGTTCCGGTGTCACCGTGGCCATCTCCGACGTCGTGGTCCCCGAGGCCAAGAAGGAGATCGTCGCCGGTTACGAGGCGCAGGACGAGAAGGTCCAGAAGCAGTACGAGCGCGGTCTGATCACCAAGGACGAGCGCACGCAGGAACTCATCGCGATCTGGACCAAGGCGACCAACGAGGTCGCCGAGGCGATGAACGCGAACTTCCCCAAGACGAACCCCATCTTCATGATGGTTGACTCGGGTGCCCGAGGAAACATGATGCAGATGCGTCAGATCGCCGGTATGCGTGGTCTGGTGTCCAACGCCAAGAACGAGACGATCCCGCGTCCCATCAAGGCGTCCTTCCGTGAGGGCCTCACCGTTCTGGAGTACTTCATCTCCACGCACGGTGCCCGTAAGGGTCTGGCGGACACCGCCCTGCGTACCGCCGACTCGGGTTACCTGACCCGTCGTCTGGTGGACGTCTCGCAGGACGTGATCATTCGTGAGGAGGACTGTGGCACCGACCGCGGCCTCAAGCTGAAGATCGCCGTCAAGGGTGCGGACGGTGTGCTCCGCAAGACGGAGGACGTCGAGACCTCGGTCTACGCCCGCATGCTCGCCGAGGACGTCGTCGTCGACGGCAAGGTCATCGCGCCTGCCAACGTCGACCTCGGTGACGTCCTGATCGACGCCCTGGTGGGCGCCGGCGTCGAGGAGGTCAAGACCCGTTCGGTCCTGACCTGTGAGTCCGCGGTCGGCACCTGTGCCTTCTGCTACGGACGCTCGCTCGCCACCGGCAAGCTGGTCGACATCGGTGAGGCGGTCGGCATCATCGCCGCCCAGTCCATCGGTGAGCCCGGTACCCAGCTGACGATGCGTACCTTCCACACCGGTGGTGTGGCCGGTGACGACATCACCCAGGGTCTGCCCCGTGTCGTCGAGCTCTTCGAAGCCCGTACGCCCAAGGGTGTCGCCCCGATCTCGGAGTCCGCGGGCCGGGTCCGGATCGAGGAGACCGAGAAGACCAAGAAGATCGTGGTCACGCCGGACGACGGCAGCGACGAGATCCCCTTCCCGATCTCGAAGCGCGCCCGTCTGCTCGTCGGCGAGGGCGACCACGTCGAGGTGGGCCAGAAGCTCACCGTGGGTGCCACCAACCCGCACGACGTGCTGCGCATCCTCGGCCAGCGTGCGGTCCAGGTCCACCTGGTCGGCGAGGTCCAGAAGGTCTACAACTCGCAGGGCGTGTCGATCCACGACAAGCACATCGAGATCATCATCCGGCAGATGCTGCGCCGCGTGACGATCATCGAGTCCGGCGACGCGGAGCTGCTGCCGGGCGAGCTCGTCGAGCGCTCGAAGTTCGAGACCGAGAACCGTCGTGTGGTCACCGAGGGCGGTCACCCCGCCTCCGGCCGTCCGCAGCTGATGGGTATCACCAAGGCCTCGCTGGCGACGGAATCCTGGCTGTCGGCCGCCTCCTTCCAGGAGACGACCCGAGTCCTGACGGATGCGGCGATCAACGCCAAGTCCGACAGCCTCATCGGCCTCAAGGAGAACGTCATCATCGGTAAGCTCATCCCGGCCGGTACGGGTCTGTCCCGCTACCGCAACATCCGGGTCGAGCCGACCGAGGAGGCCAAGGCCGCGATGTACTCGGCCGTCGGCTACGACGACATCGACTACTCGCCGTTCGGCACGGGCTCCGGCCAGGCCGTTCCGCTGGAGGACTACGACTACGGTCCGTACAACCAGTAAGCGAGTCGCTTGACCGACCGGAGGGCGGTCACCCCGTTTCGTACGGGGTGGCCGCCCTCCGGCGTTTTGCGGTGTGTGGGGCGCGGCTACAGGTAGTGCCGCAGATGGTGCAGCCGGGTCGGGTAATCGGGGTGGGCGGAGAGCAGCCGGGCAGGTGTCGAATCGCGCTTTGCCCGCTCTTCCGCGGAGGCGAGCGTCATCTGCCGCGCCCGGGTCCCGCCCGTGTGCATCCTCTCCAGCACCTCGGCCAGTTCCGGTGCGAATCCGAGTGCGGCGGCGTGGCGGTCGGCCCGCAGTTCGGCACGGCGTCCCACCGCTGCCGACAGATACGGGAGCACCAGAAGCAACGGAAACCCGTACAGGACGGCGGCCGCGGTGGAGGCGAGCCCGCCGATCGCGAGGAGCAGGACGCCGGCGGCCAGGTAGACGGCACACCGGGCAGGCGTGACGACGGAGCGGGCCATCGTGCGCAGGGCGCGCCAGAGAGCCCGGCCCGGCAGCCCGTACCACTGGCTCAGCAGCGACGACCACGCATGACCGCCGGTGTGGTGACCCAGTTCATGGGCGAGTACGGCGGCCAGCTGGCCGCTCGGCAGCTGCTCCAGTGCGAACCGGGTGACCCCCACGATGTGGCCCGCGGCGGCGTACGCGTTGAGGTCGTCGCTCTCCTCGACCCAGAGCTGATACGGTGCTCCGTCGATCCCGGCGATGGCTGTCACCTCCCGCCAGACCGGCTCCAGCCGGGCGGCCTCCTGGGGTATCGGGCGGCGGAGCCCGAGCAGGTAGCGGGCGAGGAGATCCTCCGTGGGCCGGTGGAAGACCAGGGCGCCGGACGCGAGCCAGAGCACGGCCGGTATCCAGAACGGCAGGCCGAGGCAGCTGTCCAGGATCGTGCTCACGAGCAGCACCACGAGCGCGCTCGTCAGGAAGGCGGGCAGGGCCAGCGCCAGTTGTCCGAGTGTGGTGATGTCGACACGCCGCTGGTGCGCCGTGTAGTACACACGTCGGCCCGGTCCGTGCTCGTAGATCAAGTCATCAGGTGGGTGCGGTGCTGCGGCGTTCAGGTGTGGGCCCGAGGGCGGCACGGGCCCGTCGCCCGGGTCCTGGGGCTGAGCCGGCGGTTGGGTCATGATCATCCTTTGGCAGGAGGAGTGTCAGCCGAGGAGCAGCGAGGCGGGGAGCAGGAAGGTGCCGATGGAGTAGGCGAGCAGCCCCGCACGTATCCACTGGTGTTTGCAGACGGCGATCCGGCTGGTTTCGGCCAGGGCCGTGACGAGTGCCGCGGTCCGGGCGCTCTCGGTGGCGTCGAGCGCTTCCGGTAATCGGTTCTGCCGGGCGGCGCGCCGGATGTCCCCGAAGTAGGTGAGCGGGTCCCCGGGAACCCAGGTACTGCCGCGGTAGCGCGGGAGTACGGCCATCAGCATGGAGAGCAGCGCGGTCGCCAGCCCGCCGATGCCTGTCCACCACAGGGCCGTGCCGGGGGCGGAGAGCGCGCTCGGCCGCCACTCGCTGCCCGCCAGCCAGCCGCTGAGCACGCCTGCGGTCATGCCGAGCGCGGCGACCAGTACGGATGCCTTGCCGTCGGCCCGTGCGATCTCGGACCGCAGATCGAGGAGGAGCCTCGTCCCGGCATCGGTGTTCCGGACCTGTGATCCGTCGGTCATGTGACGTGGTCCTCGTGGCCCGGCGCTCCTGCCACGTCCGTGGCCCCGGGCGTGTCCGATGTGCTCGGCGGATTCGCGGCCTCGGCCCTGTCGGTCGTCCCGTCCCGGTCGGCCGTTTCGATGGCCTCCTCCGTCGTGTCCGCGCACACGTCGTTCGCACCGGCCGACGGCGTGACGGCGCCCGCCGGTCTCAGAGGTGCGCTGCCATCGCCAGGCGGCGGCTGCCAGCCCTGGAAGGGAACCGACGGAGCGGCCGCCTCCGGATTTGCCCCGTGGACGGGTGCCCGGCCGGGCCGGTGTCCCCGCTCGCCGTCGGTCGGATCGAAGCCCGGCCGGGACGTGCCCCGGATGACCGCTTCCGGCACCGCTCTCGGCGCGTTCTGCGGCATCGACACGGTCAGCCGGCCTTCAGCCGTGCTCTGCGCGGTGACCCCGGGAAGGTGCTGGTTCAGTACGTCGATCAATGCCTGGAGGGCCTTCTTCTTCGGCGCCTCCAGCTCGTGGTTCTCCGCGCTGTCGCCCTTCAGCAGCTCGCCCGCCAGCTCCATCTGCGCCTTGATCATGTGCAGTTGGTCCTGACGCAGGCTGGCCACCACGGTCTTGGTGTCCTCGGGGTGGTCGGCCAGGTGCAGCGCCCAGGCGCGGACCCCGCCCTGTTCCAAGTGCTTTTCGTAGAAGGAGATCTTCTCCGCGTTCACCTGCTGCAGCTCCATCTGGCGGCGGGCCCGGTCGACCGCCTCCGTGTGCTGCCGCTTCTGCTGTTGCAGCCTCAGCTCGTGCTGAAGCTCCTCGAATTCGGTCGCACGGCCCCACTGCAGCGCGTCCTGCTCCCTGACGCGCCGGTCGATCGCGGCATCGTGCTCCCGGCCGCGCCGCTCGGTGTGGACCTGCTCGGTGGCCGCATGGTCGATGGCCCTCATACGCCGCACATGGTCGATGACCCCCTGATCCCCGCGCAGCCGTACGGTCCAGGTCACCGCGAGTCCCGCCCGGGTGCCGAGTGCGCCCTGTGCGCGTACTTCCCTCAGCAGCGCCTCCTCGGCCTCCGCGCTCCGGGAGGCGGGGTAGCGGCGGGTGACGGACCGGGCCGACTGCTCCAGTTCGCCGATCAGCAGCCGTGGTACGTCACGGTGCCGGCTCGCCACGAACAGCGCGGGATCGACGACCTGCCACGACAGCTCGACGACCACTGTGAACTCGAAGACGTCGTCGTCGCTCGGCAGGCCGATCACCTCGCGCACGGGATGGACACCCATGTCGACCTCGTACACCGAGGTGTATCGCTTCGCGGCCGCTCCGGCCCGGGTGGGGCGGACCGGCGGGAGGTAGGTGTCGTACGAGCCGTCCGGGGCCGAGAAGACCAGGGCGTGGTCGATGCGGGTGAGCGGGCGGCGGGCGAATCCGAACCGGGACAGCTGCCGGACCGTGACCACCGGGTCGGTCAACCGCGTCGCGCGGTCGGCCCGTTGGTCCCAGTCGGGAGCTCGGCGGAATTCGGGCATGGGCACTCTCCTGTTGCTGTGTGGGGGATCGCAGGTCAGGGGTGAGACAGGACGGCCAGTAGCCGGCCTGCTACGGGCGGGGGATCGGTGCCGTCCTCGCCGGGCATCGTCCGCAGGAGATGGCTGAGCCGCTGGTGCTCCGACGACGTGGTGGCGAGCGAGGGCAGCAGGGCGGCGAGCGCCCATTCCGTGCCGGGGTCGTGGTCCGCCGACAGCACCCAGCGGCGCAGTACGTCCAGGGCGTCCCGGGTGTGGCCTCGGCTCCCCAGAGCGGTGCGCCACAGTTCGACGATGGCGGTGGCGGCCGGTGTCCGCGCCTTTGACGCCCGTGCGTACCAGGACAGAACCCGCGGCTGTCCGTGGCGTTCGTCCTGCTCGCTCCGACGGCAGGCACTGATGAAGCCACCGAGTGCGAGTTCGGTCGCCGGACGGTCGTCGTGCAGCGTCTTGAGCAGCCCCGCGAGCACGTCGTCGCCCGCTGATGACAGCAGCAACAGTTCCACGGACTCGGCCAGTTGCCCCGAGAGATCCGCGTCGGGCTCCGGCTGTCCTGCCTGGTGCCGGGCTGCCGCGCGAAGCGCCGCCAGGGTCTCGAAGGGACGTTCCGGCCCGATCAGTCCATGGGCGCGGATGGCCACCCAGCGCAGCGGCGACTGGTCGCTCTCGCACCAGGCGTCGAGGATGCGCGGCACGTTGGGAGTGCCCAGCACGTGGGTGAGCGTGAGCGCGTTGACGGCGACGAGGCGGTGCCGGTAGAGGTGCGAGGAGGCCCACGGCTCGATGACCAGCGCCATGGCGGACGGCAGATCGGTATGGGCGAGCACGGCGACGGTGGAGGCTGCGCGGGTCCGCACGAACGGCCGTCCGTCCCCGGCCAGCTGTTGCAGCCAGTGCACGAGCGCGGGCCGTGCCGAGGGGTGTCCGGTCCATATCTCGCGCAGCAGCACGAGTGGGGCCCGCTCGTCCAGGTAGGCGGCCTTCACCTGTCGGACCGGACCCCACTCGGTGGGCTCCTCGGCCTCGAACCGCCGGGCACGGGCGAGCTGGAGCCGCTTGCCGATATGCGTGCCGAAGACCGGGACGGTGGCGGACCGCATCCCGCTCTCGATTTCGTGGAGGAAGACGTAGAGCAGATCGCTCAGCTCCGCTGTCAGGGCGTACGGGCCCTCGTCGAAGGCGGCCAGGGCGACGAGGAACGCCTTGTCCCGCAGGTGCAGTACCGTCCCGTCGTCCTCGAACCACTCCTGGACCTGGTTCTCCAACGCGGCCAGGGAGAAGGCCCCGAGCTTCGCGGCATCGGCCTCCCCGGTCTCGTACCTCGCCAGGAGCCGGGCGAACTCGGCGGCCTCGCGCGGCTGATGGTTGCGTTCGAGGAACGCGGTCACGGCGGGCAGTGCCAGCAGCTCCGACACGCGGTCCTCGCTCACCAGCACCCCCAGGTGCGCGGCGAGGACATCACCCGGCGGGGGAGCCTGCCAGCTCACCACCGGTACGTCCTCCAGCAGGGCCGTCGGCCCCACGGTGATCACCAGACAGGCGTCCTCGCCCAGCTCCTTGCGGGCGGCCAGCAGATCCGCCTCCCGCAGTGGCCGGCCCGGCTCGGTGATCAGATCGCACAGGACATGGCCGGTGGTCCGGCCGTCGCGCGTCTCGCCGCCACCGAGACCGGCCGTGAGCTGCCCCGGGGTGGTGTCCCGGCCGATCGCCTGGACCGGATCTGCGCCGAGCCGGTGCAGCAGCATGAGTGCGGCGGTCCGCCGACCCGCGAAGTACGGGCCCGAGACCACCAGGACATGCTCCTCGCGCAGCCGGTCGACCAACGCCTCGAAGTCCGCGCACGCGGGCACGAAACAGGCCGACAGCTCCTCCAAGGTGGACTGCGAGATCTCGCCCGAGGCGTGGAGCGAGGAGGACGCGCCGAACTGGTAGATGATCTCGGTCCTGTCGAGCAGGACGTCCCCGTAGAAGGTGCCGCCGCCGATGCCGTGGTTGGTCCCGCCGAAGACGCCCCCGCCGACCTGGGCGCCGTCCCCGAATCCCATGGTCCGCGGGGTGTGGTTCTCCAGGTCCCGCCGGGCCGCCCAGGCGGGCTGCGGCTGGTCGGTCTCCTCGGCCGCCTCACCGTCGGCCTGGCGGCCGTCCGGCGCCTCGGAGGACAGGTCTCCGCCCGCAGGGGACTGGGAGCCGTGCGGCTGTTCCCCGGCGTTCAACGGCTCTCCCCCCGGCCTCCGCCGCCGAGGTGGATGTCCCCGGAGAAGGTGCCGCCGCCGATGCCGTCGTTGGTCCCGCCGAAGACACCTCCGTTGACCGTGGCACCGCCGAAGTCGAAGGCCCGGACCGGTTGCTGCGGCGTGGCCGGGGCGATGCCGGAGGCCGAGGGAGCGTCAGCCTTCCCGCTCGCGGGGTGCGGACGCTCACTCGGAAGCGGACCGTGCAGCCACGCGGCGAGCGGACCGTTCTTGCTGTCCACCGTGAGGGAGCGGAACTCCTCGGCCGGTACGCCGGTGTGGCTGTGCCGCACGACGCCCCGGTAGACCGGATCGGACACGCACAGAGCGAAGTCGTCCGGGCGTTCCCGCAGCGCCGCCCTCAGCAACTCCGCGTCCAGCAGCCTGCACGCGTGGTTCAGATCGCTGCCGACCCATCCGTCGAGCCCGTCCACGGCGACGTATCCCGAAGCGACCACTCCACGAAGCCGCATCTGAGCCGAGGCGGAGGCACGCCGGTTCTGGCTGCGCAACTGGGCCGGCACCTCGGTCAGCAGCGCCCGCAGCAGGGCGATCACCGAGCAGTTGGCGTCGATCAACTCCATCACGGAGTCGCCGCGGTCCGCCCGCCTGCGCCGGGTCTCGTCGATCCCGGCGGCGAGCAGTGCCCGGTCGGTGAGGTCGTAGAGCATACGGCGCAGATA
This sequence comes from Streptomyces sp. NPDC102437, assembly GCF_044765565.1. NCBI lineage: Bacteria > Bacillati > Actinomycetota > Actinomycetes > Kitasatosporales > Streptomycetaceae > Streptomyces > Streptomyces sp. NPDC102437. The sequence goes on along the minus strand of NZ_JBIWKI010000006.1, from coordinate 10,546 downwards.
CGCCTGCTCGACATCGTCCCGCTCGCTGTACTTCTCGATGTCGAGCAGCAGGATCGTGCTGTTCACGGGATCGTTCATGGGGTGCCTCTCGCTCGGGTCTCCGTGGGCCGAAGGCACGAGCGTGAGGCTGATGGGACTGTGGTGGTGAGGGCGGATGACTCACTTCGAGTGTGACCGTGTGCACAGAGCCATCTGCGACCGCGTTCCCTCCGCAGAGCGCACGGAGCCTTTCTACGGAGAGAACGGGGCTTCGTGGCGGACGACAGGTCGGGCGGAGTCATGCGCCCGTGCGATCCGGCGGAGCGCGTCCGGCCGCACGATCACCATCGCCCGCCGCCCCGTCAGCACGATGCCCCGCTCACGCAGGTCCTTCAGCAGCCGCTGGACCATTTCCCTGGAGGCACCGACCGCCCCGGCCAGTTCCTGTTTGCTGAGCGGTATGTCGAGTTCGATGCCTTCGTCCGTGCGGCAGCCGTGGGTGCGTGCCAGATCCAGCAGCAGAACGGCGAAGCGCTCCCGCACCGTCATCGCCGCGAACTCCAGGCTGCGCCGGTCCGCAGCCCGCGTACGGTCGGCGGTCAACGCCAGGAGTGTGAGCGAGACCCTGGCGGAGCCTGCCACGAACGCGCGGAACTTCTCGTGCGCCACGACCACGGCCTGCACGGGGGAGAGCGCGGTCACCGTCGCCGAGCGTGGCCGGCCGGTCAGTGCGGCCGATTCGCCCACGATGTCGCCGGGGCCGCGCAGCGCATGCAGAGCCTCGTAACCGTTCGGCGCGGATGTGGTGACCTTCGTCCAGCCGTTGACGATCAGCAGGACGTACGCGGACGGCTCGTCCTGCCTGAGCAGAGGGGCCCGGGAGGCGAAACCCAGCTCGCGGCCCAGCCCGAGCAGGGACACCCGGTCCTCGCGTTCCAGGCGGGCCAGGAAGGGCACCCGGTCGTCGAGCCCGTCGCCATCGGGTACGTACGCCGCCATCCCGCCCCCAGATCGTCCACCGCGCGGTTCAATGTACTGAGAACGCGTAGTACCGGACCGACAAGGTTGCTTTCCTGCCGCGCGTGTGGGGACGGCTGTCTCAATTCCGCTGGCCGTGAGCTGCGGAAGTCCGGCGCGTCGCCGCGGACAGCATTTGTTTTGACCGGAGTCGGTGAGGTAGGTACGCTCAGACCTTGTGCCTGGGGTGTGCCTGGGCTCGTGTGCGTGTCCTCAACCGCATGGCGAGTCCGTCAGTGGCCACCGCAATCTGCGCTCCTTCTGCCTTGCGGCAGGAGCTTGCAGTATTCGACACACCCGACCGCGTGGGTCGGTGACGTTCCAGGTTAGTTTCACGAACGGCACACAGAAACCGGAGAAGTAGTGCCTACGATCCAGCAGCTGGTCCGGAAGGGCCGGCAGGACAAGGTCGAGAAGAACAAGACGCCCGCGCTCGAGGGTTCGCCCCAGCGCCGCGGCGTCTGCACGCGTGTGTTCACGACCACCCCGAAGAAGCCGAACTCGGCCCTCCGTAAGGTCGCGCGTGTGCGTCTGACCTCCGGTATCGAGGTCACGGCCTACATCCCGGGTGAGGGACACAACCTGCAGGAGCACTCCATCGTGCTCGTGCGTGGTGGCCGTGTGAAGGACCTGCCGGGTGTTCGTTACAAGATCATCCGCGGCTCGCTCGACACCCAGGGTGTCAAGAACCGCAAGCAGGCCCGCAGCCGCTACGGCGCCAAGAAGGAGAAGTAAGAATGCCTCGTAAGGGCCCCGCCCCGAAGCGCCCGGTCATCATCGACCCGGTCTACAACTCTCCTCTTGTCACCTCGCTGATCAACAAGATCCTGCTGGACGGCAAGCGCTCCACCGCCGAGCGGATCGTGTACGGCGCCATGGAGGGCCTCCGCGAGAAGACCGGCAACGACCCGGTCATCACGCTGAAGCGCGCGCTTGAGAACGTCAAGCCCTCGCTCGAGGTCAAGTCCCGCCGTGTCGGTGGCGCCACCTACCAGGTGCCGATCGAGGTCAAGCCCGGTCGCGCCTCCACCCTCGCGCTGCGCTGGCTCGTGGGCTACTCCCGCGCCCGCCGCGAGAAGACCATGACCGAGCGCCTCATGAACGAGCTGCTCGACGCCTCCAACGGTCTTGGCGCTGCCGTCAAGAAGCGTGAGGACACCCACAAGATGGCCGAGTCCAACAAGGCCTTCGCGCACTACCGCTGGTAGTCGCTACCCACATCGAGACCGAGAGAAGATTGAGCCTTATGGCCACCACTTCGCTTGACCTGGCCAAGGTCCGCAACATCGGGATCATGGCCCACATCGACGCGGGCAAGACGACCACCACTGAGCGGATCCTCTTCTACACCGGCGTTTCGTACAAGATCGGTGAAGTCCACGACGGCGCTGCCACGATGGACTGGATGGAGCAGGAGCAGGAGCGCGGCATCACGATCACGTCCGCCGCGACGACCTGCCACTGGCCGCTCAATGATGTTGACCACACCATCAACATCATCGACACCCCGGGTCACGTCGACTTCACCGTCGAGGTGGAGCGTTCGCTCCGCGTCCTCGACGGCGCCGTCACCGTGTTCGACGGTGTCGCCGGCGTCGAGCCGCAGTCCGAGACCGTCTGGCGTCAGGCGGACCGCTACGGCGTGCCGCGTATCTGCTTCGTCAACAAGCTCGACCGCACCGGTGCCGACTTCTTCCGCTGCGTCCAGATGATCACGGACCGCCTCGGCGCGACCCCGATCGTCATGCAGCTCCCGATCGGTGCCGAGGCCGACTTCACGGGTGTCGTCGACCTCGTGACGATGAAGGCGTTCGTCTACCCCGTCGAGGCGACCAAGGGCGAGGCGTACGACATCGTCGACATCCCCGCGAACCTCGTGGAGAAGGCCGAGGAGTACCGCGGCAAGCTCCTCGAGGCCTCCGCGGAGAACGACGAGGCGCTCATGGAGCTCTACCTGGAGGGCGAAGAGCCTTCCGTGGAGCAGCTCTACGAGGGCATCCGTCGCATCACCATCAACTCGGGCAAGGGCGGCGAGACGACCGTCACCCCCGTGTTCTGCGGCACCGCGTTCAAGAACAAGGGCGTCCAGCCCCTGCTCGACGCCGTCGTGCGCTACCTCCCCTCCCCCCTGGACGTCGAGGCCATCGAGGGCCACGGCGTCAAGGACCCGGAGGAGGTCGTCAAGCGCAAGCCGTCCGACGACGAGCCGCTCGCGGCCCTCGCGTTCAAGATCATGAGCGACCCGCACCTCGGCAAGCTCACCTTCGTCCGGGTCTACTCGGGCCGCCTGGAGTCCGGCACCTCGGTGCTGAACTCCGTCAAGGGCAAGAAGGAGCGCATCGGCAAGATCTACCGCATGCACGCGAACAAGCGTGAGGAGATCGAGTCGGTGGGCGCCGGCGACATCATCGCCGTCATGGGCCTGAAGCAGACCACCACCGGTGAGACGCTGTGTGACGACAAGAACCCGGTCATCCTGGAGTCCATGGACTTCCCGGCGCCGGTCATTCAGGTCGCCATCGAGCCCAAGTCCAAGGGTGACCAGGAGAAGCTGGGTGTCGCCATCCAGCGCCTCTCCGAGGAGGACCCGTCCTTCCAGGTGCACTCCGACGAGGAGACCGGCCAGACCATCATCGGTGGTATGGGCGAGCTTCACCTCGAGGTGCTCGTCGACCGCATGAAGCGCGAGTTCCGCGTCGAGGCGAACGTCGGCAAGCCCCAGGTCGCGTACCGCGAGACGATCCGCAAGGCCGTCGAGCGCATCGACTACACCCACAAGAAGCAGACCGGTGGTACCGGTCAGTTCGCCAAGGTGCAGATCGCGATCGAGCCCATCGAGGGTGGCGAGACCTCGTACGAGTTCGTCAACAAGGTCACCGGTGGCCGCATCCCCCGTGAGTACATCCCCTCGGTGGACGCGGGTGCTCAGGAAGCCATGCAGTTCGGCATCCTGGCCGGTTACGAGATGGTCGGCGTCCGCGTCATCCTTCTCGACGGTGGCTACCACGAGGTCGACTCCTCCGAGCTGGCGTTCAAGATCGCCGGTTCGCAGGCGTTCAAGGAGGGTGCCCGCAAGGCGTCCCCCGTGCTCCTCGAGCCGATGATGGCCATCGAGGTGACCACGCCCGAGGACTACATGGGCGATGTCATCGGTGACATCAACTCCCGCCGTGGCCAGATCCAGGCCATGGAGGAGCGCAGCGGCGCTCGCGTCGTGAAGGGCCTCGTGCCCCTCTCGGAGATGTTCGGCTACGTCGGAGACCTCCGTAGCAAGACCTCGGGTCGCGCAAGCTACTCGATGCAGTTCGACTCCTACGCCGAGGTTCCGCGGAACGTCGCCGAGGAGATCATCGCGAAGGCCAAGGGCGAGTAACTCTCCCGAGCTCACGCTTTAGGCTTGTCACCGGAGCCTGGTGGGGCATTCCTCGCAGAGCGAAAGCAATGTGTTGAATGCCCCCGGCCCCGGCATCCCAGCAAAGATCACCTGGCGCCGATGAAGCAAGGCGTACAGAACCACTCCACAGGAGGACCCAGTGGCGAAGGCGAAGTTCGAGCGGACTAAGCCGCACGTCAACATCGGCACCATCGGTCACATTGACCACGGTAAGACGACCCTCACGGCCGCCATTACCAAGGTGCTGCACGACGCGTACCCGGACCTGAACGAGGCCTCGGCCTTCGACCAGATCGACAAGGCTCCCGAGGAGCGCCAGCGCGGTATCACGATCTCGATCGCGCACGTCGAGTACCAGACGGAGTCGCGTCACTACGCGCACGTCGACTGCCCGGGTCACGCGGACTACATCAAGAACATGATCACGGGTGCCGCGCAGATGGACGGCGCCATCCTCGTGGTCGCCGCCACCGACGGCCCGATGCCGCAGACCAAGGAGCACGTGCTCCTGGCCCGCCAGGTCGGCGTTCCGTACATCGTCGTCGCCCTGAACAAGGCCGACATGGTGGACGACGAGGAGATCCTGGAGCTCGTCGAGCTCGAGGTCCGTGAGCTCCTCTCCGAGTACGAGTTCCCGGGCGACGACCTGCCGGTCGTCAAGGTCTCGGCGCTCAAGGCGCTCGAGGGCGACAAGGAGTGGGGCCAGACCGTCCTCGACCTGATGAAGGCCGTCGACGAGAACATCCCGCAGCCCGAGCGTGACGTCGACAAGCCGTTCCTGATGCCGATCGAGGACGTCTTCACGATCACCGGTCGTGGCACCGTCGTCACCGGTCGTATCGAGCGTGGTGTCCTCAAGGTCAACGAGACCGTCGACATCGTCGGTATCAAGACCGAGAAGACCACCACCACGGTCACCGGCATCGAGATGTTCCGCAAGCTGCTCGACGAGGGCCAGGCCGGTGAGAACGTCGGTCTGCTCCTCCGTGGCATCAAGCGCGAGGACGTCGAGCGCGGCCAGGTCATCATCAAGCCCGGTTCGGTCACGCCGCACACCGAGTTCGAGGCCCAGGCCTACATCCTGTCGAAGGACGAGGGTGGCCGTCACACCCCGTTCTTCAACAACTACCGCCCGCAGTTCTACTTCCGTACCACGGACGTGACCGGCGTCGTGACCCTCCCCGAGGGCACCGAGATGGTCATGCCGGGCGACAACACCGTCATGAGCGTCGCGCTGATCCAGCCCGTCGCCATGGAGGAGGGCCTGAAGTTCGCCATCCGTGAGGGTGGCCGGACCGTGGGCGCCGGCCAGGTCACCAAGATCGTCAAGTAATTACCTGACTGTCTGACCTGGTTGCTCCGCACAGAGCACCGAGAAGGGCCCCGGCCCGCCGCGCAAGCGGTGGACCGGGGCCCTTCTTCATGCTTCGGGTTCAGGGGGACATCGCTCAGGGGCGCCAGATCCAGGGCAGGGCGTCGGGCCCCACGGCCACCACCACCGGCCGTCCGTCCCGGTCGACGTGCAGGGCCGGACCGTCCAGCGCCACCGGCCCGCGCCGTCGTACGAAGAGTCCTTCGGGGGTATGGAGCTGGACGAGGCCCTCGGCGGTGCGGCCGAGCAGCACCGGGGCGGCCGACGACCCGGTGGCGGCCACCGGCCCGTATCCGTCGAAGCCCGCCCGGTCCGGGATCCGGCGGCCGTAGCCGTCGATGCCGGTCTCGTCGGCCGTCTCGCCGGTCCGTACGGTCGTCAACGCGGCCTTCGCCGTCGCGCGGTAGAACAGCTCGATGCTGCCGTCCGTCCCCGGCAGTGCGGCCGGTCCGTCGCCGGGCACCGGCACCCCGGTGATCTGGGTGCGCGCTGTCACCGCCTCGCCGGGCGCGTCCTGCGTCCAGTGGTGCACCGCGAACCGGCCGGCCGCGAAGACATGGACACACCCCTCGGCGTCCACCACAGCACTCAGCCCGTCCTGGATCTCGCCGCCGCCCATGTCCGCCCACCCGCTCCACCGGCCGGCCGTGTCCCGTACCCGGGTGCTGAGGCCCTTCTCCGCGTTCCGGACGAAGAGGTGCACCCGCCCGTCGGGGGCGGCGACCGCGACCGGGACTCCGATCCGGCGCCCGTCGTCGTGGCCGCGCTCCGGGTTCCCCAGCCCCTGCCAGGCGCGGAAGGCGCCGCCGGGGGAGCGCTGCTCCAGCGCGACGATCTCGCGCTCGTTGTCCGCGCCGTGCCCGCCGAGCGCCGAGAACCGCAGCCCGAAGAGCAGATGGCGCCCGTCCGGCAGCGTCGCGCTGCCCAGCACCGGTGCGAGCGGGCCGCCGCCGAGGTCGTCCGGCGCGTCCCACACCCCGCTGCCCGGTGCGCTCTCGCGCCGCCGTACCGCCCGCAGGCCCAGCACCGCGTACGTGACGAGCCGGCCGTCCGGCTCGGCGGCCACGGCGGGCCGGGGGCCGGGGTAGCGGTAGTGGGTGGAGCGCACCCAGCCCTTCCGGTTGGTCAGCGGCCGGTTGCCGCCCACGTTGTAGTCCCCGCAGCCTGCCGGGTTGCCGCACCGCCAGTCGGCCGAGCCGCCGTACGGGACCAAATGCGAGGCCTTCTCGGCCAGCACGGCGGGCGGCAGGTTCTTCGGCCAGTGCCGGTTGTAGTAGCCGCGGAACGCCGTGACGGCGAAGCTCGGCACCTCACCGCCGCCCCGGGTGGTCCGTGCCACCCACCGGATCAGCGACGCCCAGGTGAACAGCGCGGTGGCGGTGTGGTCGGGGTGGTCGGAGTAGCCCGGCTGCTCGCTGTCTTGGCGGCGGACGGTCTCGCTGCTGTGCTGGATGTCGGGGTCGGGGTCCATGGTGTGCAGCACGCTCGGCCGGTACCGCTCGAAGAGTCCGGCCAGGACGTCGATCAGCCCGTCGTAGGTGTACGAACCCACCTTCCTGAGCGGTGAGCCCTCGGCGACGACGGTCGGCAGGACCAGCCGCCGGTCCTGCCAGAGGCTGGGGAGTCCGAGACGCCCGTACGTGGTGTGCATGGCGGTGTTGACGAAGATCAGCTCGACCTTGCGGCCGCGGTGGACGAGGGTGTCGATCTCGGCGCGGTGGCCGCCGTGCAGCTCGATGACGGACTTCTGCCACGGGGTGAACCGGCCGAGGCCGAGCAGGGTCGCGTACGCCTGGCGGAGCCCCTGGTGCCGGGCGGAGGAGTACGCGGGCTTGTCGGGCACGGGCAGCGGGTGGCCCGGGATGCGGTTTATGCCGGTGGCCTCGCCGGCCGTCAGGTACACGCAGACCATCGGGGTCCCGGCGTCGAGCGCCTGCCGGGTGTCCGGGTTCATGAAGTACAGGTCGTCGTCCGGGTGGGCGAGGACCTGCATCATCAGCGCCGGGTGCGAGGTGCTTATCGGCAGTCCGGGCATCGGGTCCGCGGCCGGATCGCGGCGGCGGGGCGGCGAGGGCGCCGTGCAGGCGGTGAGGCCCGCCAGACCGGTCGCACCGGCCGCCGCCAGCAGGGTGCGCCGCGGCATTCCCAGGCGCGATACGCGCGAGGCGGATCGATCCGTCACACCGTGCTCCGTCCACTTCCCCCGCAGCGGGCGGCCGGGCTGCCCTGTGCTGCGTACCGAGTCCATGCAGGTCGCGGCGGGTGGCGAGCGAGCCGCTACTGCGGGGGGATAGACGGAGATTCACGTAGGCGGGTTGCCTGGATATCCGATGATGTGACCCGGACGATTCAACGTACGGGTGTACGCACCATGAACACATCGATCGAGTCCCGGTGCTCCTCGGTGAACCCGTGCCGCTCGTAGAGCGCGCGGGCGGCGCTGCCCTGGAGCACGTCCAGCCGCACGGTCGCGCCCGCCTTGTCGGCCCGCGCGAGCAGCGAGCGGAGCACCGCGGTGCCTGTGCCGCGCCCGTGGAGCGCGGGGGAGAGGTAGAAGTTCTCCAGCCGCAGCCCGCCGTCGACCGGGCGCAGGGTGACGGAGCCGGCGAGCTCGCCATCCACGACCACGACCGAGGTGTGCTGCGGTACGTACCCGTCCCGCAGCCGCTGCCGTACGCGGTGCTCGTCGTAACGCCCGAGCCGCTCCAGGTCGGGGCGCATCACCACGGCCCTGAGTTCGGCCAGGGCCTCGATGTCCTCGGGCAGGGCGGGGCGCAGGGTCCAGGAGGCGGTGGTGCGTGCAGGCATGGCCGGATTTTGTCAGAGAGCGAAGGCCGGGCTGAGTCGGGGTACTGACTGGACAGGCTCAGGATCTGCGGAGAAGCCCCTCGGGGCCGGTCAGCCAGCGACCAGCCTGCCGACCGCCCGTGAGTCGCACAGGATGACACCGATCTCGACGTTGCGGCTGAGGCCTCGACTCGTAAGGTTCGCGCTGCCCAACAGCGCGGTATGGCGGTCTGCGGCGATGACCTTGGCGTGAAGACTCGTGTGGTCGGTGCCGCCTGCACGGTGCCAGATCCGGACTTGTTCCCCGAGCGGACCGAAGGCACGTGCTGCCGCGGTTGATTCTTCCAGGAGTAGATCGATGCGGACGTTCCGCTCGGCGGCTGTGCGGAGTTCCGTCACGGACGTACCGCGTCCTGCCCCGGCCCCGGACGTGGGGAGCTGGTGAACGGGCTTGGGGTCTGCAGACGGGCGGGGTGCAGCTACCAGGATGCGGCTACTCCTCGGCGAAGATCTCCTCGGCAGAGCCGGCAGTGACGGCTCGCATGAGCCACTGGCGCAGAGTCTCGGGGTCGCCGCAATCGGTGATCCGGTCGCGAACCTTGTCGGGCACGGTGATGTTGCGCTGTCCCAGTACGAGCAGGATGTCCTCGGCGTGGCCTTGCACCCGGCCTTGCACCCGGCCTTGTGCCCGGCCTTCGTCCCGGATTTCTTCCGAGAGGGGGGACTTGTAGAAAGAGAGATCCACGGCCACCAGGTTCCTCCACTGTTGTGCGGCCGGGCGGTTGCCCAGGCCCTGTGCGGTGAGTTCGACGATGGGGTCGGCGATGGTTTCCGGTGTGTCCCGCAGTGCGGCGGACAGGGTTTTCAGTATGGCACCGACGTCCGGATTGTCGGCGTGTGTGATGGCGGCCAGGGTGGCGAGGGCGAGGTCTTTGCGGGCTTCGGCCACGTCGGTGATGACGGGCATGTTGTGCGGGCCCGCGACGAGGGGGTTCAGGGCGAGGGTCTGCCATTGACGGACGCCGATGGAGATGGGGCGTGCGGCCCATTCGGCGGTGGTGTGGTCCTGGCAGACGACCAGTAAGAGGACGGGCAGGGCATACCTGTTGTGGAGATAGCTGACGTAGTACGGCCAGCTGGCGGTCTTGCGCGGGTCCTTCTTGCCCTGGGCTTCGATGGCGAGGAGGAAGGGCCCGTCGTGCTTTGTTTCGATGCGCAGGAGGGTGTCCACCCGGCGTTCGACGGGGCGGGCTTCGGTGAGGTCGGTGGGCAGAGCGGTGGCCGAGGTGGGTGGTGGGATGTCGATTCCGAGCACTTCGGAGACGCGGGAGAAGAGGCCGGGGTACTCCTGGAAGATGCGGTGCATCGCTTCGTGGGGTGAGCTGACCATGGAGGTCCGTTCGGGTCGAGTGACGTTTCCGTCAGGCGGCTGTGTGGAGATCCGACCGGCAGCCACGGCAGTGGCCGGGGTGGCGGGAGCGGAAGGCGCGGTCGCAGCTGTCGCAGTTCTGGAGCGGGATGACGATGACGCCGGGGCGTGCGAGCGCGACGACGTCCTGGGCTCCCGGCAGCGGTGGTGGCAGGAGCGTGGTGATCCGGTGGCGCAGGAGCTTGGCGGGGTGTTTCAGAGGGTTCGGGAGGTCGGTGGTGAGGGCGTGGCGGATGGTGTCGGGGTGGGCGTCGCGTTCGAGCCAGGTGGCGACGCCGGGTGCGAGGGTGTGGATGTCGTGCTCGGAGAGGACGAGTTGAGGCGCCTGGCGGCGCAGGTCGGCGAGGAGCGCGGTGGCCACGCGCTGAAGTTCCGGTGTGAGCTCCTGCGGTTGGGGGAGCGGGGGTGGTGGTGTGGTGCGCGCGGTGGGGGCCGGGACGGCGGGGGCGGGCTGCGGCTGGGGTGCAGGGGATGGAGCGGGGCGCGGTTCGGGAGCGGGCGCGCGCGGTGGCGGCGGTGGCGGCGGCGTGGGTAACGAGGTCGGCCGGCTGGGGGCCGTCCGGGGCCG